>JBAQSX010000112.1:0-68416 GCA_049296695.1 Methylococcaceae bacterium | reverse complement strand
ATTGGGGGGTAATAATTTAAAAATCTAATTACTTCAATTAGGCTTAATCCTGTGGTTTTAGCAATTTCTTTTTTCTTGGCTTGTTCAAAATATATTTTTCAATCATCGAATATCTTTCTTGAGGTTTTTTATTTGATTGTCCACGAAAAGCACGAAAGACACGAAAAATAAATGATTAAAAACTGAGCTTATTTTTTAAGAATTTAGAGCGTTTTTCTTTTTCGTGCTTTTTGTGTTTTTCGTGGAAAAGAATAAGTAATCAATTACCAAAAATCAGTTATCCGTTGCCACCATTTACGCGGCTCTGCTTTGGGTTGCAAAGCGGTCATGGTTTTGACTAAATCTTCACGTTGCCACCAACCGCCACCCAAAGACTGAAACAGCGCGACCGTATCGGCATAACGCGCCGCTTGGGCTTTAATCTGGCTTAAACGGGTTTGTTGATAATTGTTTTCAGCGGTCAATAACGCCACATAACTGTTCGCGCCTGCTTGCCACTGCACTCGCGTGAGTTCCAAACTGGCATTGGCACTGTCAGCGGCTTTGTTTTGCGCGGTCAACGCGGAGGCATCAAACTCTAAAGCGGTTAAGGTATCGGCGACACTTTGCAAGGCTTGCAACACCGTAGCCCGATAATTTTCAGCGGCTTGTTGATACAACGCCACAGCGGCGCGTTTTTTATGAGTCGCCTCACCGCCGTGGAATAGGGGTTGTGCTAAATTGCCGCCCAAACTCCATATCCCACTGCCGGGGATAAATAAATCGCCCACATCGGTGGCAATACTGCTCATGGAGGCGTTAATGGTGAAATTGGGATAAATGCTGGCAGTTGCCACGCCAATATTGGCACTGGCAACGTGTAATAAGGCTTCTTGGGCGCGAATGTCGGGGCGTTGCTGGGCGAGTTTTGAGGGCAAACTTAAAGGCAGTTGCTCAGGTAAATGCAAATCGGCTAAGTTGAATTGCGCGGGTAAAATTTTATTAGGCGGCTCACCGACTAAAACCGTGAGTAAATGCCGCGTTTGTGCCAGTTGCGCTTGCAAAGGCGGCAATTGGGTTTTGGTTTGTGCGAGGGTGGTTTCTTGGGCTAAAACAGCGGTTTGCGAGACTGCGCCGACCTCAAACTGTTGTTTAATAACATTTAATTGTTCGGTTTGCTTGGAAATAATATCTTCAAGCGCGGTAATTTGAGCGCGGAGGGCGGCTTCTTGAATAGCCGTGGTGGCGATATTGCCAGCCAAAGTTAAAAAAGTCGCTTCTAATTCAAAGTGTTGATACTCACTTTGCGCGGTTTGCGATTCAATTTGCCGCCGAATCGCGCCGAAAACATCCAAAGTGTAAGAGACTTTGACTGAGGTGTTATACAAGGTGAATTGTGAGCCGCCAAAGCTAGGATTACCAAACATAGCCCCTGAGGTTTTCTGCTCAGTTCCCGATGCGGTTGCGTCTAAAGCGGGTAATAACGAAGCTTTTTTAGCCACTGCCACTTCTTGCGCCGCGTTCAATGCCGCTTGTGCCGCTTTTAAATTGGGATTGTGTTTTAGAGCATGTTGGATTAAATCGTTTAATGGCTGGCAACGAAATAATGTCCACCATTGACCGTTTAATTCTTTACCTAAAGCAATAGCTTGTTTGTTTTCAAGTTCTGCGCTGTTGGCATTAATGCGGTGCGTTTGCTCAGCATCGGTGTAGGTGCTTTCGGCTAAAGCGGCGGGGCGTTTGAAATCAGGACCTACGGTGCAAGCTGTCGCTAACAAGGCAACGGCGGATAATTTAAAAAAGGCTATAGGGCGCATAGAAAAAGTGGTTTAAACGGTTGTTTGAAACGATTGTATAAGGCTGGGGCGCAAATAGCAACTGCTTGTTGCTAACTGCATACAAGAAATTGATAAGCATAAAAAAAGGCTGGTTTAATCATAAACAAGCCTTTTTTTATATTTTAAAGTACATACAGGATTTTCATATTCAATAAATTATTAAATATATTAGAATTGTAGGGGCGAATCATATTCGCCCTTGTGCAATAGTTTTTTATTAAGGGCAAATATAATTTTTCCCCTTATTAATAAACTCTGCGCAATTTTAGATAGTAATTAATTGATTGTGAAAACCCTGCAAACTTAATAAAAATCCTGTAACTTATAACAATTCACTTAAAAACTGCTTGATAGTCGCTAAAGGTATTTCTTGATTTTCGCTGGCAGTACGCGCTTTATATTCAACCACACCCGCTTCTAAACCTTTATCACTGATAATAATGCAGTGTGGAATACCAATTAATTCCATATCAGAAAACATAAAGCCCGCCCGAACTTTTCTATCATCTAATAAAACCTCAATACCCGCACTGGTTAATTCTTGATAAAGCGTTTCAGTTGCCGCAATTAAACGTTGAGATTTATGTAAATTCATCGGTAATAATGCCACTTGGAAAGGTGCTAAATTTTTTGACCAAATAATACCGCGTTCATCGTGATTTTGTTCAATAGCGGCGGCTACTACGCGAGAAATACCAATACCATAACAGCCCATTATCATAATTTGATGTTTGCCGCCTTCATTAATAATACCCGCTTTCATAGAGCTACTGTATTTAGTGCCTAATTGGAAAATATGCCCCACTTCAATACCACGCGCTAAGGTTAATGTGCCTTGTCCATCGGGACTTAAATCACCCTCTATTACATTGCGAATATCTTGGAATTGATTATTGGCTAAAGCCGATTCATAAATAGTTTTTAAGGCTTCATTTTCTAACCAATTACAACCGCGTAAATGAAAACCCTCTTCATTAGCACCACAAACAAAATCCGTTAAATACTTAATGCTATTATCAAATAGCGCGTTACTATTATCGGCATTAAACCTAACCCCTAAAAAGCCTGCTTTACAAGCGTGATGTTGTTCAATTTCATCTTCTGTAGCAAAACGAAACTCACCAATTAATTTTTTGGTTTTAATTTCATTTAATTCATAATCACCGCGTAAAAATAAATTATAAAACTGCTCAGTTTCATTACCTTTTTCATCGACTATTTTACGAACAACGGCTAAGGTTTTTAATACTTTTTCAGCCGACACATTTAAAAACTCGCTGACTTCGGCAATACTTTTTTGGGTAGGTGTAGCCACTTTTTCGAGGGTTTCTGTGCCACTCGCTAAGCTTTGTTCAAGCAATAAAGCTTTGGCATTTTCCACGTTTGCCGCGTACTGACTGTTTGTTGAAAAGGCAATAGCATCTTCACCTGAATCGGCTAACACATGAAATTCATGTGAGACCGCGCCGCCAATTGAACCTGAATCGGCTTCTACTGCACGGAATTTTAAACCTAAGTGATTGAAGATATTAGTATACGCTTGATACATCACATCATAGGTTTCTTGCAAAGATTCTTGATTTAAGTGAAACGAGTAAGCATCTTTCATGATGAATTCACGGCAACGCATTACCCCAAAACGGGGGCGGATTTCATCACGGAATTTGGTTTGAATTTGATAATAAGTAATGGGCAGTTGTTTATAGCTTTTTAATTCGTTACGCGCTAAATCGGTGATGATTTCTTCGTGCGTGGGGCCTAAACAAAAATCGCGTTCGTGTCTGTCTTTTAAACGCGCCAGCTCCGGGCCGTAATGTTGCCAGCGTCCTGTTTCTTGCCATAATTCAGCGGGTTGCAAGGCTGGCATTAATACTTCTAACGCACCCGCTTTTGCCATTTCAGCGCGGGTGATGGCTTCGACTTTACGCAATACGCGCAAGCCTAGCGGCAACCAAGTGTATAAACCAGCGGCAAGTTTGCGAATTAATCCCGCGCGTATCATTAGTTGATGACTGACGATTTCAGCATCGGCGGGGGTTTCTTTGACGGTATTTAAGGGGAATTGTGAAGTACGCATAATGGAGTGAATAGTCCTAAAAAAGCCTTATTCTACCGTTTTTTACGCGCTTGTTTTAGATTCTGTATAAGCTGGGCTTGGGGATAAAAATGAATATCAACTTAAATTAAGCACGGTCAATATCGTTGCAATATTCTTTTATAACTATGCAAACCCTGTAAATGCCTAGCAATCACCATCAAGGCGGTATTGCCACCTTAGCGTTTATAGTACACTAAGGCTTTTACAGCAAAATCCTAAATTTTGGAGAACAAACGATGGCAATGGACGATAAAGACGGCTTTATTTGGTTAGATGGTCAGTGGGTTGAATGGCGCGAGGCAAAAGTTCACGTTCTAACTCATACCTTGCATTATGGACTAGGCGTATTTGAAGGTATCAGAGCCTATCACGCTCAAAAAGGCACAGCGATTTTTAGAATGCACGAGCATACCAACAGACTATTCCGCTCGGCACATATTATGGCAATGCCCATGCCTTTTTCTAAAGACGAAATCAACCAAGCGCAACGTGAAGCTTTAAGCAAAAACGAATTAGATAGCGCGTACATTCGCACTATGTGCTTTTTTGGCTCAGAAGGTATGGGTTTGAGAGCCGATAACTTAAAAGTACACGTTATGGTCGCGGCGTGGTCATGGGGTGCGTATTTAGGTGCAGATAGCATTGAAAATGGTATTCGCATTCGCACCTCCTCTTATACGCGTAACCATCACAACAGCACCATGTGCAAAGCCAAAGCTAACGGTAATTACATTAATTCAATCCTAGCCTTGCAAGAAGCCCGCGCTAACGGTTATGACGAAGCCTTAATGCTAGACCACGAAGGTTTTGCCGCTGAAGGTAGCGCGGAGAATTTATTTATTGTCCGTGATGGCAAAATCTACACTCCTGAAACCACGTCGGCTTTAGAAGGCATTACCCGCGACACCGTGATGACTATCGCCAAAGAACACGGCTACCAAGTCATTGAAAAACGTATCACCCGCGATGAAATTTATGTTGCCGATGAAGCCTTTTTTACAGGTTCAGCCGCCGAAGTTACCCCGATTCAATCACTTGATAACCGCGTTATCGGTTCGGGTCATCGTGGTGTGATTACTGAAAAGTTGCAAAGCGCGTATTTTGATTATGTTCACGGCAGACGTGATGACCACGCCGATTGGTTGACTTATCTTGCTTAATTTTAAAGCGTTCATTCTTAAAGGTTTGAACGCTTTAACGATTTTCATAATATTCACGCGCACTGACTAAAGCATATAACACTAAAATACACGGTGTTATCCATGCCGATAAATAATAGGCTAATAACGCACAGCTCAGCGCAATACTAATTAAGCCAAAAGGAAAAGAAAAATTCTCTTTGGCTAAAATACAATGAAAGAATAAGAAAATGAACACCGTACCTAATAAGCTCAACGTAAAATGAATGATAATAACTAACATTTCATTATGCCTTAAATAAAATAGTTAATAATAATGTGTAAATACCCTAAAATTTTGATTATCGCACCCTCTTGGGTGGGTGATATGATAATGGCACAAAGTCTTTTTATTGCCTTAAAAAAGAATAGCCCTGATTGTCAAATAGAGGTATTAGCCCCTACATGGACGTTAGCTTTATTAGCGCGTATGCCGCAAGTCTCTAAAGCTATTGCTTTAAATCTCACCCACGGGCAGTTTGGATTTAATGAACGCAAACAATTAGGCAAACAATTACGCGCTGAAAACTATAATCAAGCCATTGTTTTACCTAATTCGTGGAAATCGGCATTAATTCCTTTTTTTGCAAATATCCCCTTAAGAACTGGTTATATTGGTGAGTGTCGCTTTGGCTTATTAAATGATGCACGGCGTTTAAATAAAGCAGTTTTAAAAATGACCGTGCAACGTTTTGTAGCATTAGCCAGTAATCATCAAAACTTACCGCCCGATTGTCCTAATCCGCAATTAATAGTTAATGAAGAAAAGCAACAAGCGGTTATTAATCAGTTTCAATTAAATACCAATACTAAGATATTGGCTTTGTGTGCTGGCGCGGAATATGGCTTAGCTAAACGTTGGCCTGTTAATTATTTCGCCCAAGTTGCTAATTATTATTTACAGCAAGGCGGACAGGTTTGGTTATTTGGCTCAGAAAAAGATAAAGTTATTACTGACGCGATTAATAATTTAACGCAGGGGCAATGTCAAAATTTTGCAGGACAAACTAATTTAGCGCAAGCGGTCGATTTAATGTCGCTAGTAGATACAGTAATTAGTAATGATTCGGGCTTAATGCACTTAGCGAGTAGTTTAGATAAAAAAGTGATTGCGATTTACGGCTCATCTGACCCGCAGTTTACGCCGCCATTAAGTAATAAAGCACAAATTGTGTCGTTAAATTTAGACTGTTCACCTTGTTTTAAACGTGAATGTCCTTTAGAGCATACCAATTGTTTAACGCAATTATTACCTGAGCGACTTATTGAATTACTTTAAAAAAAAGCCCTTTCAGGTTTTTAAAACCTGAAAGGGCTAAATAATGAGAGTATTTAGTTTTTAATTTAATTCGTTTAATAATGCTTGTGCTTTTTTTGCATTAGGACTGCCTAGTTGTTTGAATAATTCAAGACTCATTTGGTGATAGCGTTTAGCTTCTGATTTATTGCCTTTTTGTTTATAAACATTCCCTAAATTGCCGTAATCCTCAGCCATACCTTGTTTATTACCCATGTTTTCATCAATCGTTAAAGCTTTTTGATGAAACTCAATCGCTTTATCTAATTCACCGCGTGTTTTATAAACATTCCCTAAATTGCCGTATTTCGCTGCCATGCCTTGTTTATCGTCTAATGCAATTTGAATTTCTAAACCTTTTTGATAAAACTCAATCGCTTTATCTAATTCACCGCGAGTGTAATAAACATTCCCTAAATTGCCGTAATTAATTGCCATGCCTTCTTTTATGCCTAAGGCTTTATTAATATTTAAGGCTTTTTGATGAAACTCAATCGCTTTATCTAATTCACCGCGTGTTTGATAAACATTCCCTAAATTGCCGTAATTAATTGCCATGCCTTCTTTTCTGCCTAAGGCTTCATTAAGGTTTAAGGATTTTTGATAAAACTCAATGGCTTTATCAAAGTTACCGCGTATTTTATAGATATTTCCTAAATTACCATAGTTACTTGCTATACCTTCTTTTATACCTAAAGCTTCATTAAGGTTTAAGGATTTTTGATAAAACTCAATCGCTTTATCTAATTCACCGCGTGTTCGATAGACATTCCCTAAATTGCCGTATTGATTAGCAGAAGTTTCTTTCATACCTAAATTTTCAGTAATGGCTAAGGATTTTTGATAAAACTCAATCGCTTTATCTAATTCACCACGAGTGTAATAAACATTCCCTAAATTGCCGTAAGCCACCGCTATTTCTTCTTTATTTTGATGACTTTCACCTAAAACTAAAACTTTATTATAAGCAGTAATTGCCTCGTCTAAATCACCAACACGTCTTAATAAAAGTCCTAAGTTATTCCAACCGTCTGCATTATCAGGGTCTAATTCAGTAGCACGGCGATAAGCTTTTAAAGATTCTTGGGTATTATCCAAATAAGCCAACGCACCTAAATTGCGATATGCCTCCGCACCTTGTTTTGCCGCTAATTCCACTTTTTGGGTTTCATTTTCAAATAAGGTTTTAGCTAATTGGGTATTACCTTGCGCTAAGGCATTCATTGCCGCGTTAATTTGAGATTCTGTACCAATAATCCCTTTGCCTTGACTTAAAGCGGTTACAGCGGCGGTTAATGATTTAATCTGCTCAGTATCAAGTTGATGTTGCTTAGAATAAATTGCCACGATTTTATCAATTTCTTCTTTAGAACTGACAATATTAACGTTACCTTTTACGGTATTAATAATGGCGACATTTTGAGCATTATTAATATCAGTTTCTGCCATTGTATTATCTAAGCATAATAAATAAACGCAACTGACTAAAAAAACAGTTTGAGTTTTCATTATTTACCGCCCATATTCAAATCACCATTTATTTCATTCACATTAACTACTTTGTCGGCTGTTATATTGCCAATGGTTTGCGTATTGTGATTATTTTCTTTAGCATCTGATTTTATAACACTCGCTTTTGATGATGGCGAAGTTTTAGCCGCACTTTTTTTAGTCGTGGTTTTTGATGCAAACTTATTTTTAAAAAACGGCATCACTTCAATCACACATTTTCGATAACTGTCATTATCCCCCGCTTGATGCTCTTTTAAAACCCGTTGCAAACCGTCCCATTCACCCTTAGTAAAAGTCGCCTCGCCATTAATACCCAGCGCAATTAATCGCACCGAACCATCGGCGTTAATACCGCCTTTAATCGTTACGTCCCAATACTTACCTTGTTGGGCAGGCGATAAACAAACCGCTTGGATATTTTCAGTGATTTTATCCAATGCAAAGGCATTAGTATTAAACGCTAACAAAAGACTATTAATTAGCAAAGCTTTCAAACTGGTTTTTAGGGTGAATGACATAAATACTCCGTGGGTTAAGTGTATTAAATTTTATATCGTTCCCACGCTTCTAGTTGTGGGAACGATATTATATCCATTAGTTAAACTCAAATAGTAATTATTGGAGTAACTTTTAAAATTAATCCTGTGTTATTTTTAAAACGTTGTATCTCATTTTTATAGCTTAAATGGGTTTGTGGACGTTGTGCTATAAACATTCCGCTACTAAAAATCGGTAGTGCCTCAAAAGAGTAGGATAAATACTACGATGTCATTCCAGCAGGGATGCTGGAATCCAGTTACAAGGATGTATTTATAACAATTACCATCCGTGGTTTCTGGATTTCGGCATCCATGTCGTTGGACGTTCCTACTCTTTTGAAGCACTACCGTTTTTTATTCTAAAAACACTTAAAATATATAGGGATACTTTTTAAATTATCCCTATATATTTTAAGTATTATCATTAAAGTAATGCCTTATTAAAGCAATAATCAACAATTTTTAGAGTTTCATGTTAGAATTCTAAACAGTGTTTAGCTAACTAAAAACCGTAGTTTAATTCATAGTTAGATATTATTTTTCTATAACCAAAGAATTGATAACACCCTCCTAGTGCTAACAAACTCTTGTTTTATTAGAAATAACGGTAATACTTAGGTATTAAAGAATTTTATTCTTTTTATTAGTCACGCGACACTATTTTATCATTACTCATCATAAGGCTTATTATGCAACTCGTTAAAAAAATCGTAATTTCTGCTATCATGGCAACTGTTTCATTGACTGCTTTTGCTGAAGCGACAGGTGAAGGCAAAGTAAGAGCCGCCGCTGAAGGTACGATTGTAAAAATCCAAGAAGCCGTTGATTTAGCCGATCAAGGCAAAGATGCTGTTGAAATTTCTCAAGCCATTAATGCGGCGCGTCAGTTACAAAAAGAATTCCGTTACGAAGGTACTGAGCGTCAACGTCAAAAAGCTAATGAAAAATTAAGAGTTGCGCGTGAAGCTTTTGAAAAAGGCGACACTGAAAATGCTAAAGCGACTTTAAAAGAAGCCTTAGGCAATTTCACTGAAATGAAAACTATTTATGACGCGGCTCATAAATAAGTTTTTTTATTAACTGTAGTTACGCAAAAATAATGAAATTGTAGGGGCGAATCATATTCGCCCTTAATGTCTACACGAATGTTGCGAAAGGGCAAATAATAATTTGCCCCTACTTCAGTTATTAATTAAAATAATAACGCTATAGCATTATTGTTTTATTTAAAATAAACAAAATCAACCTTTCAAGTTTTAAAAACCTGAAAGGTTTTTTTTTGCTTTTCATAACCTACTCTAGCTTTAATGAAACTTAATTCTTTTTCAGCCGTTATTTTTGATTTAGACGGCTTAGTTTTAGATAGTGAAAGCACTTATCACCGCGCTTGGCAACAAGCCGCCCAAGACATGGGCTATTATCTGCCCGATAGTTTTTGTCAAAGCCTATTAGGTCTGCATTACCGTGATGTTGAAAGGCAATTAATTCATTATTGCGGTGCAGATTTTAATTTAACCGCCTTTAAAAACCACAGCTCTAGCGTTTGGCATAATCAAGTTACGCAACACGGCATTGCCATCAAACACGGGTTTACTGAATTATTAGCATGGCTACAACAGCAAGCTGTGCCTTACGCGCTAGCCACCAATAGCAGAGCTGCTAATGCCCAGCGTTGCTTGCAACTAGCAGGACTCGCTGAGGTATTTACTACCCTTATCAGTCGTGATGATGTTAGCCAAGGAAAGCCTGAGCCTGAAATTTTTCATACCACCGCAACCGCCTTGCAAATTCCCATTGAACAATGCTTAGTGTTAGAAGATTCCTTTGCAGGTGTGCTTGCCGCACATAGAGCGGGGGCGATAACGGTGTTAATTCCTTCTTTATTGCCTGTAGACGCGCAAACCCTCGCTTTAACTGATGCGGTATTTGCGGATTTAGCGCAATTATTAAGCCATCTGCAAGCCTTAAAGCATGGCTATCGAGTATAATTTGCCTACTTTTGAGCAATAGTACACGGCATTATCCTTTGACAGTTTCACATACTACCGTTTCAGTTAGCGCGCACGCTAGACTTCACATGGGCTTTATCGACTTAAGCGGCGGCTTGGGTCGGCATTTTGGCAGCATCGGCGTTGCCTTAAACGAAATTCAAACCCGCTTAAGCTTAACAGGCTCTGAGCAATGCACCGTCACAGGTGATTGCGCTGAAAGAGCCGCCTCGTGCTTGCGTTCTTTATGCGCCGCCTTGCAAGTCTCCGATAAAGTCGCCATTCATATTGAAAAAGCCATTCCTGAACATGTCGGTTTAGGTTCGGGTACGCAAATGTCGCTTGCCATTGGCATGGCATTAAATGCTTTTTACGATTTGGGGTTATCGGTGCGCGATATTGCCGCTTTAACCGAACGTGGTTTGCGCTCAGGCATTGGCATTGGTGTATTTGAACAAGGCGGATTAATTGTTGATGGTGGTCGCAGTGAAAAAACCATCACCCCGCCTGTGCTGGCGCGTTTGCCTGTGCCGCAGTCATGGCGATTTATTTTAGTGTTTGATAAACGCGGACAAGGTCTGCATGGTCAGCAAGAATTAGAAGCTTTTAAAACCTTGCCACCGTTTCCGCAAGCGCAAGCGCAACGCTTATGCTATTTATTACTAATGCAAGCCCTGCCAGCGGTCGCTGAAAACGATTTAGCTTTATTTGGTGAAGTGATTTCGGATTTGCAACAATCCGTCGGTGAGCATTTTGCACCCGCGCAAGGTGGTGTATTTACCAGCCCCGAAGTCACGCAAGCCATGAGCTGGCTTGCTGAGCGCGGCGCGGTGGGTATTGGACAAACTTCATGGGGGCCTACGGGTTTTTGTACGGTTGAAGGTGAAGAGCTAGCGCAATTACTAGTCAAACAAGCTAGGGAAACCTTTGTCCATTTGCATAATTTAGAATTTGTTATTACCTCAGCGCGAAATGTGGGCAGTGAAGTCAAACTATTAACTTAAAATCCTCTCGTTCCCACGCGCTGGCGTGGGAATGCCTTTGAGACGCGCCGCGTCATTTATACCGCAGGCGCGGTAAAACTGTATTCCCACGCGGCGCGTGGGAACAAGAAATATTTAGTAAAAACATGAAAAATAAAATTTATTACGGCGATAATTTAGAAGTATTAAGACGCTACATAAAAGATGAAAGCGTGGATTTATGTTATATAGACCCGCCGTTTAATTCAAAACGCAATTATAATCAAATTTATAATAATGTTGGCAAAGAAGATAAGGCACAAGCCCAAGCGTTTATAGATACTTGGGTCTGGGATGATTACGCTAATAAAGGCTTATTAGAAATACAAAGCAATTATAATGGCGTATTTACTGAGCAGAGTATTGATTTAATTACAGGCTTGGAAAAAGTCTTAAAAAAAGGTGCGTTACTTGCCTATTTAGTCAGTATGACTTTGCGTGTTGCTGAAATTCACAGAGTATTAAAACCTACGGGTAGTTTTTATTTTCATTGTGACCCAACCGCGAGTCATTATTTAAAATTAGTGATTGATGCCATTTTTTGTCCTAAAGGTGGAGAATTGCAAAATGAAATTGTCTGGCATTATTCAGGTTGGAATGCAAAATTAAAAGAATCCTTTAGCAAACGCCACGATATTATCTTTTTTTACAGTAAAAAGTCGGGGCAAACCTTTAATTCTTTTGTGATTCCTTATAGCTCAGAAGAAGAATATCTTAAACTCAGAAAGCAAAAAGTATTAAGCGATGAACAAGGTAATAAATATGTATTGTCAGATGCAGGTGGCGGTAAAAGAGTCAAACGTTATCTAGCAGAGGCAATGGATTATGGTAAACCCGTATCAGATGTTTGGACTTTAGATAAAATTAATAATTCTTCAAAAGAACGCATGGGTTATCCTACCCAAAAACCAGAAAGTTTATTAGAACGGATTATTAAAGCCAGCAGTAATGAAGGCGATGTTATTTTAGATGTCTATTGCGGTTGCGGCACAACCGTTGCCGTTGCAGAAAAATTAAAACGCCACTGGATTGGCGTTGATATAACCTATCAAAGTATTTCATTAATTTTAAAACGCTTAGAAGATAATTTTGGAAGTGATTTCACTCAAAGTGTTATTGATTCAAAAACACAACAAATCATACCTGCTAGTTTAGAAATTAATGGAGTCCCTAAGGATATAGATAGTGCAGTGGCTTTAGCCAATAAAAAAGATGACAGAACGCGTAAAGAATTTGAAAAATGGATTATATTAACTTATTCAAAAAATCGCGCGATTATTAATGAAAAGAAAGGCGGTGATAAAGGTATTGACGGCATTGCCTATATTCCTGATTATAACGACAAAGGCGAGATTGAACACAAAAAAGTTTTATTTAGTGTTAAATCCAGTAAAACCCTGACACCTTCGATGATTAATGAATTAAACGGTGTTGTTGACAGAGAAAAAGCCGCCTGTGGTATTTTCTTGTGTTTATATCCCGCACCTAATTTAGTGAAAGCCAGCAAAGAATTCGGCAGGTATTATAATAAATTAGTGAATAATGATTATCCCAAAATACAAGTCATTTCAGTCGCTGATATTTTTGCAGGGCAGTTTATTGAATTACCTAATGTCGCTCAAGTATTAAAAACCGCAAGCCAACACAGTACACAAAGCAGTTTATTTTAAATGCTAACGAATACTAAAACGAATCTCTCGGAGTCCAAACCTAGGTTTGGATTTTAAACGATTTTTTAATAAAAACTCTCAAATCAACTCCTTCAACTTTGGTATTTATAATGAAACAAACTCCCAAACAATTAGGTTTTACCTTATTAGAATTATTAGTGGTTTTAGGTATTATCGCCATGCTCGCAGGCGTAGTCGGGCCACAAGTGATGAAACACTTAGGCGAATCCAAAACCAAAGCCGCTAAAGTGCAATTAGAAGACTTAGCGGCAACACTCGATATGTATAAACTCGATTTAGGCGTTTATCCCTCAACAACCGAAGGTCTGTCTGCTTTAATTGAAGCCCCCGCCAATGCCAAACGTTGGAACGGCCCGTATTTACGCAAACAAAAAATCCCCCTAGACCCTTGGATGCAAGAATATCACTACGTTTCACCGGGGCAACACGGCAAATATGACATCTATACCTACGGCGCGGACTTAAAAGAAGGCGGCGAAGGCGAAGACCAAGACATCGTAAGCTGGAAATAACCCCCTGTAGGGGCGATTTAAAATCGCCCCTACAATTGCCCCTTTCTCACTCATCCTGTTTCTCGATGACCTCAAGCAAACCCGCCCACGGCTTTACCTTATTAGAATTAATGGTGGTGTTATTCATCGTCATTTTGGGCTTTTCCGCGCTGGGCATTAATTTATCCTCAGGCAACAACGCCACCGAAGTCAAAGCCGCCGCGCGAGATATTGTCTCAGCCTTGCGTTATGCTAGAGGTGAGGCATTAATTGCGCGTACTGATATTAGTTTTGACATGAGTTTAAAAGAAAATACCTATACCGTGAGCAGTCGAGAAAAAATTTATAAAATTCCCAAGAGTATTGATGTTACTTTAGTGACCGCGCAAAACGAATTAAATAATAAAGAAGGCATCGGTTCAATTCGCTTTTTTCCAGACGGTTCAGCGACGGGTGGACGACTTACTTTAGAAAAACAAAACGCCGTGTGGCAAATTGATATTAATTGGCTAACAGGTGGTATTGATATGCAAGCCAAAAGTGATAATGATGAATAAAACAAAAGGCTTTTCATTATTAGAGATATTAATTGCCTTTTCTATTATGGCAATATCACTGACGATTTTATTAAAAATATTCTCAACTGGCGTGGGAACTGCCATGCTTGCTGAAGATTATAATAATGCGGTGCAATTGGGCGAGTGAATAATGGCAAAAGTCGGCACAGAATTACCCATGCAAACAGGTATTACTACAGGTGAGCAAGAGAAATATCACTGGAGTATTAGCATTCGTCCTTATATGCCGCCTATTAATCATCTGGATACTAAAAAACTCAGCGTTGAAATGTATAAAGTTAATATCAAAGTCACTTGGGATGATGATTTTTTTCGACAACGGCAATTTGATTTAGTCACCTTAAAACTAGTGAATAAAACCTTATGAAGTTAGTTATCAATAATCATTGTCATTGTAAGGGCGAATTAATTCGCCCCTACAGTTTAAATAAAGGTTTTACATTAATTGAAATTTTAATTGCCATGACCTTATTAAGTATTATGGTGATGTTATTATTTGCCAGCTTAAAGATCTGTGCTGATAGTTGGGAAAAGGGTGAGGCTAAAATTAATCAAGTTAATAAAATGGCAGTGGTTTATAATTTTTTTCAACGCCATTTAGCCGTTGCCAAACCGTTATGGAATGACTTAAATCCCAATGAAAGAAGTTTTGCTTTTCAAGGTAAAGAACAAGCCTTGCAATTTGTATCGGCTTTTCCTGCCAGTGCTAAAAGGGCAGGTTTGCAATTATTTACTTTAAACCTCGACCAAAAAGACGGACAAACTGCATTAAAAGTTAAAATCGCGCCTTTTTTTGTCACTAATAAAGATAAACAATGGCGTGAAGAAGAAGTGATATTAATTAATAATATTTCACAATTTAATCTTAATTATTTCGGTTCAGAAGACGGCGCGAGTGATGCTGTATGGATGACTGAATGGTTAGATAAAGACCATCAACCCGATTTAGTTAAAATTAATATGAGTATTGTCAATGATGAAAGCGAAACGGCAGATGATATTTTAGTTTTTCCTGAAATGATTATAGCCATTAAAATGATTGTCGATAATAGTGCAATGGAGGGTATTCAAGCCGATGATTTAGTCGAAGAGAATAATAGTAATGAAAATAGTAATAATACTGTTGATACTACTGAGTAATTAACTATAAGTAGATTATATTAAAAGATAGACTTAATATTTTGCATCATGGCTAGCAAAAATAATAATATACGAAATAATTAGGAGAGCATTTAATGAGTATTACAACAGAGCAGTATATAAATTTGATTGGCTCAGAAACAGAAACCTTAAGCAAAACCGTTTCGGTGCATCTTATTCATTTAGATGATTCATTAAATTCTATTACAATGCAAGCTTTTGGTTTGTATTTTGAATCAAAACAGTTAATGAAATCGATAAAAAAAATTGAAGCCTCTGTCATTATTGATGCCGATGATGCAATGACTGATTTTTTAACACTTTATCAAGAAAAGATAAAAAATACTTATCAACAAATGCGTACATTTATTGATAATGACTTTAATCCATTAAACAAAATATTATTGAGGGTGAGTTGTTTTTTATTGAAAAAAACTTTTGATAATTATGGTTTGGCAATTCGTTATATTACCGAGCATGATGTTGATGCAGACTCCCGCGCTTATTCACAACCGTTTAATACTATTGATGATTTAATGAGGCATTTAAACTCATGACAATTGTTGGCGCGGGTGGCGTAGTGATAACAGCACTATCACTATCGCCTAAATTTGAAAAACAATATAAAAAATTACCCCCTGAAATAAAAGCGGCTGTACCCGAAAAGTTAAATGATTTGTTAAAACAACCTTTTCCTGCGGGACTTCGATTTGAAAAATTAAAAGGTTATCGTCGTCCTGATATTTATACTTTGCATATCAATGGTAATTATAAAATTTCTTTTGAAATAGAAGGTACAATTGCTAAATTACGTTGTATTGGCAATCATAATGAAATTGATAGAAGTCCTTAAAGAAATAATATCTTCTAAATAAAAAATAACAAACAATAATGACTCAATCAAATAATACTCAATTCAAATTTATCGATTTATTTGCAGGTATAGGCGGCTTTCATTTAGCCATGCACCGATTAGGTGGCAGGTGCGTATTTGCCTCAGAAATAGATAGTGAAGCAAGAAAAACTTATCACTATAATTATCAAGCAATATCGCCAGAGTTATTTGCTAATCAGTTATTTAATGATGATATTCGTAATATCATGCCCCACGATATTCCCGATTTTGATGTATTGTGTGCGGGTTTTCCGTGTCAACCGTTTAGCCAAGCAGGTTATAAACGTGGTTTTGCTGATAATCATAATTCTGAGCGCGGTAATTTATTTTTTAATATTGCCGATATTATTGAAGACAAAAGACCTAAAGTTTTATAAAACAGTATGCCAAAAGAAAACTGGACAAGAGAACAAACCATAGTTGCGTTAAATTTGTATTGTAAAATTCCATTTAACAAAGTTAATTCTAATCACCCAGATATTATTCGCATTGCAAAAGTTATAGGAAGAACACCTAATTCAGTTAAAATGAAAATAGGCAACTTTGGCAGTTTTGATGAAGAATTAAAAAAAAGAGGTATCGTAGGCTTGGCTAATGCAAGCAAATTAGATAAATTAATTTGGGATGAGTTTAATAATGATTGGGATAGTCTTGCTTATGAAAGTGAGTTATTAATTGCACAATTTACTAATCAATCTATTGAACAAGTATCAGGCATTGATACACTTTATATTCCAGAAGGCAAAGAAAGAGAGGTTTTTGTAAAACAAAGAGTTAATCAAAATTTCTTTCGCTCTACTATACTTTCATCTTATAACTTTAAATGCTGTATAACAGGACTTTCAATCTTAGATTTTTTAGTGGCTAGTCACATTGTACCTTGGGCTAAAGATGCAAAAAACAGATTAAATCCTCATAATGGTTTATGCTTAAATTCGATTCATGACAAAGCATTTGATAGAGGTTTTATTACAGTAACGCCAGACTATAAAATAAAACTATCACCTTACTTTAATGAATTTAAAAAAGACAATGCGGTAGAAGATTTCTTTTTTAAATACGAACATAAATCTATTGTTCTGCCAGATAAATTTCCTCCTACAAAGGAGTTTTTAGAATATCATTATAATAATGTTTTTAAAAGGTAGCTTTTAGTGGTCAGCGAAAATAAAATAACAATTAGTAACTTATCTATATTTGTTGAATTAATAAATAAAAAAATTTTATTTTTGAATAACCTAAAGGGAAATCAGATAGATATAGCTATATTTTCTTCGCATAGTATTACTATAAGCAATTTAGATATATCTTTTTTCATTATAAATAATGTAGAAAGTAAAGTAGTTGATAATTTAACACAAGAAGAGCTTTTTGTTAAAACCGAAGACATCAAAAAAATACTAGCTATAAGAAATGCAGATAATTTTGAAAGATATAAATTATTTGACACTTTTAGAATTATTAATCTAACCCAATCAAAAATTTTATTAAACGCCTCAGGTAATACTAATTTCATTTTTCAAATTGATAATTTAGACAGCGCAAAAATTGATGAAATTAACGCTATTAATACCGCAACTAAACTCAAAGATAGATTAGAAGCGATTGAAAATTACGGCGGACAATTTGTTTATATTGGCGCGGAAAAAGATACTATGACTCATAATTTAAAAATGGTCGATTCCTTAATGCCAGAAATCATAGCCGATGTATTACTAGCTTTTTATAAAAATCGAATTAGTTCGATTAGCAAAATCGTTGATTTTATTCACAACCAAGGCAAATTAAACCAAAAAATTAATTATGGTGATAAATTGTTATTGCAAAATAAAATTGAAAAACTATTAGTCGATGTCTTATTAGGCTTTTTTGCGGGGAGTAAATGGAACGGACACTATGAGGCGAATGGTAGTATTGTGTTAAAAAATACAGGCGATTGCGTGGCGTTTCATATTATTGATTTAAAAACCTTAAGAGCTTATTTATATAACGCCATAAAACTCGATACGCCATCAACGACGCGTCACCGTTTTGGACAATTGTATTTAGAAAAAAATAATAAATTGTATTTTAAATTAAATCTGCAATTGCGTTTTTAATAGCATGACTTCTCAAAAAGGATTAGCCTTAGTATTAGTTTTATGGGTATTGAGCCTACTCACTATCATGGCGGGTAGTTTTGCTTTAAGTATGCGCCGTGAAGCCTCTATTACCAGCGGCATTAAAAACAACGCCCAAGCCCTAGCCGTAGCACAATCGGGTATTGCACTGGCTGAAATGATGTTATTACTACCCGATAAAACCAAAACATGGCGCACGGATGGCAGTATTTATCAAATAACAGGTACAGATACCCAAGTGCGGGTGCGTTTATTTTCTGAATCAGGCAAAATTGATATTAATAAAGCCGATGAAAAATTATTAAAAGCTTTATTCTCTCAAGCACCGACTGATAATGAATCCCTTAAAATTAGCAAACACGATATTGACCCCGTTGCCGCTATTTTAGATTGGCGTGATAGTGATGATTTAATTCATTTAAATGGCGCGGAAAAAAAACAATATATGGAAGCAGGTTTAAATTACAGTCCGCGTAATAAACCACTGCAAAGTATAGAAGAATTACAATTAATTCTAGGCATGAATGAAGATTTAATTAATTGGTTAGAACCTTTAATTACCCTTTATTCAGGACAAGCCAAAGCTAATTTACAATTCGCCTCGCGTGAATTATTAAATGTAATGCCCAATTTAGATGCTGAATTAATAGAGCAGTATTTAAAACTGCGCCGTGATACTGCCGTGCAAGGGCTACCCGCGCCGCCGTTTCCGACTAATGGGCAAATCATAATGCCCAGCGAAAGCGATAAACAAAAGGCGGCAACTAGCCAAGAAAACGCTGACGAAACCCAAGACAAAACCGCTAACAGTAACGATGAAAACGGCGAAAATACAGGGCTTGCCGAACCCGTTTCCGTGGGCGCGGTGACAATTATCGCTGAGGCAGTGTTAGTGGATGGCTCTAGCGCGGTCATAAAAGCCTTAGTAAAAAGCGCGGACGGTACAACCAATAGTCCCTTTGCTGTGATAGCATGGCAACGTGACACCGACCTTGAAAAGTCTTTATTTGACGATACGATGGATGATTTAGTAATCAACGATTATGGCGAACCTGAACTCAACAATTGAGCTGGATTATAAAAAGTTTTTACGCTGGTGGTGGCGTGAACTGAGTTTTTTTATTCCCGAAAAAATAAAACAGCTTATTACTAATGAAGTCGGGCTGATGATTATTAGTCCGCACAAACGACAGTTTTTAATTCATTATCAACATAATGAACAGAGTGAATTAATTGCCACCTTAGAGCGTAGTGACAGTAATAATAATTTATTTAAAAACTATTGCGATAAAGACCCGCGTTTAGCAAAAGCGAAAATTGTTTTACGTTTAAATGCCAGTCAAGCGGTGACCAAACAACTGGCTTTACCGCTAGCGGCAAAAGAGAATTTAGCGCAAGTGGTGGCTTATGAATTAGATAAATATACGCCTTTTAAAGCCGAGCAGGTTTATTTTGCGGTGCAGTTATTAGCCAGTGATACGGAAGCAGGATTATTAAAAGTATTATTGATATTAACCACGCGTGAAGTCATTGATACTGTTTATGATGATTTAAAAGCTTTGGGTATTATCGCGCAATTTGTTGATGTGGAAGGCACACATAATGATATAGCTTACGGCGATAATCCTTATAATTTATTACCCGAACGCTTAAGAGAAAAAACCGATAAAACCCCGCGTTTATTAGTGGGCGGTTTAATTAGCGCGATGCTGTTATTATCTTTAGGGACATTAATCATGCCTGTGTGGTTTGAATATCAAACTGTGCAGTTATTAGATACCAAAATTAAAAGTATTGAAAAAGAAGCCAAAAGCATTAAAGCTCAGCAACAAGAAATTGATGATATGATGGACGAAAGCCGTCAATTAATTGCTGAAAAAACCGCCGCGCCGCCTGTGATTAAATTATTAAATGAATTAAGCCTTTTAATTAAAGACGATACTTCCTTAGCGTATTTGCAATACTCAGAAGGGCATTTGCAAATACAAGGCGAATCGCCTGTGGCTTCTAATTTAATTAAAGCCTTAGAAGATTCGGATTTATTTTCTAATACCCGTTTTGTTTCACCTGTCACCCAAGATACGGTTAGTAAATTGGAGCGTTTTCAAATTACCGTAGACAGTCAAGGCGCGAAAAAAATGGATGAAAATGGGGATGTCAGTGAATTTTAATGATAAACAAATTCAGCGTTGGTCAGCGGTTGCCTTATTAGTTTTTTTATTATTAGTAATGGGTTTATTAATTGTGATGCCTATTATTAATAAAGGTTTAGAACTGCACGAAGAAAAAGGTTCTTTATTATTTAGATTGCAACAATATGAGCGTATCTTAGCTAAAAAAGATGCGGTATTGGAGAGCATGGAACAAATTAAAGAGCAACATGCTGAGCAGAATTATTTTAATACTCAAGAAACCGATTCTTTAGCCTCAGCGGAAATGCAGGCTTTTATTAAACAAGCTATTGTCGAGGCGGGTGGGGTTTTAAGTAGTACCCAAGCGTTGCCAATTAATAATAGTGGTAAATTTAGCCGAATTACGATTAGCGTGAGAATGACGGGTAATAGTGAAATGCTCAGAGCGGTATTATATAAAATTGAAACCAATACGCCGTTTATTATTATTAATCAAATTGATATTCGTCCCATGCGTGGCAGAATTAATCCAACTACGCGTAAAGTTGAACCCAGTAATCAATTAAATATTAATTTTCAAGCGGTCAGTTTTATGCGTAAAAAAACTGAGCCTTAAGTATTAATACTCTCGTTCCCACGCGCTGGCGTGGGAATGCAGTATAGACGCGCCGCGTCATTTTTTAAGTTATAAACCGCAGGCGCGGTAAAACGGTATTCCCACGCGGCGCGTGGGAACAAGGAATGATTAAAAATATATAATGAAAAAATTGTTTTATTTCTTATCAATTACCTTAATAGCATTTATTACCATAAGTAATCTGTGGCTGGCACAATTTGATAAATATACTTATTCAGATAGTAATACTATACCTAAAGCTTATGCGTGTTTAGTTTTAGGCGCGTCAAAAACCTTAGCCGATGGACGCGTTAATTTATTTTTTAAAAAGAGAATTGAAGCCGCTGTTACCCTTTATCAGGCTAACAAATGTCAAAAGCTGATTGTTTCAGGGGATAATGCTATTAGCAGTTATAATGAACCCCATGATATGAAAAACGCGCTCCTTGAAAAAGGTGTTTTATTATCCGATATAATTTGTGATTATGCGGGTAGACGCACTATGGATTCGGTGATTCGTTTTAAAGAAATTTTTGGACAAAACAGCGGTATTGTGATTTCACAAAAATTTCATAATGAACGCGCTATTTTTATTGCTAAGCAGAACGCTATTGATTTAATCGGTTTTAATGCAGATGAGGTCGATGCTTATCATAGTTTTAAAACTAAACTCCGTGAGCTTTTTTCAAAAGCCAAAGCCGTGCTTGATGTGTATATACTGCATTCAAAACCTAAAATACTGGGCGATAAAATTAGTATTTAAATCGCTTTCATATTAACAATTTATAATGACGCATTTTAATTTTTGTGAATAATCATTTTATAAAACTTGCCAGTATTATTTGTATTGCCTTATTGCTGATTATTGTCGGTGAATGGGCGTTTGCACATTTATCAGAGCAACAATTATTAGAAAGCAGTGCTATTAAAGCGCAAACCGCGCCAGCCGATGAAATGCCCAGTATTAATTTAACCGAGCAGCCCGAAGAGAGTTATACCGATTTAGTAGAGCGTCCTTTGTTTATTACAGGTAGAAGACCTGTGGATGAGCCTGCGTCTAGCACTTCGCCCATGCAAACGGTTACGGGGGGAATGCCTGCTAACTTTGATTGGCAACTCAGTGGGGTTTATACCAAAGATAAACGTCTATTCGCCTTATTTAGTCACGCTAAAGTAAAATTACCCAAAGCTAAAGACAATTTCCGCAAACTCAGCGTGGGCGAATTGGATGATAAAGGAAATTTAAAAACCTTGGACGGTTGGCAAGTCAGCGACATCAAACTCGATAGAGTGATTTTAAAACAATCAGCCAACGAAAAAGAATTACTTTTAAGAAAACCCAAACCTAAAGAATTACCCCCAGCCAATCCCGCTGAGGCAGGCCCTGAGGGCGCGCCCGCCCCTGAAGGAACGCCTATGCCTGACGGTAGCCTAGCCCCTGATGCAATACCCGAAGACCAACCCATGCCCGAACCTGAAACCGATCCAACTACACAAGCCCCTCAAGGCGATTTTGAGAACAGTAATGCGCATTTTTAATAAACTCCTAACGACCTCTTCGGTGGTCGCTGTTGCTATCACTTTGTCTAGTTGCGCCCGTTTAGGGCCTCAGCAAGCCATAAAATTACCCCTGCCACCTGTTAATACTGAAGCAAAACGCGATGATACCGAGGTGGTCTTTAAAGACTTGCAAAACAAAGCCTTAAATACTGATAAAAAAGAAAAAAGTGAACTGGTTGTCGGTACTGACCGCTTTATGCCCAGCGAAGTGAATAGTCATAAAAAAGAATTTTCGACCAGTACGGGTTCTTATAATCTCAATTTTGATGAAGCCGATTTAGGCGAAATGGCAAAAGTGGTGCTGGGTGATATTTTGGGGCAAAACTATGTGTTAAGTCCTAAAGTAGTGGGTAAAGTCACTTTGCAAACCACTAAACCTTTAAGCAAAGAAGAATTATTACCGACACTGGAAATGGTGTTGCAAATGAATAATGCCGCTTTGGTTAAAGACGGCAATATTTATCATATTGAACCCTCAGCCGATGCTTTATTTAGTTCGGATGTGGTCACCAGCGGTAGTCAAAAAGCGGGTTATCAAACCAAAATTATTCCCGTTAAAAACGTACCTGTACAAAATATTGCCGATATTTTAAAACCCTTAGTGCATGAAAAAACCATTCTACATATCGATGGGGCGCGTAATATTTTAATCGCCTCAGGCACACCTGACGAAATGGCGCGGGTGCTGGATATGATTAGCACTTTTGATATTGATATTTTAAAAGGTCGCTCGTTTGGGGTGTTTCCGCTTGCTCACGTTGAGCCAGAAACCATTATTACCGAACTTGAAGAAGTGTTTAATCACAAAGAAGGCAAAACTCCCTCTGCTGGGGGCGGTGAAGGTGGCGCACCCGCGCCTTCTGGTACGGGCGGTGATTTTTTTCGGTTTATTCCCATTGAACGCATGAATGCAGTGCTTGCCATTACCCATCAAGCCCGTTATTTGCATGATATTCAATCGTGGATTGACCGCTTAGATAAAACCAATACTGCCTCAGGTAGTGGTGTGAATGTTTATAAAGTGCAACATTCCGATGCCGAAGACTTAGCGGGAACTTTAAACGAAATTTTCAACGGTACGCCTAAACAAGACAAAGCCGCAAAACTCGCCCCTGGTCAAAACTCAGCGAGTTTGACTAATAAAAGTGCGACGGGGACTAATAGTGCGGAAAGTAAATCCAGCAGAAGACGCTCTTCGGCGGCAAGTCGCTTAGGCGGCGGTAGTAGTTCGGGTAATACCACCAAAGTGGGTAATGTTGAAGAAGCGCGTATTATTGCCGACAAAGGTAATAACGCCTTAATTATTGTGGCAACGCCTAGTGAGTATGAAACAATATTACCTGTCATTAAACAATTAGATATTATGCCTTTGCAAGTATTAATTGATGCAACTATTGTTTCTGTTGATTTAAATGACGATTTAAAATACGGTATTTCGTGGTATTTGCATCAGCATAAAAACGGTATTAGCAGTAGTGCCGAAGGAGCTACACTGGGTGCATTAGGCGCGACGGCGAAGGCATTTGCCACAGGCGGTTTGAGCTTGATGTATAACTCAGGGGCAATTAATGCCTTGCTCAGCGCACAAGCTGATAAAGGTAATGTCAATATTATTTCGTCACCTTCACTAATGGTATTGAATAACCAAGAAGCCACTATTGAAGTGGGTGACCAAATCCCCACCTTAGCCAGCACTTTATCAACGGCGGTAAGTGCTAGTAATAGTGGTGTGGCGCAAAGTAGCACTATTCAATATAGAGATACAGGGGTTAAATTAGAAGTCACGCCTAGAGTCAATGCTAATGGCATGGTGATTATGGAGGTTAAACAAAGTGTCAGTGAACCCAAAGAATCGGCTTATGGTGTTACCACCTCAGCGACAATTTCCAAAAAAGAAATTAATAGCTCCGTTGCGGTATTAGATGGTGAAACCATAGTATTAGGCGGTTTAATTAAAGAAAGCAATACCTATGGTAAAGCAGGTATTCCTTTTCTTCAAGAAACGCCTTGGCTAGGCGCATTATTTGGTAATACCACTGATAAACGCGATAAAAGCGAATTAGTAGTCTTAATTACCCCCAGAGTAGTAAAAAGCAGACAAGATGCTACACAAATATCAACAGAATTCAAACGCAAATTAACAGGTATTTACGAAGATAAACCTGTTATTAAAAAGTAAATATACTGTCTGAATCAGGATTTTCAGGATTAGAAGATTTACAGGATTATTGAGTAACACCATCTTGCTAATCCTTTAATCTTGAAAATCCTGATTCAGACAATTATTTATATAACTCACTACTCCCATCCATATCCTCAGTTTGACTATACAATAATGGATGCCCTGAATGAATAATTTTAGCGGCGACTACATTACAAATAACAAGTTTGTGGTCACCCGCTTCTGAATAATGATTAACGGTACAATCCAAATAAGCCAAACAATCACTTAAAATAGGCGCGCCTGTTTTATCTTGTTGCCAATTAAACCCCGCCATTTTATCGATAATCCCAGAACTGCCAAAATGCTCGGCGACTTTTAATTGTTCACGTCCTAAAATATTAATTGAACAAATACCGCTTTCTTGCAAAAGTGTATAAGAATAATGGCGTGGATTAATACTAAAGGCAATTAACGGCGGCACAAAAGACACTTGCATCACCCACGCGGCAGTAAAGGCATTGCGTTTAAAACCATCACGCACCCCGATAATATAAACCCCCTGACTCATTTGTTTAAAAACGTCTATCATGATAGTACCTCTTGGTTTAAGCTTTAGCTATTTTATAACGCGATTAAATAACAAGGCAATCCGCATTTATTAATACTAACACCCAATATTACAATTTGTCTTACTACATTCACACGCTTAATTATCATAAGATGAATGCACCTATTTTGGGCTGGTATACAGACTTTTCAAAATCCTTTAAGTGTTATCTAAAATTGCACAGAGTTTATCGTTGTGAAAACCGTGTATATCTCTTAATTTAGTTACCCGAATATTTTTATAATATAAGATTCGGTATTTATATCTTTAGACATTGGCACGCTTTTGATACACTCACATCTTGTAAATCAATCCATAAAACTCACTATATACTATTATGTTAGAACACACTAAAAAATTATTAGAACTAATGGCGCAATTACGCCACCCGCAAACAGGTTGCCCTTGGGATTTAAAGCAAAGCTTTAAAAGTTTAACGCCTTATTTAATTGAAGAAGCTTATGAAGTCATCGATGCGATTGAGCGTAATGATTTAGAAGATTTACGCTTGGAATTGGGCGATTTATTATTACAAGTGGTTTTTCATGCCCAATTAGCCGATGAACAAGGCTTATTTAATTTTGAACAAGTCGCCGAAGGGATTAATGAAAAATTAATTCGTCGGCATCCGCATGTTTTTGCCGATGCGGTATTTGAAGATGATAAAGAGAGACATGAGGCTTGGGAACAAAGTAAGCTTCAAGAGCGTTTAGAAAAAAATAAAACCGAGCAATTGGACAGTGTTTTAGCGGGTGTGCCTTTAAATTTACCTGCCTTAATGGCGTGTGAAAAAGTGCAAAATAAAGCCGCTGACCATGGCTTTGATTGGAAAACCATAGAACCCGTTTTTGATAAGGTTTTAGAAGAATTAACTGAAGTAAAAGAAGCGTGGCAATCGAATAATCAAGCCCATATTGAAGAAGAAATTGGTGATTTATTATTGGTGGTGGTTAATTTAGCGCGGCATTTAAAAGTCAATCCTGAATTAGCTTTAAAAGCCAGTACCGCTAAATTTTCACGGCGATTTAATTATATTGAACAGCAAATTGCTTTATCAAAACGCGCTTTAAAAGAATGTGAATTAGACGAATTAGACGCTTTATGGAATGAGGCTAAAAAAGTTTTAAAAGCGGAATTATAACTACTTAGCTTCATTGTCAGAATCAGGATTTTCTATGGTTAAAGGATTTTTAGGATAAATCCTGTAAATCTTTAAATCCTGATTCAGATAATAAAATAATGAATAATAAGCTAAGTCGTTAGGTTTGAATTACAAGATATTTGCGTAATCTTTTTCTAATTGATGAAAGTTTAATGAAGTCATAAAGCGGCTAAAACTCAGCCACGCCGATAAGCCCATTAAATCTTTAAATTGCGGCGGTAAAAAGACGGGTGAAATCACCGTGCCTTCTTCAACTAAATTGACTAAGACTTTCATGTCTTCAATCATAGTTTTGCCGCAAAATAATAAAGGAATGCGATCGGGTTTGCCTTTGCTCACCGCAAGGCGCATAAAGTTATAAGTCAACACAAAGCCTTTTATATAAGTTAGGTCTTTGGTGAAGGGCATTCCCGTGGCACTGCTACCTCTAAACACCCGACAGCTAAAGGTGTAGCTGTCATCATCATCTAAGCCTTTGCCTTTAAAGAATTTAAAAATATCTAAAAAGTCCGCACCGTCTTCTATTAAGGTAATAGCGCGAACCCGATTAATTAAGTTCATTAAACGTTTGGGCGTAGAGCTAAAGGTTAAAATTTCCATTAACACCGCTAAACCTTCTTGGGTAATAGTGGCAGAAGGTGGGCCTTTGCCTAAAAAAGTGCAGTAAGGTTGCGCCATACCATTTAAGGTTGTGCCTAAATGTACCCAAATTTCATGTACTTCTAAGACGCGCAAATCGCGCATATTAAATAAAGCATCGGCGCGGAGTTTGACGTAATCTGTTCCCGCCGCCGCGTCTGCCATAATGCCGTCACTAATCATGGCGCGTAATCCTGCGGCAGGAAATGCGGCTTCAATTCGGTCATTTAAAATCATCACTGCGTCTTTGGCAGTAATGGTTTTGGGTTCTTCTTTTAATGAATCACGTTTGATTAATTGGGTGAGTGTGCCTTCCATCATGCTACCCAATTGTGCAATGGTCGGGTCGCCTACATGAAACACGTCTTGTGCTGAACCGTACAATTCTTGAGAAATATTGGAAAACAGCGGTGTGCCGCGTGCTTCTAACATGTCCACTACATCTTGGTATTCACGACAAATACGGCGCATGATGACGCTGAGCGGATTGAGTTGCCCTAGTTTGCGCACTAAATCACGTTCGATTTGGTAAAACTCTAGCTTTTTTTCTTTGGGGTCAAAGCCTAAAGGACGATTAGCGTAATAGTCAGCGGTGATGATAGGTAATTCTTTGCAATGGGTTTTAAAAAATTCTTGTTTGATTGAATCATCCCATTTAATCGCATCCAAAATGCGTATCGGTTGTTGCGCTTTGACGATTCTATCTGACAATGTTTTGACTTCTGTTAAATACGCCGAGGAAACAGGGGGTTTTATTGTTTTATCCATTATCGACTTTACTCCTGAGCGATTTTATCGGTTTTTATTGAAAAGCAGTTTAATCATCACTAATTGAAATTCAAATTAATTCAGCAAGCTGTAATTTTATTGTCATGTTTTTCTTATGATACTGCCTCAGTGCTTGCCAGTCATTTACTTGAAAAAGCTGTATTTTGTGCATAACGCACAGACAAACAAAATTGATATTGTTCACACTTAAATCAAAAAATATTTTTTCATTACTAGTTGATTTTAAAGTATTTTTTAAAATTAATATCATACGATCATTGCTAAAATAATCGCTTTTAAGCACAGATAAGCGCATTTAGTTCGCTATGCTTGCGCCTAATTTAAGATTAGTTTAAGACTTGCTAGGGCAAAATAGGGACAAATGATGTTTTAGCAAGGTTTAACTCTATGAATAAATTAACGGTAACTCAAACAACTGACGAAATGTTAGCGGTTGCTTCACGCCGTAAGTTTTTACAACAACTCGCTTATGGTTCTCTGCTCGCTGTTAGTGGCTCAGGCATTGCCTCCGCCGCCAAACATGCCACAGCCAAATCCAGTAGTCATGCCAGCAAAGCCGCCGCTCATACAGCAAAGCCGAGTGCGTCCCATCATGCTACTGCCAATAATCACGCAGTTAAACATCAAGCTGGTAAGCACGAAGCGAGCCATCATCTTGCCAAACATGAAAACGCGCACCACTTAGCAAAACATGAAGTAGAAAAACATCACGGCAAGCATCATGATGTTATCACTACCGCGCAACATCACGGTCACAGTCATCCGCAAGCGGTGCATCATGCTCATCATGACGTGATTGAATTAGCGCAAGTCTCGCCGTATCGACCGACACCGATGACCCATATTGCCGCTTACACGCCTCATAAAACCCTGACATTGAAAAATGCCCAAACAGGCGGCGCACTCAGAGTGACTTATTTTGAAAATGGTCGCTATATTGAAGATGCTTTAAAAGAAATCGATTATTTATACCAAGATCATCTAACAGGTGACGTTTATCCTATTGACCCTGCTTTATTAGACCAACTTCATGAAGTAAAACAAATGGTTGGTACAACTAATCCTATTCATATCGTCTGTGGTTATCGTTCACCCATGACTAATGCCTATTTGCGTAGACAAAGTGGCGCGGTGGCGCGTAACAGTCTGCACATGCAAGGCAGAGCCGTTGATATTCGCATTGAAGGGGTGGATGTTAGAAATATCAGAAATGCCGCTTTAGCAATGGGACGCGGTGGTGTGGGTTATTATCCAAGTGCTAATTTTGTGCATTTAGATACAGGTGATATTAGAACGTGGCAATCATAAGAGCATGACTGCCACGTTTAAGACTTAAAGGTTTTATTCAACAACGTGTTCTTCTGTTTTAACAGGCTCAGTGCTAACCGCTTTTTCTACTACCGCAGGTGCGGCATTAGTCGTTTGAACACTGGCAAACAAGGCTTGATCGGATAAATCTTCGGGTTTTTTCAAGGCTTCTAATAACACGGTGTCATGACCGTAAATATCGGAATAAAAAGCTAATTTATCATCTTGATCAAAAAACGCCGTGGTATAGAAGAACAACACTGGAATGGGTTGTTTTAAAAATACCCGTTGTGACTTAGTCATTTTCATGGCTTTTTGTATGGCTTCAGTATCCCAACCTGCTTGTTCTTTTAACACAAATTCCGCTAAACGCTCAGGATGGGCAACTCTGACGCAACCATGACTAAAATCACGCCGTGACCTGCTAAATAAAGAACTAGCAGGTGTATCATGCAAATAGACATCAGCGCGGTTAGGAAAGATGAATTTGACCTTACCTAAAGCGTTCTTCTTACCGGGACGTTGCCGTATGCCCATACTGCCTTGTTTTAGCAAAGAAATTGCCCCGCCTGAAAAGCCCACAGGCTTGCCCTCTTTAACCAATTCCATGTTTTCAGCATCCAAATAACCTGGATTTTGCAATAACTTAGGCACTATCTCTTCGTTGACAATTTTATAAGGCACATTCCAATAAGGCATAAAATCCACAAAACGCATTTCTGCCATTAATACAGGCGTTTGTGTCTTTAAAGCCTTACCCACGACTACGCGCATAGTAGGCATATCAACATTAAGTTGTTCAATATCATCAAACGCCCATAATTGAAACGCGGGGATATTAACAATAATCGATTTACCCGTACTGAGTTCGGGCAACCAACGCAAACGCTCCATTGCTAATTCAATTTGTTCAACGCGTTGTTTTAAAGGGACGTTTAACGCAGTAACCGTCGCTCCACCTAAAATGCCGTCGGGATTAATGCCATGACGTTGCTGGAATTTTTTTACCCCCGCCACTAAATCACTGCTATAACGACCTGACTTGGCACTATCACTGCTGTTTTCAGGCAAGTCCCCTACCATACGCAAAAACCGCCGTAACTGCTCACTTTGTGCAAACGCTTCGCCCTGATGCACTGAATGCGAGACATGCAAATGCAGTTCGGGTTCTTGCTGGGCTAATAAACGATAAGTGGCTAAAGACAATTTTAATTTAGAATATTGTTTTAACTTAGGCTCAGCGGCTAAAGGTAAAGTCGCTAACAAACCTTGCGCTAAATGCGTTTGCAATAAGGCAGGTAAATCAACCAATTTTTCTCTAAGCTTTAAATTAAAATCAATGCCTTGTGGATTAACGCGTCCATAATGTAAATCATGGCTAAAACGTAACAAAGCAATACTTAACGCCGTATCGTATAACGCTAAATCTTTATAAGCGGTAGGGGCAAGTGCTAATGCTGTGGGTAATTTCTCTTGCAAGCTTTTCGCGTCATAATTAATCGAATTCAAACCCTGACTTGAGGCATCACTTAATAATTTAAGGGCTTCATTAATATTTTTTTCTGAATTAGCTGAGCCTAACCACAGTAAATTGTAATTACTGCTTTTATACAAAGTATTTAAATCATCTGCACGATTAGCAAAACTCGACAAATTTAAATAGGGATGTTGTTTGGCAGTAACCAAGGCGTTAATTTCACCCGCGACACCTATCATGGGTGTTGCATTAGTTGTTACCACTGGCGCGGCATTCACAGCAATGGGCGCATCTTCAGCAAATAAGACAGAAGAGGCAGACAAAGCAAGACAAAAAGCAAGCGTACGTTGCAAAGAACGGGGTTCATATTTCATTGTTGAAACTTTTTTTGATGAAGGAAACGAGCTGGACTTTGCCACTGATACCCATGAATTGAACAGCATAGAACACGCGCCTTTATGAAATAATCTATTTAATGTTACCGCTAGTAACAGTACCTTCAGCTAAGCCTAGCTGAATGGGTGATTTTCTTACTAGAATGCTGTTATTTTACACTATTTCGTGTCGCAACGTTGCATAAAAAATACAGCTCTGTCGTTTATCTGCAACAAGCTTTTATTTGTCTTAACAGCAAAGCCAAAACTCTTGCCTTGTGAGCATTAACACCTTGGTTTACCATTGCTGACACTGTGTTATACCCGCATGTGACTAGCATAAATAATTTATTTCAAAAACGAAGAAGGTACACAATGATTGAATGGTTACTCATTCCCACCGCTTATCTGATAGGTTCAATTTCAAGTGCGATTATTACTTGTCGTCTTATGGGTTTGCCCGACCCACGCGAGCAAGGTTCGGGCAATCCAGGGGCGACTAATGTGATGCGTTTTGGTGGTAAAAAAGCCGCCGCCATTACCTTATTAGGTGATTTATTAAAAGGCTTATTACCCGTTTATGCCGCCCAATTATTAGCATTACCGAGTTTATTAATAGCCATCACAGGTATAGCGGCTTTTTTAGGGCATTTATATCCTGTCTTTTTTGGCTTTAAAGGCGGTAAAGGCGTGGCAACCTCAGTGGGCGTATTATTAGGCTTTTCATGGTTTGTGGGTTTATCGTTTATGGCAATTTGGTTAACTGTTTATAAATTAGGCAAAATCTCCTCATTATCTGCATTAATTGCCTCAGTGCTTTCACCTTTATATACTTGGTTTATTATCGGTGATATTAATTTAGTCGGCGCATCCATTGTAATGATGTTATTTTTATTATGGCGGCATCAAAGTAATATCAAACGCTTACTGGCTAAACAAGAAAGCTAATCACAAGCAAAAAATAATAAAACCTGTCTTATCAGATTGACAGGTTTATTATCTTCATTTATCCCATCATTATCTCAAATAATAGACCGTCTTTAATTTGATTCATTGCGCAAATTTTACTATCAAACACACATAAAACTACAGAGACCAAAACAACATGAATAATAAAGTAACCCTAACCCAATTTATTATTGAACAACAACGCGAATTACCCGATGCGTCGGGGACGTTTAGTGTATTACTCAATAATATAGTCACTGCCTGTAAAAAAATATCGCATTTAGTTAATCGCGGTAATTTAATTGGCGTATTAGGTAGTGCGGGTTCAGAAAATGTCCAAGGCGAAGTTCAAAAAAAGCTTGATATTATTACCAATGATATTATGGTTGAAGCCTTAAATTGGACAGGTAATTTAGCAGGTATGCTCTCCGAAGAAGTCGATGGCATTATTCGTATTTCAGAGGATTATCCTAAAGGTAAATACTTAGCTTTATTTGACCCTTTAGATGGTTCATCCAATATTGATATTAATTTAACCGTAGGCACTATTTTTTCAATATTGCGTTGTCGTGAAGGCGTTGAACCCGAAGAAGAAGATTTTTTACGCAAAGGCACTGAACAAGTGTGCGCGGGGTTTGTATTATATGGCCCATCAACCATGATGATACTCACTACTGGTCACGGCGTTAATGGTTTTACCTTAGATCAAGATATTGGTGAATTTATCTTAACCCATCGTAATATGAGAATCCCAGAAGAGACTACCGAATTTGCTATTAATGTCTCTAATCAACGTTTTTGGGAAACGCCTGTGCAACGTTATATTGATGAATGTTTAGCAGGTTCAGAGGGTATTCGTGAAAAAGAATTTAATATGCGTTGGGTGGCTTCATTAGTAGCAGATGTCTATCGAATATTAACGCGTGGTGGTATCTTTTTATATCCTTATGATACTAAAGACCCTAAAAAACCCGCTAAATTACGTTTATTATATGAAGCCAATCCTATGGCATTTATTGTTGAGCAAGCAGGTGGATTATGTTCAACAGGACGCGAACGGGTTTTAGATATTAAACCCTGTGCATTACATCAACGTATTCCCTTAGTATTAGGTTCTAAAGATGAAGTTGAACGCGTTGAGCAATATCATAGTGAATTTGATAACGTTAATTAATAATTAACGGTGTGGAATCCAAAGTTAGCTTTGGATTCCAAATTTTTATTAACCTTATTATAAAAATTCAATGGACACTCCAACTATTCCCGCTACTACCTATCCTTCTCTTTTAAAAATAGGCGAAGGAATATTTTCAAAATTATATAAAGTTGGCTCAAGTCAATACGAAAAAGCCTTAGTTGCTTTTGATAACCGTTTTAATAATTACTTAACGCAATCCTATACGCGTTATTCGCAAATTAAAACCTTATTATATCGTGATAAACCTGTTTCATTAACCGCGCATTATGTACCGTCCAATTTTTCTTTACGCCATGAAGACATAATGGGCGATGATATAATTAATCGTTTTATAAGCCATAAAAAGAATATTATTGTAGGAACGGCGGGGTTGGGTAAATCCGTATTTATGCGCCGTTTATTTATGCGTTTTATTGAAGATAATCTTGAGTTTATTCCGATTTTAATTGAATTGCGTTTAATAGCACAAGCTGATAATCAAAGCATCATTGATTATGTCTTTAAAACTATTGCCGATATTGAAAATAAACCATTATCGTTAGCCAGTGATTTTAAAAAAGAACAATTAGAATATGCGCTAAAAGCGGGTAAAATCGCTTTATTACTCGATGGTTTTGATGAGTTAGATTATGAAAAGAAAACGCTTTATGAAAGAGAAATTATTGAATTATCGCAAAAATATAATGAATCTATTTTTATTATAACCAGCCGCCCCGATGAGCAACGTTTTTATTCGTGGGAGCAGTTTTACGTTTATAAAATTTTACCATTAAATCAAACGCAAGCTATCGAGTTAATTTCAAAAATAGAATATGAAACGATTGTAAAAAATAAATTTACTGCTGAATTAAATAATGGCTTATTTGAAAGGAATGAGGACTTTTTATCTAATCCTTTGTTATTAACTATGATGTTATTAACTTATGAGCAATTCGCTGAAATTCCCGAAAAGATTTATTTATTTTATGAGCAAGTCTTTGATACTTTGTATCACAAACATGATGCTTATAAAGAAATGTATAAACGTAAATCTCATTGCAGTTTAGCGATAGATGATTTTAAAACTATTTTTGCTGTCTTTTGTATTATGACTTATTCAGCAAAAAAGTTATCTTTTTCTGAGAGTGAAATTTTAACTTATTTAAAAAAAGCTATTTCGGTTGCTCAAATTAACAAAGAAATCAGTGCTGAAAAATTTTTAAATGATTTATTGCAATCTGTTTGTGTATTACAAAGAGATGGTATTGAATACAGTTTTTCACATCGGTCTTTTCAAGAATATTTTACGGCTTGTTTTTTAGCAAATAGCAAAAGTATTAATATTAGAGAAGCGTTAAATAGTATTGCTGATAGAACAAATGATTCTGTAATAACAATGTTATATCAGATGAACAAAGAATTAATTGAAAAGGAGTGGTTTATTCCTGAATTAAAAGAACTACTTGATAAAATGAAAAAGATTGATGTTGCTAATGAACCAATTAGATATTTATCAATTTTTTGTCACAGGATAGATTTTGAAAAGAATATAATTCTTGCAACTTTCACTCATAATGCGTCTAAAGAATTTTTTGTTTTTTCGTGGGTTGAGAGAATAATTATTAAAGAATCTTTGCAACATATTTTTGAGGAAAATAAAGAAAATGATAAAGTCATTTTTAACATTTTAAAAAATAAGAACGGTTTTACTATTGAGCAATTACAATCTACTGATTATTCATGGGTATCTCAAACTAGCATTCCAGCGTTTTGCCAACAACATCAGCAACTTTTAAAAGATTTATATCAAGAATTAGTCGAGAAATACGAGAAAAAAGAACAAGATTTATCTAGTATTTTATTTGGTGGTAAATAGTCTGAATCAGGATTTTCAAGATTATAAGATTCACAGGATAAATCTTGAAAATCCTATAATCCTGTGAATCCTGATTCAGACAATAGAACAAGTTATTAAGCTAGGTAATTACAGAATTCCATAAAATCAAACCATTGGTTTAAACATGATTATTACTGTACAACAAGCACATTATCTTGATAATTATCGCCTGCAATTAGTTTTTAATACAGGCGAAACAGGCACAGCCGATTTGCAAGATATAATTTTTAACTATCAAGCTGCATTACCTTTGCGTGAAATAATACAGTTTAAAACTTTCAAATTAGACGAATGGTCAACCGTTGTTTGGGATTGTGGTTTTGATATTTCACCCGAAACGCTTTATGAACGCGCTACAGGTAAAACTGTTGCGTGGTTACACAATTAATATTTCATTTCCACCTTAAAACATTACTATCCATGACACAAAAAAACTTAACACTCGGCATCGCCGATTTTACCTATTCCGATTTATACAACCCCGCCCGTTTAAATGATTTATTAATTGAATTTGATAAATCAGTGCAGTATCACGATGCGGATTTATTTGCTCAATTTGCTGATTATAAAGCGGCAAAAGGCGAGAATTATAAACCCGAAGTTATTTCAGATTTATTAGTTAAAGTCGCGCCTTATGTTGGACAATTTGTCGCGCAGTTATTTAATGTTTCTGCGGCGCATCAAACCCAAAGCGATAACATTCAAGATGAATTTAAAACTATCTTCACTTATAAAAATGAAGTGGTTGACAGATTAGGCGTGATATTTAAAGGACAAACCAGCGAAGGCTGGAATATTCCCAGTATTTTAAATCGCTTTGATTTATTAATCGCTAGCGCATTTCCACAAGCTAATGAAGATACTGACGATGAACGCCGTGTGGCGCAAGTGGGCGCGGTGATTAGTTTATTGCATAAACATTATCAAGCCTTAGCGAAAAATAAACCGTCTGATTATAGTAATGCAGACGAACAAGCCAATAGTATTCGTGACAGATTAGTAGCTGACGAAACCGCAAAAGAAGAGTTTAAAGATAGTATTGACCTACCGAATAATGAATTTATTGCAGGGTTAATGGACGTGGTATGTCGCTGGAGTTTTATTGCGTTAGAAGATAATGACGTGGTTGCTGATTGGCTGAGTTTTAAATTACCGCAAAAACGGGATTTAGATAATCTTGTGCCGCACGAAGTAATAGATAAAGGCGAATTTACCGCGTGGGTGGGTGAATTGGAACATCGCCGTCGTCGTGATGGTTTTAAATTAACCGATAATCGTTATAACCAAAGAGAAGTATTATCGGAGGTGAATCATTGTATTTATTGCCACGAGCGTGATACCGATTCTTGCTCAAAAGGCATGATTAATAAAAAAACCAATTCTTTTAAAGTTGACCATTTAGGCGTGACTACGATTGGTTGCCCGTTAGAAGAAAAAATTTCAGAAATGCACTTAGTCAAACGCGGTGGCGATAATATTGGCGCGTTGGCGGTGATTATTATTGATAACCCAATGTGTCCGGGTACTGGACATCGTATTTGTAATGAATGTATGAAGGGTTGTATTTATCAAAAAACCGACCCTGTGAATATTCCGCAAATCGAAACCAATGTATTAACTGACGTATTATTTATGCCTTACGGTTTTGAAATATACAGCTTATTAACGCGTTGGAATCCGTTAAATATAAAACGTCCTGTCGCTTTAGCTTATAACGGTAAAAATGCTTTAGTAGTTGGATTGGGCCCTGCGGGTTATACCATGAGTCATTATTTATTAAATGAAGGCTTTGGCGTTGTCGGTATTGATGGTTTAAAACTCGAACCTTTACCGATTGAATTAACAGGTGATGCGAATAACTTACCCCAGCCTATTATTGATTTTAAAACCTTGTATGAGGATTTAGATAAACGCGCCTTAGCAGGTTTTGGTGGTGTTGCCGAATACGGTATTACCGTGCGTTGGGATAAAAACTTTTTAAAAGTGATTTACTTAACCCTAGCCCGTCGGCAAGCCTTCCGCGCTTATGGCGGTGTGCGTTTTGGTGGCACGCTCACGATTGATGATGCGTGGTCTATGGGTTTTGACCATATTTGTATTGCCGCAGGAGCTGGTCGCCCAACCGTTATTGATTTAAAAAACAATCTATTACGCGGCATTCGTAAAGCCTCTGACTTTTTAATGGCTCTGCAATTAACAGGCGCGGCAAAAGCCAATTCACTGGCTAATTTGCAAGTGCGTTTGCCAGCGGGTGTGATTGGTGGCGGTTTAACCGCGATTGATACCGCGACCGAGTTAATGGCGTATTACCCTGTGCAAGTCGAAAAAATGCTTAATCGTTATGAAACCTTAGTTTCAATTTATGGTGAGCAAAGCGTGCGTGGACGTTATGACCGTGAAGAAATCGCTATTTTGGACGAGTTTTTAACACACGGCTCTGCAATTCGCGCCGAACGCGCTCGTGCCGAAGAAGAAGGCGAATTACCTGATTTTCAACCGCTACTCGATTCATGGGGCGGCGTGACCTTGTTCTATCGCAAAGGCATGAAAGACGCGCCAGCGTATCGGCAAAATCACGAAGAAATCGAAAAGGCTTTAGAAGAAGGCATTGCCCTAGCCGAAGGCATGAGTCCAGTCGCCGCGCAAGCCGATGAATACGGGCATTTAAACGCTGTCGAATTTGAAAAATTAGTCTGTGAAAACGGACGCTGGCAAAACTCAGGGCAACTCATTACTGTGCCATTGCGCGGTTTATATGTAGCGGCTGGCACATCACCTAACACCATTTACCAAAGCGAATACCCCGATACTTTTGTGATGGATAAATGGTTCTTCCAACGTTATGAGCCAGAATTAACTAGCGAAGGCGTGTCTTTAGTCGAGATGCACGATGACACCCAACCCAAAGTCGGTAAACCCGCGCCGCTCACCTCTTATCATAAAGACGGTAAATTTATTAGCTTCTATGGCGATAATCACCCCGTGTTTGCAGGTAACGTGGTCAAGGCAATGGCAAGCGCGAAAAACGGTTATCCCTATGTTGTCAGCTTATTTGCGAGTGAATTAGCGCAACTTGACTCAGCAACCCAAGCGCAACGTGACGCGCAGTTACAAACCTTATTCGCTAAAACCGATGCAGGTTTTAACGCGCACATCGTGGCAATTAATCGCTTAACCCCGACCATTATTGAATTGGTAGTTAAAGCCCCGCTTGCCGCTGAAAAATTCCAAGCAGGACAATTCTATCGAGTGCAAAACTTTGAAGCGATTGCGCCTGTAGTCGAAAACACCGTTTTAACCGCCGAAGGTTTAGCCTTAACTGGCGCGGAAGTCGATAAAGAAAACGGCACAGTGTCGCTTATCGCTTTAGAAATGGGGTCATCATCGCGTTTATGTGCCACTTGGAAAGTCGGCGACCCTGTGGTGTTAATGGGCGTAACAGGCGCGCCCACTGAAATTCCCACAGGTCAAACCGTGCTGTTATTGGGCGGCGGTTTGGGTAACGCGGTATTGTTTTCGATTGGTAAAGCCTTACGCGCCGCAGGTAATCGGGTGATTTATTTTGCGGGTTATAAATTCAATCACGACCGTTTTAAAGTTGAAGACGTGGAAGCGGCGGCGGACGTGGTGATTTGGTCTGTGGATAAAGGCGACAACGCGCAAGCCTTCACCCCAACCCGTCCGCAAGATAAAACCTTTGTCGGTAATATTTTGGAATGTATGCTCGCCTACGCTACGGGTGAATTAGGCGAACAACCGATTTCTCTTGCTGACGTTGACCACTTAATTGTGATTGGCTCAGACAGAATGATGGCGGCGGTGAAATCAGCGCGGTTTGATGTGTTAAAACCGTATTTGAATAAAGCCCATCATGCCGTGGGTTCGATTAACTCGCCCATGCAGTGCATGATGAAAGGCATTTGCGCTCAGTGTATGTGTAAGCACGTTGACCCAGACACGGGTAAAGAGACCTTTGTTTATTCTTGTTATAACCAAGACCAAGAGTTAGATAAGGTGGATTTCGTGCATTTGAATGCGCGTTTGCGGCAAAATACCGTGCAGGAAAAGTTATCAAATTTATGGCTGGATTATTTGTTGTTGAAACAGAAAGAAATGGCTTAATGATTTAATAATAAGGGCGGCGTTAAGTCGCCCTTTTTTAAACGAATTATGTAATTTATCGGAATAAATCAATGAAAATTAGAAAGATTAAAATCAAAAATTACAAATTATTTGATGATTTGGAATTAGATTTTACTGATGTAGATGGTAATACATTGGATACTATAGTATTAGCTGGTGTAAATGGGTGTGGAAAAACAACTATTTTACAGTTATTACAAAAAAGATTTTCTCAAAAATCTAATCAATTTAAAAAAGGCAAACTTTTGTATGACATAAAAGATAAGGATATTATTTTATGTGATGAAATAATTATTGAATTTGAAAGTTCTTTTGATGCAGTTAATGAATTTAAAAAACTATTAAGTGCCTTCAAGAAACAAACTGCTACTACTCGAACTTATGTTGATGTTGAAAAATACTTCACAAATATTAACTTAAAATTGTCAAAATCAAATAATAAAACTGAAAATATTAAAATATTCGAGTTTTTGTGTAAAAATGAGATTAATGGTAGCCAAGTCAAAATCTTAAAAAATGATTTTATTTTATTTTCAATTTTTCAAGAAAATATTTTGAAGTATTTTAGTGTATTGTATTTTGTAGCAAGTTCCTTTGAATTGTTTTCTAACAAAAAAAACATTAAAGAAATTATTGAGGCAGATATTCGTTCTCATGAAACAGATGGAATAACAAAATTAGTAGATATCTTTTCTCATAAAAAAGAAATAGAAAAATATTTAATTAATTCTGTTATTGATTCTGTTTTGAAGAATAGAGAAATAACAGTAAAAGATGCTATTGAGAAAAAAATAAATGAAATAAATCATATTTTAAAGCATACATCTGTCAAAACAAAATTAGTTAATATCACTTCAGATAAAGCTATTTTTAATAGTCCTAATGGTAAGGAAATTAGTATTGATGATTTATCCAGTGGTGAAAAACAACTTTATTATCGTGCGGCTTTATTAAATAAATTAAATGTTAAAAACAGTTTAATTCTAGTTGATGAACCTGAAACCGCGTTACACCCAACTTGGCAAAGAGAAATCATTAAACTTTATCAAAATGCAGGCGAGAATAATCAAGTTATTTTGGCTACGCATTCTCCACATATTATCGCTTCAGTAAATCCTAAAAACTTATTTGTACTTTATTTTGATGATAATAATAAAGTGCAAATTATGAATATGGAAAAAGCACAGAAAAATACGAAAGGCGTTGAACCTAATCGTATTTTACAAGAGATTATGGGATTTGAATTGCGTGATGAAGAAACCCAACAGCGTATTGATGAAATTGTGACTTTATTGCGTGTTAATCCAGAATCACGCCACAATGAAGAATTCAGTAATAAACTACAAAGTTTAATTAGGGATTTAGGAATTCAAGACCCGTCTATTATGCGTATTCAACATCAATTATTTTTATTGGATAGAAAAAGATAATGCGCTTCATAGATAAAACTGAAACTTGCTCTGAATTTGAGACTTATATTGCTGACAACAAAGCGCATTTAGGTAAATGGAATCTGCCAACTGATATAAAAAACACCTTGCATAATCATATTTTAAAACAACAAAAAGGATTATGTATTTATTGTCAACAATGGCTTTTTGAAAAAAAGGAAGCTGAATTGCTACCACCATCAATGGTAGAACATATTAGACCTAGAAAAAAACGTCCTGAGCTGACCTACGAATTTACTAACTTAGCTGTTGCCTGTAAAAAGTATATAGATAAAAAAGGAGTAAAAGACACTAAAATTTTAACTCCAGAAGATATAGACTTTTGTGAAGATAAAAAAGATGATGAATATGATGAAACGTTATTTTTACATCCGCATGAAATAACAGATATTGAAGATTATTTTGAATATGATACTGAGGGAAAAATCTTTGCAAAAGACAAGAATGAATTTGCAAAAGATAGGAATGAAAAAGCACAGTATATGATTGAAATTGCATTAAATTTAAATCATAGAGATTTGCAAAATATGCGTAAAATTCAACTTGACATTTATGCTGAACGTGACCTTTTTGAAGTAATAGAAGAACTCAATGATATTGATGTATCCCGATTACCCAAATTTTATTCAATGTTGAAACAATTTTATCAAGTTTAATTTATTACTGTGAATAGTATTATTATGCAAATCGTCAACCCAAGAATTAATCATGGATAATTCACACAGTTTATCCATTAAACACTTATTAGGTTCAATTAGAGAAAAGCCATGCAAACGATAACCTTAGAAATTGAAGACAGTGATTACCCCGAAGTATTAAACATATTAAAAAAGTTAGCGGTGCGTATTAAAATAGCGCCTAATTTAGAGTCTTTTATTCCCAACGCAGAAACCATTGAAGCCATGCAAGAAGCGCGTTTAGGACAATTAGAAAAAGCGGATAGTATTGAACAACTAATAGCCGCGCATAAATCATGAGAAAAATTGAATGGACAACGGCTTTTAAACGAGATTTTAAAAAGATAACGACATTAGAATCCGCCTTTATTGAAGCATTATATAAATTAGCCAATGACGAAGCCTTAGCAGAAAGATTTTGTGACCATGCTTTAACAGGCGAATGGAAAGATTTTAGAGATTGTCACATTCGCCCTGATTTAATTTTAATTTATCGCAAACCTAACGCTGACATTTTACAATTAATACGCTTAGGTTCACATTCTGAATTAGGGCTTTAATTATGCAAATCGTCAACTCAAGAATTAATCACGGATAACTCGCACAGTTTATCCATTAATCAGTTACCTATTCCCACAGGCGAAAAATTCACCGTTATTATTTTGTGTGACCACATCGACAAATAAATATGTATAGCCAACGTTTTCAGCGTAATATCAGACTCACGCATCACGTTAATGAACGTATGCTAAAACGTTCTATTACAGAAGAAATGCTGTATGATTTAATTGAAACAGGCACAATACAACATAAAACAGAAACTGATGTTTGGATATACAAACATTATCATAACCGTGATGATAATATGCTTTGCGCGGCAATAATATTAACACAAGCCATTATTGTTAAAACTGTCATGATTAATTGGCAATTAGAGGAAAATCAGTTATGAAACTTAATTACTATCCCGAAGATGATATTTTAGTTATTGAATTTAATAACGAGAAAATAATTAAAGATATTTCATTAAATTGGAATGTCAATATTGGCATGACCGCAACAGGTGTGGGTGAAATAGTTATTTTAAATGCAAAACAAGAAAACTTATTACCTGTTGAACTCAATAGCGAATTACAAAAAGTGGCTTAAAAGATAAAACTATGCAAATCGTCAACCCAATAATTAATCATGGATAACTCGCACAGTTTATCTAGTAAACACTTAGCTATTCCCACAGGCGAAAAATTCACCGTTTATTATTTAGATTTGTTTTCAAAGGTATAAAAATGCAAACAACTACACGCAATCATTACACACAAATTCAACAACAAATTGAAACACTAAACGAAATAGAATTGATTGAAGTCATTGATTTTATCAATTCATTACACCAAAAAAGAACGTATAAACAACCCAATCAAAAAACGATTGATGCAATGGAAGCCGCAGAACGGGGTGAATATGAAACAGTGAGTTTGGACGACTTACGCCAGCAATGGAATGAAGCGTGAAAACAGTTGTTCAAACATCGCAATTTAAACAAGATTTAAAACGGGTGAAACATTCAGGACGTTACACTATTGATTGTGGAATTACTTACACACAATCAAGTATTACCTGAAAAATATAAAGACCATTATTTGACGGGCAATTGGAAAGGTTATAAAGAATGTCATATAAAACCAAACTGGTTACTTATTTACCAATTAAAAGATGATAAGGTTATTTTAACTCGAACAGGTTCACATGGTGAATTATTCTAAATTTTCTCGTAAATATTTTTCAGTATTAAATGAATTTAAAAAATACGGTTTAATATTAAAAAAGCGGAGTGATTTACTTTTTCTAATGATTTTCTACTTATAAGTTAATTTTAATATGTATTCTTTTATAGATTTTAAAGGTTTTAAAAATGCACATATACCTTTATCAAAACCAATGACATTATTAATTGGTCGTAATGGTTCTGGGAAAACAAATGTTATTGAAGGTATAGAATTATTAGCTCAATTAGCAAGCGGTCGTCCTTTACATGAAATTAATGATATAGGACATGGTAACGGTAATGGATTTGAAATTCGTGGCGGATTGCAAGGCTGTATGCGAAAAGAAAATAATAATCAAGATAGTTTTACATTGTTCTTTAATACCAATATGATTACCTATCAAATAACTTTGCATAGCATAATAAATTTAGGAATTCTCACTGAAAACTTAATTATTGACAACACAAATTATTTTAAAGCAACTAAAGTTCCATCATCTAATATTTTAACAGTTAGTTATAATAATTTTTCAAGAGGTAAAAATAAACCTACTTTACAATTACCCGCAGATTGTTCTGTTTTATCTCAATACTCTAATGCTATCTTAATGCAACTCTATTTAAAAAAAATCAATGCTGATTCGATTGATAAGGCAATGAAATACATAAATACGGTTAAATCTTATTTAAAATCTGCTTTTGTTTTTGACCTTCACCCTCATGTAATGCGTAATTATGAAAGAATTGGTGCAAGCCAATTAACTAAAGATGGCTCAAATCTTTCAAGTATTTTGTATACAATTAAAATCAACGATGAAAACAAAGAATTATCCGAAAAGTTATTACCTAAATTACTAGATAAACTAAAACAACTTCCCGAAGAACCATTTATAGACTTTGAATTTATTACCACTCAAGCTAATGATGTATTACTTGCATTAAAACGTGAAGACGGTTTAATTATTGATGCCCGTTTATTATCAGATGGTACATTACGCACCTTAGCGATATTAACAGCATTAGAAACTATTCCAGAGCATTCGAGAATAGTAATTGAAGAATTAGATAATGGTATTCACCCTTCGCGGGTTAAATTATTAATAGATACGATTTGGGAATGTAGTCACAAACGAAAGCTAAATGTATTAGTCACCAGCCACAATCCTGCTACGTTAAATAGTTTAACACCTGAGCAATTAGATTGTGTGGTCGTATGTCATTATGACCACCAAGAAAAAGCTGATAAATTAACGCCTTTATTACAAGTACCTTATGCTGATGTATTATTACAAAAAGGCGCGTTAGGCGATTTAGTAACGCGTAATGTATTAGAAAACTATTTAATGCCTAATTTTGAACAAGAACAACAGCGCAAAGCGCAAGAATGGTTGGATTTGTTCTAATGATTACTTATATTATCTTTGATACAGGTTATTTAGTTGAATTGTTTAGAATCCCAAAACATTTTACTGAAGAAAATGCAGAAGAAATTAAACGTAGATTTAATATCGCTATTAAAAATCAATACAGATTATATTTTCCTATTCCTGTGTTATTTGAATTAGCCAATCACATTGCTCATGTTGACGATGGTAATTTACGCCGTTTATTAGCGAATAAATTTTCTAAAATTGTACATGATTGTATAGATGATAAAATTGTTCTTTATAATATCGTGCCTTTTGCTAATTCAGCCGTTGTTAAAGAACTCAGTGATAATTTAGATATTTTTATACAGCAATTTGCTAATGAGTTTGCTCAACAAGGTTTAGGACTTACCGATTCTGCGGTTTTATTAGAAGCTAAAAGTCTAAAAACTAAACATAATAAAGTGCATATTTGGACAACAGACGAGCCATTAAAACCTTATGAGCCTGACAGCGAAGAAAATCCCTTTATAGGTATTAGGAAATAGAAAATACTTAATGCTTTTTATTTTCAATCCGTATTGATTAAAAATAGAGACTCTAATTATGAAAATCGTCAACCCAATAATTAATAATGGATAACTCGCACAGTTTATCCAGTAAACACTTAGCTATTGCCACAGGGGAAAAATTCACCGTTATCATTTTGCGCGACCAAGAAAATAAAACGGAATTATTGCGCGAAAACAGTAATACACATCGAATAAATAAACTGGCAGGTAAATATAAAAATCGTGTAACCACATCAACTGCTGATATAGAAAACATCAAAGAAATGGCAATGACAATAGGGTAGTGCATCAAAAAAGTAGGTTAGTTAATATTAAAACTTTCGGAGTTCAAACCTAGGTTTGAACTCCAGCTAAAATGGCGTTTTGTTAAAACCTACTCTTTTGAAGCACTACCTAATTTAGGTCATATTATTTTTGATTTTCCGCTACTCGCTGTCATTGAAGCTAAGAAAGATGATTTTTCAGCAGGTTGGGCGCAATGTAGTTTAGAAATGCTCAGCATTATAAAAATTAATAAAAATGATAATCTAGCGGTTTATGGTTTAGTATCTAATGGTGAAATTTGGGAAGTTGCTAAATTAGAAAAAAACCGTTTTAGTTTTTATAAAAAACGTTTTGTTATTGAAGAACTAGAAAATCTATTTAATGCTTTAGTTTCAGTTTTAGAATTGTGCAAATTACAATTAAACAATTAAAGTTACGCACAGGAAGAATAAAAATAATGTATATATTTGTAAAAATTAATGTAGCGTGTTTCTCTATAAAAACAGAGCCAATAATTTAATTGCATAACAGAAAGCATTTGTTTAAGAAAATATTTTTAATCTGTAAACACACCAATGAATTTTAAAAAAATTATTTCATGGTTATTGTTTTTATTACTTTGTATAGAAGGAATTTATTTTGAAATTTTACTATCCCGTACTGACTATGGTAAACACGGAAGTAATATTGGATGTGATACTCTTTTTTTAATGTATGCACTTTGTTTAACAACATTATCTGTGTCATTAATCTTGTTTTATAAAAATAACCTAAAATCTTACTTCTACACTGCTTATTTTATAATAAGCTTTCTAATTTTAATTACTTTATCTTTATTACATACAACAGGATTAATTATTGGCATTGATGGTAGTAGTGAAGGAATACGACATATTTTTTGTCCTGTCCACTGACATAAAACTAATATTGTACATCAAAAAAATAGCTTAATAATACCTTACCCCATTAATTCATTAACACAGGACAAACACATGAAACAAACCTTATTAGCTAAGTGGCGTGAATTATCATGGATTGATACTAAAGTCACTAAAGCCTTGCCTTTAGGCGAAGGCGTATTAGATACCAACGGTTTTAATGCTTTAGAAGTCGATAAATTATTTGATGCCATTAATTGCGCCAGCACTTTAATTGGGCAAGCAGTTTTATATCGCTCCTTAGCGCAACCAATGGATAAAATCCATGAAGTTGAAGCCAAACAAGCCGCTGTAGAAGAATTACAAAACAATCCTGAATTAAAATCCGCAGTAGAAACCCTTATTGCCATTGCTAATCAACATGAAACTAATTTATACCGTTTATTATTCGGTGAGTTTTTAAGTTCTTTTGGTACAGCCAGAAATGAACATGAAATTGAAGGCTATGGTTATTTGCAATATAAACGCGCAATTCGTTTTATTACTGAATTAGTTGAACAAGTACAACACGCCCCGCAAGCGCAAAGCGCGTATTTACAAAGTTTATTTGAACATATTAAAGCTTTTGCAGGCAGTAGAACCTATTGTTTAATGACTGAGGCGGTATATTTAACAGAAACACAAATGCAATCTAAACAGGAGCGTAAAACTTCTTTTATGCCAGCGGTAGTTTTTTATCCGCGTATTATTAAACCGATGTTATTGGTATTAGCGGCTATTGTTTATGGCGCGTTAGATTATTTTGTGCCGTTTATTATGGAAGCGATTCCCCAAGAAGCTCTATTTTTATCACCGTTTTTATTATTATATTTTCCCTTAGTAGGCAGTTTTGATAGAGACCATTTTATTATTCCTTTGCGGAATGAATTTAAAAACTGTGATGAATTAGCACAGGTTTTAGATGCTGTGGGGCAAATGGATGAATTATTATCCTTTTTAAAACTAAACGAAACATTTGGTCATGCAATGGTATTACCCACTTTAATTGAAAGTGAACAGCATCGTATTACTTTGCATGAAGCCATGAATCCGATTTTAGCCAAACAAAATCCTGATTATGTAGGTAATAATTTAAGCATGGATCATGAAAAATTATTATTAATCACAGGGCCTAATAGTGGCGGTAAAACCGCATTTTGTAAAACCGTTACCCAAATTCAATTAATGGCGCAAATTGGTGGTTTTGTACCCGCACAAGCGGCGACTTTAAGTATTGCCGATAGAATTTTTTATCAAGTTCCCGAAATTAGTCAATTAAATGATGGTGAAGGGCGTTTTGGTACTGAATTAAAACGCACTAAAGATATATTTTTAGCCAGCAGTGCGCGGAGTTTTGTAGTATTGGATGAATTATCCGAAGGCACAACGTTTGAAGAAAAAATGGAATCGTCGGCTACGGTATTAGATGGTTTTTATCGTAAAGGCAATAGTACGATTTTAATTACCCATAATCATCAATTAGTGGATAAGTTATTAAAACAACGCATGGGTGTTGCCCGCCAAGTTGAATTTATTGATGACGCGCCTACGCATCGTTTAATTGCAGGTATTTCACGCGTCAGTCATGCTGATAGAGTGGCTAAAAAGATTGGTTTTTCGCGTGATGATATTAATCGTTATTTATTAGGTAAATAACTAAGTGCTTTTATAAAAATCAAAAAAACCGCTCAATTATGAGCGGTTTTTTTATGTCAACACAAAATAATTAAATGTTTTTCATTATTTAATTATTGGATAATTAATTTAAACCACGACTAAATCAGTATTAATTAAAGTGAGATGTGTGCTTGTTCCTAAAACAGCAATTTTCACAGCGACTGAATCTGTGCCATTAGCATCATCATCGTAATATAAATTGCCAATGGTTTTATCGTATAACACAAAACTATTTGCAGTTGTGGCAGTTATTCCCATTTGCAAATCCGCAGAGGGTAATGTGCCTATAAACCAAGTGCTACTCAAGCGAATTTTATCTGCGCCTGAAACAAAATATGTGTTAGAACAACTGGCGATTATTAAAGCGAAGCACATAAACTATCATTTCATTATCTTTGACTCATGATTTTCTTGCAATGATACTTAAAATACATACACTTAGACCTAGAAAAACAGTTTGTTTGTGCTATTAAAAGTAATCGTTTAATTGTTTTATCAAAGCAAGATAAAAAACAAGGTAAATATCACGAAATTAATTCAATTCATTGGGAAACGCTTTGGTTAAAAGGATTGAATTTTCCTGTCCTTTTACATCGACAAGTCTTTGCAAACAAAGATAATAGTAGGGGTTATTTGTATTTAATTTCTAATGCGTTGAATAATTCTATTGATACGATTAATTCACTCTACCAAAAACGGTGGAAAGTGGCGTTATTTCATAAAAGTTTAAAATCCAATGCGAATATTGAAAAGTCGTTTGCTCATACTGTCAAAACGCAAAGTAATCCTGTCTTATCCAGTGTTTATGCTGTCTTTAAATTAGAGTGCATTTCTATTCACTCCCGTTTCTGCTTAACTTGAGTTAATAAGTAGTGATTAGGCTTAATTTATTTATAGTGGTTTCATATTAAAGTGACATAACGACTGACAGTCGTTTTTACGCACTATGTTGAATTGAAAACAGTATAATTAGTTAAAGTAGATAATGAAGAATACAGCAAATTGTTTGCCGTATTTCTATCTAGGATTTTGTTGCTTATAAAATGATGTGGCGTTTAAAACTTAATTTAAACGCCACACAAAATTGATTGTTTTAATTACCATTAGACGTTGCAGTGCAACGTCTCTACATTAATAGTATTACTATTTTGTTTCTACTGCCGCATTTTGTTTTTTCAAACTCTCTTTAACCTCAGGCGGCATATAATTCTCATCGTGTTTGGCTAATACTTCTTGGGCAATAAATACCCCTTTATCATTTAATTTGCCATGCGCCACAATCCCTTGTCCTTCTCTGAATAAATCAGGCAATATCCCTGTATATTCCACGGTGACTTCTTTACTAAAATCGGTTAATTTAAAAACGACGGTTAAACCATCATTAGGTCTATTCACTGAACCTTTTACTACCATACCGCCTAAACGAAATAAAGCCTCTTTAGGGGCTTTACCTGCCACCACATCGGTCGTTGAAAAGAAATACATTAAATTATCGTTAAACGATTTTAAGGCAAAACCCGTAGCGGTTGCCGCACCTACTACCATTAAACCAATTAATAATAAACGTTGTTTTCGTGCAGGTTTCATTGTTTAGACCGTTGTTGTTTTAAAGCTAAAGCGCGTAATAATTGTTTGCGTTGCCACACGGGCATAATAATATTGGCAAGTAATACTACAAAAGTGAGTCCATAAGAACTCCAGACATAAAAGGCGTAACCGCCCATATAAAAAAAATCGGCTAAATTAGTCATAGTGATGTCCTTTAATTAAAGTTTTAACCCAATTCGCATTGGATTCACGTTGTAACAATTCCAAACGAGCGCGTTGTAATAAGGCAATTATATAATAAACTTTAAAAGCCAATGCCATCAGTAATAAAGGCACTAACATAGAAACGTGAATTGAAGGTTTATCCATTTTAGTAACAGTAGAGCCTTGATGCAAAGTATTCCACCATTCCACTGAATAATGAATAATGGGAATATTCACCACACCTACTAATGCCAATATAGCAACTGCTTTGGCGGCAACTCTTTTATCATCAATTGCGCCATATAAACCAATTACGCCTAAATATAAAAATAATAAAATTAATTCAGACGTTAATCGCGCGTCCCATACCCACCACGTTCCCCACATGGGTTTACCCCATAATGAACCTGTGAATAAAGCAATAAAAGTAAAACTCGCGCCTATGGGTGCGCTACTAATGGTTATGACTTCGGCGAGTTTCATGCGCCACACTAAACTAATCGCGCCTGTGATTGCCATCACCACATAAATAAATAATGACATCCACGCGCTGGGGACGTGAATATAGATTATTCGATAACTATCACCTTGTTGATAATCGGGTGGGGCTAATACTAAGCCGCCATATAAGCCTGTGCCTAATAATAATAAAAATATTATTGTCAGCCAAGGGAGCATTTTGGAGCTTAATTGATAAAAATGCGGTGGTGATGAAAAACGATGATATAAACGAACTAAAGGGGCGGGTATTATGGACATATTGAATGAGAGAGATTAGAAAATAATTACTTGGTAGAATGGTAAGTATATAAACGCTGTGCATCATGAATTAATGCCACTTTTATTTGTTCACTTACTATTGTAATTGGTGTTTTTGCATCTGCAACAACACTATTTAGTTGGGAAAAAATATCATGATTTTCTTGAAAAGAATATTTAGGCGTAATTTCTTTGATGCTATTAATATAAATACTATTTACGATGCTTTTACTATGAACAATTAAGTTTCGTATTAATGAAATTTCATACAGCCAAAAAATATTTTCTCCTGAAATACCAAGACTTAATTTAAATGGTTCTTGTTTAAATATATTAAGAATTTTCATGATATTATTTGATTGAATTATTCCTTTTACTTCATGTTCTATAACATATTTTTCGCAAAGTGAAGTGTCCTTAGTTATTAGTAAATAAGTTGTATCTACTTTTACCGTTTTACCTAAAAATTTAGGATGAAATTTATAAAGCATATAAAGACAATCCGATAAAAAAATTTCAAATGCACTGTAAGTATCAACTAAACTTTTTTCAGCGATTATATTTTCATAACTACGACCACTTTCTTTTAATTGGTTATAAAACTCTTTGTAAGTTAGTGAAATGTTTTTCACGCTTTCTAACTGACAATATCCAGCTATTTCAATTTCATTTTGAACTTGTCTTAATAATTCTGTTTGAATTTGAAATAATTCCTGTTGTTTTAGCCTATTCTCAAAATCAGTAAAAACTTGTTCAATCGCATTTTTAAAATCACTAATCATAGTCTTATTGTTCGTCTAACGTGGCTATTCTAATTAACAAGTCTTTTGCAAACGCCTCGTACATTGCGCGTGTATCTTCATACATTTTACGATTAGCTATAATTATTCCCTTATCATTAAGGTCGCAATAATTGGGTATTTTCCACATTGGCTGTTTATATTTTTGCGCCATATTAGGTAATGTATTATGCGTATAACTTATTGAATTATTCCCTATAGAATTTTGCACCATATCTTCAGTGAGATTTTTACGCACGGTTTCACTAATATATTCTTTAATAGCATTTGGTATTTTTTTAGCATAATTAAAATCGGGGTGTGTCAAACATAATTGCTCTTTGTCATCAATTTTTCTCTTTGCGTTATACAATGTATAACCTAAAAATCTAACTGATTTTTCTGGAAATTCTTTGCGTTTACTTTCGAGAATAAGTTTAAAACAAGTATTAAATTGTCTATCCCAATCATTTAATATTTTTCCTAAACTTTTTATAGCAAATAAAGACATACCATCTAAAGTACAAGGAATAATAAAGCCATCGGCAGTGAAATACATAATTTTATTTAATGCTCCTAAATTAGATGAAGTGTCTATAATTACAAAATCATAATGATTTTTATTAGAATAGGATTCTGCTAACTTTCTAATTTTAGTTAATGTTTTAATAGATAATGATTCCCCTAAAAACATACCATTCCAACGCTCAGAAATTCTATTTTCATACATAAAAAGCGTTAAACGACTTGGAATAAGGTCTAAGTTTTCAGTAACTTTAAATGGTGGAGGTAATTCTTCATAATCACTAATCCCATCTTCAACCGATTTTAATAAAAAATGCGTAGTTCTAGTTGATGTAAATAACTTTTTTACATCATCATTATAAGGATTATAGGCATTAAAACCGTTATCAATAATATCATCTTCTTCACGCCATATTTTTTCTAATTCTTCTTCTTTCATGCCATATAAACTGATATTGCATTGTGAATCTAAATCTAAAATTAATACTTTTTTACCCATTTCAGCTAAGATATGAGCTAAATGATAGGTCAATGTAGTTTTACCCACACCGCCTTTATTATTAAATACAGATATTATTTTCATAATTAATGTTGTAAATATTTATTTTGTTGAGAATAAGAAAGCGATAACAAAATTATGTTATCGCTTATTAATGTATAAATGCCTTAAAAATCCACGCCTTTATATTCTTTAGGCAAATTCAAATCATTATCAGTAAAGCGGAACATTAAAAAGATATTCCATTTTTCTACTTGCGCCGTACCGATTTTAGCAATCGATTTTAATTTCTCTTTACCTGTTTGTGCGTCTTTAAAACTCATCGAAAACTTAGCCAAAGCGCGATTGGTTTCTTTCTTGTACAAAGGTACTTCAGGAATACTTAATTGCCCCGCCAAAGGAATCGGTAATCCTAATTTAGGAATCCCCACAAATGATTCCGTATTATCAACCGATAACGCGCCGCTTGATACTTCTAAAATAGTATCGGCTTGTTTTATATCATCAACTAATGCTACGCCATTATCTAAAAAATAACGTTTTACCGCCTGCACAGCATATTGCTGTTGATAAGTAAAACTACGCCCATCAATAAAGGTTTTGCCTAAGCGAGTATTCCAATTATTAATAATACGCCCCTGCTCATCGCTATTACTGATATTGGCGGCGCGTTCGGCTGCGGTGGATAATAACATTTGATCTAAAGCAGTTTGCTCAGGTGGTGTCATTTTCCAAGGTGTACCACAAGCCGTTAAATTAATTATTAATAAAGGCATTATTATTCTTTTTAGCATGATATGTCCTCTTCAATGGTAGTTAATAATATAAGATGCGCTTAAAGCGCGTCCTATATTAACCTATCAATTACACTTTGCAATAAGAAGGAATCCAACTTTTAGCAATCATGTGGTCAGGAACACTATTAAAATCAAACGCCTCACCGTCTTTAATCATTTGTTTAACATTAAATAAATATTTCACTTCGGGAATATCATTAAAGAACATGGTATAAAAAGGACTGACCAACCATTTAGAAATTTTAATACCTAAACCACCTATAAAATTACGGCGTTGTCCAACGTGAGCAATTTCATCTATGGTAATTTCATCGAGTAATTCTTTTAAACGCGCACACACTTCGGGTTCATCGGCAAGCACTTCATCAAATAAAGCATGTAAATGAAAATAAAAAGTCACGCCCATTAATTCAGTGACAAACGCAGGCGTGTCCATTAAAAACCCCGGTACTTTAGGAAACTGTTCATAAACTTTTTCCTTCCAAGGGCTTAGCGGTACCCATTCCACTTTATCCAAACCACAAGTACGCAACATTTCATCAAATAAACGCACATGACAAAACTCTTCGGCTAAATGTACGCGACTGATTTTATCTTCTACGCTATAGGAATGTGCCATGTCGGGTACAACGTCCCACGCGCCTTTTATCCCCACCCATTCATGCCGCGCAAATTTATAAATGCCTGTGAGCATAAGTGTCATGCGGTCTAAGGATTTGGGGTCATCGTGCATTTCAATGTAATTGCGATAAAAAGCATCGGGATTGGCTAGGGGCTTTTTTAAGCTGACGGGATTAGTTTGAAAATATTCCAATCTTGCGCGTTTTTTGGCTAAATCGCGTTCTGCTTCGAGTAACTGCCCGCCGTGTTGTTGGGTAAATTCCCAATAATTTTCAAAGTTTTCAGTACGTTGTTGTTTGTTTGCGGGTGAAAAAATGGAACGGTATTTGGCTTGGCTCATGCGCTTAACTCCAGTTTTTTTAGTTTGTGAGCCTGACATTTTACGGGATTTAATGGGGGATTGTTTAACTAACGCTCATTTTTAATGCGGCAGATGTTGGCCAAGGTGCAAGCACTAATGCCATGAGTAACATAGAAATTAAAATATTAATTTGCGCATTTACAGGCAGTCCACTATTTGCCATATCGACTGCATTACTGGCAAAAATTAATACTGGTACATATAAGGGTAATACTAATAACGATAATATCATACCGCCACGGCGTAAACCCACGGTTAATGCCACGCCAATTGCACCAATTAAACTTAATACTGGTGTACCTAATAATAAGGTTAATAATAAGGTGCTTAAAGTATGTGTCGGCATTCCTAAAAAAACCGCCAATAAGGGCGCGATTAATAATAAAGGTAAACCCGTGACTAACCAATGCGCGGTAATTTTGGCAAGTATTAAAATACTGGTGGGATGTGAGCTTAATAATATTTGTTCTAATGAACCATCATCAAAATCAGAGCGAAATAAACTATCGAGCGATAACATTGCCGCGAGTAATGCCGACACCCAAATAATTCCCGGCGCGATACTTTGTAATAATTGCGGTTGCGCTCCGATACCTAAAGGAAATAAGGTAATGACTAAGACAAAAAATAATAAGGGATTGGCAATTTCAGCGCGTCTACGCAGGGCTAAAATTAAATCTCTACGAATTAAGGCAAAAAAAGCTTTAAATAATGGTGACATGATTTTAATTAATAAATGAACAGGGGGACTAGTTTTAACTATTTTAGAGTTTTACGTTGGCTTAAATTAATGCGTTGCACTTCAATTGCTTTTAAATCTAAATCATGATGCGAGGTTAAAATAATTAAACCACCCAGTTGACAATGCTCTACCATTAACTCAGAAATTAAAGCAATGCCGCTTTTATCTAATGAGGTGAACGGTTCATCTAATAACCATAAAGGTTTTTTAGTAATTAATAAACGCGCTAGGGATAATCTTCGTTTTTGTCCTGCTGATAAGGTTTGAACTAACGCGTCATCATACCCTGCTAAATGTACTTTTTCTAAAGCTTGAGTAATTGTGTAATTACCCGCAGTCGCTAAAGCCAACGACATTTTTAAATTCTCTAATACGGTTAATTCTTTTTTAATACCGTCTAAATGGCCAATATAGGCCATGTCGGCGTGATAATCGGTAGTTTCTATAGGCTCATTATGCCATAGTATTTGTCCACTATCGGCTTCTCTAAATCCGCATAATATGCGTAATAAGGTGGTTTTACCGCTACCGTTTTTGCCTTCTAATAATAAAACCTGTCCTGCATTAACACTAAAGCTTAATTCAGAAAATAAGGTTCTATCATCACGGCTACAACTTAAATTAAGGGCTTGTATCATGATTTTATTTAGTAGTTTTTAATTGCTGTACCAGCCACGCGGCTTCATCTTTATTCATAAAAGTATTCCACGGCGGCATGGCTGTGCCTTTACGTCCATTTAATATCGTATTAATTAAAAATTCATCGGGTTTACCCGCTAAGTTTTCGGGTAATAATGCAGGACCCATGCCACCTTTTAAAGTTAAACCATGACACGCGCCGCAATCGTTTTTTAATAAGTCGTGTAATTGTTGTTGCCTGCCAGTGCTAATATCGGCTGAAAAACAGGGACTGCTAAATACGATAAGTAAAAGTAATTTTTTCATAATAATTTTTTAAAAGATAAAACAGTAAAATTCCATTGCTATTCAATATTTAATCAACTAAGCGAGGCTTTATGATTTTTATTGTCTACAATAATTATTATTGAGGGTATTTAAAATTTATTAACTAATAAAGAGAATGTTAATAAATTTTTGCATACTAGCTTTAAGCTTATCGTTAATACTTGGGTTTTTTATTTTGTACCATAAAAAACCTTAATTGTAATTAAAAATAATTTAACAAAAGCAAAGTGGGAATTTGAACACGCTCAGCCCTTTTATTAAAAGGGCGTGTGGAGCGTTAATAAGGCGTTTGAAAGCGTAGAGTGGTTGTTAATTATTTTTTGCTAAAACAGCTTTTTTGCATTGAGAATATTTAATCAAATTCATAACCATAAACATCATTTGTGTTGATAACTCACGGTTTTGGTATCGATTTTAGCAAGCACATCATTGCTGTGTAGTAATAGGGGGCGATTATGATTATTGGTTTTACTGAGAGTGGCGAGTGTTTGTTGTGTAGTTTGCGCTGGCAGAGGATGGGGTTTATTTAATCTCAAGTCATTAATTTGAAAACCAATAACTGCCAAAAAAGTCGCAGAAGCGGCTAGGGTTAGCCAAAAGGGTTTAAATGTTTTAGTCAAAAGCGTAGGATGATGCTCTTCATATTCATGAATCGCTTGGGCAATCCGTGCTGAAAAATCGGTTTTTACAGGTAAAAACACCTGACTTTTTAAGGCATGACTAATCGCTTGATAACGTTGCATTTTATGATGCAAATCCTCTTTATGTTGCATGGTATGCAACAATTCTAAAGCTTCATCAATTTCGAGTTCATTATCCAAAAATTGAGAGATTTTTTGATGTAGTTCTTCAGGCATAACTCAATCCAGCAATGGGCTTAGTTTAGTATTAATCGCTTCACGCGCTCTAAAAATGCGTGAACGCACCGTGCCGACTGGGCAGTTCATAGTATGGGCAATTTCTTCATAACTCATACCTTCAAATTCGCGCAACATAATGGCTAAACGCATTTCATCGGGCAGATTTTCAATCGCGCTTTTAATCGTTTCAATAATTTCTTGATTTAATAGCAATTGTTCGGGGGTATCTAAACAATAGAGTTGCGCGGTATTTTCAAAATGTTCAGCATCTTGCATTTCAACTTGCAAATCAACGCCACGGCGCGAACGCGATACTAAATAATTTTTAGCAGTATTAATGGCAATGCGATACAGCCAAGTATAAAAACTCGCCTCACCACGAAAACTACCAATGGCACGGTAAGCTTTAATAAACGCTTCTTGCGCCACATCCTGTGCTTCACTGGCATCTTTTATATAACGATTTACCAATTGAATAATTTTGTGCTGATATTTTAAAACCAACAAATTATAAGCGGCTTTATCGCCTTGCTGGACACGTTCGACCAGTTCTTGATCCAATTGTTCGCTGGGTTTTATCGGAATGCTTAGCACAGTCATTGAATAGGTGAGTTGACAAAAGAAAACGCCACAAGTTCGATTATTACGTTCTTATGAACAGAAAGGTTGCTATCACTGCAAAAAACGTTATTATCGCCAAACAATGCTAACTAAGCCACAGGCAGTGAGTTTTTTCCTAGATTATGTCTTATTGTACACCTTACGATGTTTTAATTATCGGTAGCGGCGGCGCGGGTTTGAGTTTAGCACTCAAACTAGCTGAGCAGGTTTCGCGGGTCGCGGTTTTATCTAAATTTGCCTTAACAGCAGGTAGCACTTATTACGCGCAAGGCGGAATTTCTGCGGTATTTGATGCCGAAGATTCTATTGAATCGCATATTGAAGATACCTTAGATGCAGGCGCGGGGCTGTGTGACCCCGATATTGTGCGTTTAACGGTCACGCATGGTAAAAAATCCATTAATTGGTTGCGCCAGCAAGGCGTAATGTTCACCGAAGAACTGACCGCCACAGGTGAGAAAATTCTGCATTTAAACCGTGAAGGTGGGCATTCACATCGACGCATTGTCCACACCGCCGATGCCACAGGTAAAGCGGTATCCTTATCTTTAATTGAACGTGCCAAAGAACACGCCAATATCGATTTATTTGAACATCACAACGTCGTCGAATTAATTACTGAGCAAACCGCGACAGGCAAACGCATTGTTGGCGCGTATGTGTTAGATTCCCAGCAACAACAGGTCAAAACCTTTAGTGCGCGCGTAGTGGTACTTGCCACAGGCGGCGCGAGTAAAGTTTATCTATACAGCACCAATCCACAAAGTGCCACAGGTGACGGCATTGCCCTAGCATGGCGAGCGGGTTGTCGGGTCAGCAATATGGAATTCATGCAGTTTCATCCCACTTGTTTATATCATCCTCAAGCCAAATCTTATTTAATTAGCGAAGCGGTTAGAGGTGAGGGCGGTAAATTAATTCTGCCTGACGGTTCGCCTTTTATGCACAATTTTGATTCCAGAGCTGAATTAGCACCACGCGATATTGTGGCGCGAGCTATTGACCATGAAATTAAAAAACGCGGTATTGATTGCGTTTATTTAGATATTAGTCATAAATCCGAAGAATTTATCTTAAAACATTTCCCTAATATTCATAAAAAATGTTTGAAATTCGGTATTGATATAACTAAACAACCCATTCCTGTAGTACCTTCAGCGCATTATACTTGTGGCGGCGTATTAACTGATAGTTATGCCAGAACTGATATTGAAAACTTATATGCAATAGGTGAAGTAGCAAGCACTGGATTACACGGCGCGAATAGAATGGCGAGTAATTCATTATTAGAATGTTTAGTATTTGCTGAGCGTGCTAGCGAAGATATTTTAACTAAAATAAATAGTATTGCCCCGCCGCCACCTTTACATTTATGGGATGAATCTCAAGTCAGTGATTCTGACGAAGAAGTAGTAGTTTCCCATAATTGGGATGAATTACGGCGTTTTATGTGGGATTATGTAGGAATTGTGCGCAGTGATAAACGTTTATATCGCGCTTTAAATCGGGTGGAATTATTAAAAAAAGAAATTGCTGAATATTACAGTAATTTCAGAGTCACTAGCGATTTATTAGAATTGCGCAATTTAGTAATAGTGGCAGAACTGATTATTCGTTGCGCATTATTGCGCAAAGAAAGTCGTGGATTGCATTACACTTTGGATTATCCTGATTTAGATAATAGTCAGCCTGCAAAAAATAGCATATTAATTCCTTAATTAATAAATTTGGCTTTTACAAAACTTAAGGTATATAGTTATTACTATAGAGTATTAACTTAATAATTAGTGGAGTTTTTATGTTAGCCGTATCGCAAGCCGCACCTGTATTTAGTACATTAAATCAAACCGATGAATTAGTTTCTTTAAATGATTTTTTGGGTAATAAAAATGTGGTTCTTTATTTTTATCCTAAAGATGATACCCCCGGTTGTACTATAGAAGCGAATCAATTTACCCAATATGCCGATGAGTTTGCGCAATTAGATACTGTTATTATTGGTGTAAGCCGTGATGATTGCCAAAGCCATAGAGACTTTATTGCTAAGTTTGCTTTAAAAGTACAATTACTCGCCGATACCAATGGCGTGTTATGTGAAGCCTATAATGTTTGGCGGGAACGTGAAAAAAATGGCGTAAAAAGTATGGCAATATTGCGCTCAACTTTTATTGTTAATAAACAAGGTTTATTAGTTGATGTGGAATATGGGGTAATACCTGAAGGTCATGCGCTGGCGGTTTTAGAAAAAATAAAACAATTAGCTGTATAATAGTTAAATAATCAATGTGTTTATTATTCGTAACCACTTAGTTTATTGGTAGTGCTTCAAAAGAGTAGGTTTTAACAAAACGCCATTTTAGCTGGAGTTCAAACCTAGGTTTGAACTCCGAAAGGTTTAATATTAACTAACCTACTTTTTTGATGCACTACCAGTTTACTTAAATAAGCTAAGCCTAAAATCCAATAGCTTTAGCTACCCGCTATCGTGAATAGCTAAAGCACTTCAACTCCTATTTTTGTTAATCCTTTGCGTAACTCCAGTTAATTATTGCATTGTTTAAATCAGAATTTATCATGAAAATTCTGATTCAAACACAAGCTAGGTAGCTACTATTTAGCATAATTTTCTGGCGTTCCAAATCATGATTTTGGATACCGTTTATTCGCCTAAAATTACAAGTCTATTTGTTGTTTAGCTCGTTCTAATTCTTCGCAGTCTTAACTTTATCATTACTTGGCTTGTGCGTGAATAGCATTAATGTGATTTGCAATTTCGTTTTTTTATAAAGACGGCAGAGGGCTTATTAATTTACCCGCATTATTTGAATCAATAAACAGAACACTACCAGCTATTAATTTTTCGTAATTATCGGTAGTGGGAAAGTGTGCGTGATAGATTAATTACTAAACTTACACACTGGTAATAAAAATGTAGGGGCAAAATATTTTTTGCCCTTTAGTAACTAATCGTATTTGATTATTATAATGGTGAATAAAATCGACAAGAAAGACCTTGTCGCAAGCGTATTATTGAAGCTTTCAATATGATTAGGTTGACCGTTCTCTTTACCTACGGCAGTGATATAACACTGTTATAAGCTACCCAATAATTTCACGAGTTTTTCTATCTACCGCTAAGCAAACCTATTGTGTACAGTTTTTTTTACAAATGCACACAATTCGTCACATTCTCATTAAATCAAAATCTGTTTAATGTTTTGTTCTACATTTTTTGTTATTATCCACATAGTTTTTCAAGTAATCGTTTATCTATGCGTTCTTTTTCATACTTCGCTGTGCGAACACGGTTTGTTCCATTCTTTACGCTATCTTCTGATTCACAATAGATACATTTCATTATTTTTACCCAATATAAATTTTAATAGATTATCATTCACACTTTCCTACTACCAAATCGCCCAATAGTATAAATTCTAAAAATTATCGTGATGAATTATGTCTTAAAATAATACGAGGGTTTTACGCAAAACAAGCGCAAAATAACCAGTATCATTTACCTAAATTTTTTCAATATCTATCACAACACAACTAAATATAAGAGGTATAACATGACAGAGCAAACCGCTTGGACACGCGAAGAGTTTGAAGCGCAATTACGCGCAATGGAAAAGTATTATCATATTCATCACCCTTATCATACTTTAATGAATGAAGGTAAATTAAGCAAAGAACAAATTCAAGGTTGGGTAGCGAATCGTTTTTATTATCAAGTAATGATTCCCATTAAAGACGCGAATATCTTAGCTAATTGTCCCGATAGAGAAACCAGAGCCAAATGGATTCAAAGAATTATGGATCATGACGGACATGTTGGGGACGTTGGCGGTATTGAAGCGTGGATTCAATTAGGTATTGCGGTGGGACTTTCGCGTGAGGATTTATTATCACAACGTTTTGTATTACCTGCGGTGCGTTTTGCTGTTGACGCTTATGTTAATTTTGCGCGTCGTTCTGAATGGCATGAGGCGGCAAGTTCGTCATTAACTGAATTATTCGCGCCTAAAATTCATCAACAACGTTTAGATAATTGGCCTGAGCATTATCCTTGGGTGCAGCAAGAAGGTTATATTTATTTTCGTAAAAGACTCACCGAAGCGCGGCGTGATGTCGAACACGGTTTGGCAATTACTTTAGATTATTATAAAACCCGCGAACAACAAAATCGCATGATTGACATATTAAAATTTAAACTCGATGTATTATGGACAATGGCAGATGCGATGTATATGGCATATATTCATAATATGCCGCCGTATTTTAATATTGAAGCCTAATTATTAAATACTGGAGTGCAAGCTTTGCTTGCTAATTAACTGAAGTTACGCAAATGTAGGGGCAAATCATATTTGCCCTTAATAACAAACGATTATTATCAAAGGGCAATTGTGTTTTGCCCCTACAATTTTATTATTTTTGCGTAACATCAGTAATTAATAAATGAGTAGGCAAAGCCTGCACTCCAAATTAAAAAAGCCTGTCAGTTATAGAATAACTGACAGGCTTTTTTTATGTGCTTATTTTGATAATTGTAATAATGGCATAATTGGCTGATTACCACCACCCAATATCGTTTGCGGGGTTTTACCATCCCAACGCTCAGCCATAGTTTGTTCAATAATTTTAGGATTAGCCGAAACTGCCTGACCTTGTAAAGCCAGTATTTGCGCTTGCGCCTCACCTTGAATTTTTATTGCCTCCGCTTGGGTTTTAGCGCGAATTAAAACCGCATCGGCTTCGGCTTGGGCTTTTAAACGAATCGCATCGGCTTCACCTGCGGTTTTGGTGCGTAATTGTTCGGCTTCATAACGCACCCGATTTACCGTATTTTCGGCGGCAACCGCATCATTTTTGGCTTTCACAGCCGCTTCGACACTATTAACAAAGGTGGGCGAATATTCAATTTTAGCAATTTGCAAATCAACAACCGTTACACCAAAAATCTCTTTTAATTTTTCAGTAATACTTTGTTGAATTTCAGTGGCAATGACTTCGCGTTCTTCGGAGATTTTTAAAGTATTACGTTTGGCAAATACTCGCAAAGCTCTATCAGCAATCACAGGACGCAAATTACTGGCAATATCAAAATTACCACTGCGCCCTATTTGATAAAGCATTTTTAAAACTGCCTCTTCTGGGATTTTAAATGATAAACTAATCGACACTTTCACCCATTGATTATCAATGGTATAAACAGTTAAATCATCGACTTTAAAGACATCTAAAGAAACCTGTAATCTGTCTACAGTATCTAAATAAGGTAATTTAAAATGTAATCCCGACTCTAAAGGTTTATCGCTTACAACTCTGCCTAAACGGCGCACCCCTGCCATATCAGTAGGCTGCACCACAAAAAACGGTGGTGATAATAATAATAAAATAATAGCCACTAATCCCAGCCATAATAAAGGCGATAATTGACCGTTTTCATTAGTAAAATAATGGCGACTTATTCTGTTTAATAGGGTTCTCATGGATTTTCTCCAAACGTGGATTTTAATAAAGTAACTATCTAACTTGCCTGTGTCTGAATCAGGATTTACAGAATTTTAAGATTCACAAGATTTATTCTGTAAATCCTGTAAATCCTGTAAATCCTGATTCAGACAATAAAATAACCATTAAGACTATTTAAAATAAAATTCGTTCCGTATTGTTTAACTGTTACTACCTTACCCGAGTTTATTATGAAAGCTATTAATAAAAATCTGCCTTATATGCTGTTATGGCTGTGTTATAGCGTCAATGCGCAAGTCATCACAGATGGCACAATGGGTGTTACTGATTTTAAATTACATACACTCTCGCCCGATAAATTAAATACTATTACAATCCCGCAAAATTTAGGAACAACGCAGGGACATAATTTATTTCATAGTTTTAATACTTTTAATATTAACAAAGCTGAAACCGTGGTTTTTACAGGGGCTAATGATTTAAAAAATCTCATTAGTCGAGTGACAGGAGGCGAAGTTTCAACGATTAACGGCACATTAAAATCGACTATTGGCTCAGCGAATTTTTATTTTATCAATCCCGCAGGGATTATTTTTGGAAAAGATGCCAGCGTTGATATTCCTGCCGCATTTTATTTGAGTAGTGGACAAGTTTTAAATTTTAAAGACGCTACTAGTTTTAATAGTTCGCTGGCAACAACAAGCCAGTTAAGTGTTGCACAACCTAAGGATTTTGGCTTTTTAAATAATAGCGATAAAGCCATTAAGTTAGAAAATAGTCAGCTTAATTTTAATAATGACGTGACCTTTCATGCTAACACTATTAATTTTAATAACAGCAGTTTGATTGTTAATAGCGGTTCTATTCACTTTGATGCTAATAATCAATTAACACTTAATAACAGTCAGTTATTAAGTCAAGCAACTGATAATAACCAAAAAGCAGGCGATATTGAGATTAATGCAGAGCAATTAATTGTCAATGGTCTGCGTCAAGATAATAGGGGGATTTTAGCGGACGATAATGCAGATATTACGATTAATGCGCGGCAAATTAGTATAAAAGATGAACAAATTAAAACTTATGCCCAAGACGCTGAGAATTCAGGTAATATTTATTTAAAAAATGTGAAAAACTTGGCATTAAATAATACTCTCATTACTACATCAAGCTCAGATAATAGTACAGGTTTTGCAGGTGATATTATAATAGATGCACAACTAATTGATTTAAATAATCGCAGTAAAATAACGGCTTCAACCTATGGTGATGGTCATGCAGGCAGGGTTATTATTAATAATGATAATTTACTAACTATGAATAATAGTTTCATTAATAGTAATGCTCATAATGGTACAGGTAATGCAGGTGAGGTGATAGTTAATGCACATAAACTTAGTTTATTTAATGGCAGTAGAATTGATAGTTATACCTATGCTACAGGTAATGCAAACCAAGTTATTATTAAAAATAATAAAGATTTATTGGTTGATAATTCGGCTATTTACACGAGTTCAGACGATAATTCTACAGGTCATGCGGGTAATATTTTAATAAGTAGTGAGGCTATTAACATTATTAATGGTGGACAAATTGATAGTTCCACTAATGGTTTAGGTCATGCGGGTAATATTGCAATAATAGCTAATACGCTCAATATTGAAGGTCAAAATAGCAATAATTTTTCACAAATTTCAGCAGAAGCCTCAAAACATTCAAGTGGTAAAACTGGCTGGGTGGATATAGTAGTAAAAGACAGCCTTAATTTAAAAGCTAATGCCCAGATTAGTATTGAAAATAATGCTCAGGTTCATAATGGTAATGCTGTGAATACGGGGCTATTAAATATTAGCGCGCAGGATATTTATTTATCGAATGGCTCTGCGATTACTGCACAAGCGACAGGTGATATTCATGCAGGACAAATCAATACTGTTTTTAGCCATAGTTTAATACTCGATAATGCCAGCATTAATACGATGGCCACTTCGGGTAATGGCGGTAATTTAACTATCACAGGTGGGCATTTAATGCGCTTACAAAATCATGCCCATATTGATACTGACACTTTTTGGGGTCAAAAAGGTGGCGATATTGTGGTAAATGCGGCTATACTAGCTTTAAATAATGCACAAATAAAAGCCCAAGCCAATGAGGCGCGTAATGGCGGTAACATTGACCTCAATTTGGGATTATTATTACCTAGTCAGAATCAATTAATAGTTGATGAAAAACTGATTGCTAATTCAGAAAGTAATCAAGCCACGATTAATAGTATTCAAGCCGCTAGCTCAGGTACAGTGAATTTGCACGCGCCGCAATTAAATATTAATGGCAGTATGGTGTTATTAAATAACACTACTTTAGAATTACCTGATTTAAATAGAGATAGCTGTGATAATACAGCGATAAATAAAAGTTCTTTAACGCGTATTAGTAAAGGCGGCATTGCTATGAATGAACAACAATGGATATTTACGCCACCTATTATTAGCCCTTCAATTACGCAATTACAAGCGGCACTTATGCCTTCTTTATTAACAACTATTTTAGTCTCAGAGAATTATCCATGCGCTACTTTATCGCTGTAATTATGAGTTTATCGACTATTTCAATAGTACATGCTGATACTATTGTTAAACGCAATAAAAATTTAGATGGCGGTATTATTACTGACCGTCCTAATAGTAATCGTTTACCCACACCTGAATTTATTCCTCCTGCAAAACCTAGTTTTACTCTGCCACCTGCTAAAGATATTATTCCTAATAGTCAAACGAGTCGGGTAAAAATACAATTAAATGGTGTGCAGTTTGAAGGTAATGAAGCAGTTGATACTAAAACCTTGCAAGAACTGGCTAAACCCTATATTGGTAAGGCGGTATTAATTACTGAGCTTGAAGATTTGCGTCAAAAAATTAGTCAATACTATAGTGGGCAAGGTTATGTTAATTCAGGGGCAATTATTCCTGAACAAAATTTTAGTAATGGTATTATTAAATTACAAATTATTGAAGGCAAATTAACTGAAATTCGCGTTAATGGTACGGAATGGTTATCACCCAGTTATGTCAGTGGCAGGTTGGCATTAGAACAATCTAAAGCTTTAAATGTAAATGTATTGCGCGAACATTTTCAACAATTATTATTAGACCCTTTAATTGAACGCATGAACGGTAGTTTATTACCCAGTAATGCGCGTGGCTCGAGTATTTTAAATGTCGATGTGGTGAGGGCGCGTCCTTATAATGTTAGTTTTACCGCTGATAATTATCGTCCGCCTAGTGTGGGTAGTAAAGAAGGTAAATTAAGTGGCTGGGCGCGTAATATTACAGGTTTTGGCGATATTATTGATGGTACGTTTATTTTTAGTGGTGGCACATTAGCGGGTTCGGGTGGTTTTTCTGTGCCATTAAATGCCCACGATACCCGCTTTAATTTTCATTTTGATTTAAGTCAAGCCTCAGTTATTGAAGAATCATTAAAATCAGCCCAGATTCGCAGTCAATATAATGGTTTTGAATTTGGTTTAATTCAACCTTTATGGCAAAGTTTAAATCGTAATTTAAATGTCGGGGTTTTATTTAATGTTAAAGAAAATAAAACCACTGTTTTAGATGCAGGTTATGCGGTTTTAGCAGGAGCAAGTCCTGATGGTGTGACCCGTGATTCTGCTTTACGTTTTAGTTTAGATTTTACTGAACGCCGTGAGCGACAAGTATTTTCAGCGCGGTCAACGACTAGTTTGGGGGTTAATGCTTTTGGCGCGTCATGGAGTAAAAATGCTAGTATGCCTGATAGTAATTTTGTTTCGTGGTTAGGACAAGCGCAATATGCAGGACAATTATTTCAACAACGCGGCACGTTAATATTGCGTGGTGATATGCAATATACTGAAGATAAATTATTATCATTAGAACGTTTTGCCGTGGGCGGTCGTTATAGTGTGCGTGGTTATCGAGAAAATACTATGGTGCGTGATAGGGGTTATATTTTATCCGCTGAATACCGTCATCCTTTATTTACCGATAATAGTTCTGAGCATTTTGGACAAGTGACTTTATTTCCTTTTATGGATTATGGCGCGGGTTGGAATCGAGGCGCGAATAATAAAACTGATTATCTACATTCAGTGGGTATTGGTATTGAATGGCAACCTTTTAAAGAATTAACTTCTGAATTAATTTATGCCTATGCTATTAATAAAGTACAACATCCCACGGATTTTGATTTGCAAGACAGTGGCGTACATTGGAAAGTGACTTTATCAGCGTTTTAATGAATATCGCTTTGTTGAAATTCAATATTTAAACAAGTCTGCATAATCGTATCATTAAAAGCAGGGGTTAATACTATGACAGATGATGAATTAAAAGCCTTAGTTGCTAGTGTAGCAATTGCACAAAAAGAAACTGGCAAGCAAATGGAATTATTTGCTAAAGAAAATAACGAACGTATGAAACAAGCTGATGAACGCATGAAACACACTGATGAACAATTAAAACTCACCGCTGAACAATTAAAACGTACCGATGAACAATTAAAACGCACCGATGAAAAACTAGAACGCACTGATAAAAAATTAGAGCGTATTGGTATCACACTAGGAAATATGGGTAGAAATCAAGGCGAGGTGGCTGAAGAGTTTTTTTATAATAGCTTAGCGCAGGATAATCATTTAGGCGGGATTCATTTTGATGAAATTACTAAAAACTTAAGTAAGCATCGCGGTAGTATTCAAGAAGAATATGATTTAGTTATGGCAAATGGAAATGCCGTGGCTATTGTTGAAGTAAAATATAAAGCGCACCAAGATGATTTGAATAAACTCGATAGAAAAATGCGTCATTTCAAACAACTCTTTCCTATGTATCAAGCATTTAAACAATATGGCGCGATTGCGGCTTTTCATATTCATGATGACGCTAAAACTGAGGCGATTAAACGCGGTTATTTTGTGTTACAACGGAGTGGTAAAGTAATTCGTAGTGAAAGCGGTGATACGCTGACTGTATTATAAATAATAGGTTTTTAAATAATTACCCTAGACTGTAATTCATATCGTCTACAATAGTTATGATATTTACTTTTTTTATAGAGGCTTTATTTATGCAAGATAGAATTTTTAATGTGTTGTTTTTATGTACGGGTAATTCAGCACGCAGTATTATGGCAGAGGCTACGCTTAATCATTTAGGTAAAGGGCGGTTTCGCGCTTATAGTGCTGGCAGTAGACCCGCAGGTACAGTGAATCCTCATGCCTTAAAACAATTGGAAAAAGAAGGCATTAGCACCGAGGGTTTTAGAAGCAAAAGCTGGGATGAGTTTGCTCAAAGTGACTCGCCTGTATTGGATTTTGTGATTACGGTTTGCGACAACGCGGCAGGTGAGGTATGTCCAATTTGGTTAGGTCAACCCGTAACCGCGCATTGGGGCGTATTCGACCCAGCCTCAGCAGATGAGACGCATAAACCGATAGCTTTTGCCCAAGCTTTTGCGGTATTGCAACGCCGTATTGAATTGTTGGTAGCTTTAAATCCTCAAGGTTTAAATCGTTTAGCCCTAGAGCATCAAGTGCGTGAAATTGGCGCGGGTGGCACAGTACGGATG
>JBAQSX010000111.1:0-10019 GCA_049296695.1 Methylococcaceae bacterium | reverse complement strand
TATTTATTGAAAAATTATCACGATAATCATTGAATCTAGTTTTAAAATTTCGGTAGCTTATTAAAATAATAGCGTTATTGATATTAGGTTATTTATTCAATTTTGGTGTACAATAAAAATCTTAAATACTTAAAGGCTTGCGTTTTTATTTGTTTTTATAACTCAAGTTTTTCTAAATATTGATTGCAATTTTAGATTTTTTGGTATAAATTAAAACTACATTATTTTGTGGTCTTGAGATAACTGATTTCTAAAGTTAGTTTAAAATCAACTTTATGCTTTAAAAATAATTTGTTAGTGCTTTGAATTACGAATCTAATTTTTATTCGTGGTATTATTAATTTTTGGCAATCTTATTTTAAATAAAATTCATCAAAATCTTACATTAATTCAATTTAGTTTTTACAAACTTAATTTATCGTTTCTTTAAAATTTAAAAACTGATTTTTGTAATCAACTTTGCAAAAACACAAAATTAGTTTTAAGCGCGTTATTATTATTTGTTGGGCGTTTTTATTTTGTGCTTTTATTTGTAGTCTTTTAATTCAGCACACATATAGTCCAACAAGGCGTTTAAGGCGAGCGGCTCTGATACGCGCGTGTTATCTATTAACGTTCGTGCCGCCGCCTTAACTTGGTGTTGGATTTTTAATTAAAAACAAAGGAAAATAAAATGGCTGAACAGTCTTATGACATCGAGTTTGAAGGATACTGGAGAGAACCAAATAAAGGAAGTTTACCTGCTAAATCTGGTATTTATTGTGTTTTTAGTTGTATTCATAATGAACCAGAAAAAACCGTTTCTTTAAAAAAATTGATATACATAGGTGAATCTTCAAACGTTAATTCCCGCGTAGCAAATCACGAAAAACTTAACGATTGGAAAAAACATATCGCAAAAGGAGAAGTTTTGTGTTTTAGTTTTGGAGAAGTTTCTTCTACTAACCGCGTTCGTTGCGAGGCTGCAATGATTTTCAAACACGAACCTCCTGTAAATACTGAATATACTGAGGCATTTCCATACGATAAAACTACGATTTCACTAACTGGACAAACAATATTGTTAAAAACAAAGTTCACTGTCCAGCGCAAATAAAATCGAATCATTGTCTGAATTTTGAGCATGAAAGGTAGAATTGCTTGGTTCTACCTTACTCATAAATATTTAGTGTTTTATATATGTACATTAAATATTATAATAGTGTGCAAGTAATTACTAATTAAAACAGGTGTCTATATGTTTGATTTACAAGAAGCTCTTGATAGCCGCTTAGCAATATTAGAGGGGAAAAAAAATAATAAAGCTATCAATCAAAACAATAGCTTGAATGATGTATCTGTATCTTATATAAAACAATCATTAAATCAAGCAGGGATTCTTAATAGAAAAGGAAAGCCCATTAAAAGAGTAACCGTAGCATAAATGTATACAACTCCAGAAATAGTAATTGGCTTTCACGGATGTGACAGAGATATAGCCGATAAAGTTATCAAGCAAGGTGGCGACCTCGTAAAAAGTGAAAATAGTTATGACTGGCTTGGTCATGGAGTTTATTTTTGGGAAGGTAGTTATGAACGTGCCTTAGAATGGGCAGAGCAACATAATTCTATTAAAGAACCTGCTGTAATTGGAGCATTTATCAAATTAGGGTATTGCATAGACTTGTTGGACTCAAAATATCTAAAAATGGTCAAAGCAACTTATGAGATGCTCTCTAAAGAATACGACAAAATAGGAGAAGAGTTGCCTAAAAATAAAAAGTTTTCAGATGGTGTTAGTTTTATTAGAGATTTAGATTGTAAAGTTATTTTACGTTTGCAACAATTCAATAACGAACAAATCATGAATGAATTAAATCTTTCAAGTTTCAATCCTCAAAATAGAAAAAAGATACAAAATCATCCTAATTTTATCGACTCTGTTAGAGGAATGTTTCCTGAAGGAAAAGAACTGTATGAAGGTGCAGGATTTCGTGAGAAAAATCATATTCAACTTTGCGTTATAAATCCAAATTCAATTATAGGATATTTTGAACCTCGTAAAAAAGATAGTACCTATAAAAACCATTTTGATATTTCGTACTAAAAACTTAAATCCAACAGGGCGTTTAAGGCGAGCGGCTCTGATACGCGCGTGTTATTTATAAGCGTTCGTGCCGCCGCCTTAACTTGGTGTTGGGCATATAATTTAATAACGTATTTTCTTTTTCACTGACACCACATTTTTTATTTTATGGGTACTTCATGAAAACTTGGTCAATCATCAGTTACCTTTGTTTTACACTGAGTTTCATTTGCACGAGTTCTGTGATTCATGCTGAGGTAGTTAATCCTGCAACAGTATTTGATTCCTCAAACTTCCCTGAAGCCCAACGCATCAAAATCATCCTCAAACAACCCGAAAACACTATTGATTTCACAAGAGTTAAGTTCTCTATCGACAAAATGGTTGATTCATCCATTGATATTGAGTCAAACCTCAAGAAAATTGATGCCATCGTAATGACTATTAAATCTATGCTGACTGCTAATGCAACCAGCATGGATAAAATGTTGGCAATTAAGAAATACCTTTATCAAGCAGGAGCTTGGAATAATTACCAGCCCTATCAGTATGATTTTAATGATCCCAAAGGAACATTAGTCAAAAATAAACTACTGTCCACCTATCTTGTGACGAAGAAAGGTAACTGTGTCAGTATGCCTTTGTTGTTTATTGCATTAGGTCAACGGCTTGGGATTGATGTCACGGCTTCAACTGCGCCTACGCATATTTTGGTGAAATACACGGACAGTGAAACAGGGCAAACCTATAATTTGGAAACAACCAGCGGCGCGAATTTTTCAAGAGATGAGTGGTATCAACAAACTATGCACATTACCAATCAAGCACTAGCGAATCGAATTTATCTGCAAAAGCTATCTAAACAGGAGACGCTAGCTTTAATGGCTCAGGTCTTAGTAGAAGATTATTATGGCAAACAAGAATACGAGAAAGCTATGATGATTTCAGATGTGGTATTGAAGTCGTATAAAAATGCGGTGGATGCTATGTTAATGAAAGGCTCGCTTTTTTATCGTTTGCTGGACAAAAATTATATTAAGAAGTACCCAACACCGAATTTAATACCTGTACCTGAACGGTCTTATTTTGAGTTTTTATCTATCAATAATCGTTATTGGTTTGAAAAGGCGGAATCTTTAGGATGGCGAGAGCCAACTCAAGAGGATGAGCAAAATTATTTAAAAACAGTGGAACATAATGCTGATAAACTTCAAAAAAATGAAGGAAAGTAATTTATGAAATTGAATGAAATAATCATTAGTTTGCTTGCGTTGCTAATTGTAGGGTTTAATCCTGTTGTTATGGCTCGATATATTCAGTCTGATCCTATCGGGTTAGAGGGCGGTTTGAATACTTATGGGTATGTTGGTGGGAATCCAGTTAGTCGAATTGACCCGAATGGTACTAATGCTATAGATAAAGCAATGGAAGGCGATATTGCAGGAGCAGCAGCTGATGTTTTAAATGGCGAAGCTATTTTTGATAAACCTAAACAATGTGAAGGTGATAAACCCTGTCCTCCATGTAATCCCCCCGCTGGTGAGAAGTTTAATAAAGTAACACATTGGACTTCCCATAGTTCTAATGTAGATAAAGGAACGCATGGATGTCAACAGAAAACAGGTAGTCCTGTTCACTGGCACTACAGTGTATATAATCAAATTCCACAGACTTGTGAATGTAAATTGGCAAAACATGTGTTTGGTGGTTGCGGGGTTGCCCCTTCTCCTTAGCTTTTGGAAAGAATATGAATACATTATTAATTGATGAATATCAATTTCATGATAATTTTGTTCATGGAATTTATTTTGATATAAATCCAGGAGGAATCAAATCAGAATTACATCTTGATATTGATCATATCATTCAATGGTCGAGTTGCTCTGAAAATGAAGTTTTTATTATTTCAAAAGCAATTCTTAAGTTTTATGACGTGACCGATTTAAGCATAAACATTGAATGGGACAAAACTGGATATACAAGTTCTGTTTCAGGCAGTTGCATTATTGATTGTATTAAAAGTGAAAAAATAAAAACTAGCTTACGATTTCCTGCCTACTACAAATGCGAAATACTAACACATGATGAAAGTTCAAAAATTTCATTTGGAGCTTCGGGGATGTGTGTAGAAATAAAAGGAAAACCAGTGAAAGTAATAAATAGGCAATATTTGATGGAAAATGAGCGTAATAACTCATAACTAACTTAGATAGTTAGTTAGTTATTGTGTCACATATTAAACCATACTCCAGCGAAATGAGTTTCCTCTACTGCGTTTTGTGCTGTATTAACCCTTCTTAATTGTCCAACAGGGCGTTTAAAGCGAGCGGCTCTGATACGCGCGTGTTGTCTGCAAGCGTTCATGCCGCCGCCTTAACTTGGTGTTGGGCTTTCTCGGTGAACACTCGTTTGATCGCTTGCGAGAGGGCGGGCTTTGGGTTGATTTCCTTTGGGAGTCGTTTAGGGGGAATTGATAGCAAAATAATTTAAAGCTAACACAATGTTAATTAGAGATAATTTTGGAAAAAAGAATAAACTTTAGTTCATGTACCAAACTTAGAGTAGCTGAACGTGCAGGATTACGATGTAGTTATCCTGCTTGTAACAAGCTAACAAAAGGACCTGGCGCAAAAAAAGATGAAACTTCCAATTCTGGAACGGTAGCCCACATATACAGTGCTGCAATTGGAGGACCGCGAGGACGTGGAGACTTATCTGAAAAAGAATTAAAAAGTATTGATAATGCTATATGGCTTTGTCGAAATCATGGAACACAAATAGATAATAATCGTGGTGATAAATATCCGCCTGAGCTACTTCTTGGTTATAAGCAAATGCACGAATCAAGAATTGCTCATGAGCATGAAGGTTTGTATTCGCCAATTGGTTGGATTCATAAAGTAGAAATTGATGAATCACCAGTTTTTGAAAGTCAATCATCAATTATATTAGGAAAACTTAATCTCATTTCTGGAGATAATGACACTGGGAAGTCGGCTCTTTGTAGCTGGATTAGTGGTATTTTCGATGTAGCCTATTTGGAAGGATGGAAAAATAAAATAAATACTTCGTGTCCTTTAAAAATTAATTTAACTTATTTTGCTCCTGATGAAATAAAAATTAGTTTAGAAATTTCAGATAGCAATAAAATTTTATACAAAGTCAATGGATTTGATGCGCCAACAAACCCCTTTAAGATTAACTTACTTTTGCCAAGAAGCTATAGGAGTCGTTTAACCGATGAAGAAGAAAATGATGATATTGCTTATTTTTCAGGTATTTTGAAAGTTGACCCTATAGTAATTGAAAGTTTGGCTAAAGAAATAAATAAATAAATAAATAATTATTGTTATGCTAATATTAAAAATATCAAATTTGAGTGTGAAAACGGCGTAAGACGTATGTGCTTAGATGTTGTTAGAAAGAAGAATCCACCACCCAAAGGTATGCCATTTTGTTCGCTAGGCGGAACACAACAAGATACTGTTTTTATAGAATTTTTAACTGCATTGGCACGCTTTTGTGGTCGCTATTCGCCAACAATTTTAGTTTTAGATGACTTTAAACTATCTTTATTTGAAGGTTGGTTTGAATATTTCCGTCATCACTTCTTAGACCCAGAAAACCAGTTTCAAACGATAATCACTACTGCAAGATATTGTGATTTTGATTTACATGAAGTTCACGGTAATGGTTGGCAAGTAATACATATTTCTGGACAAGAAAATGAACGTGCAATTAAGCAGTTTATTGATAATGCCGAATAAAAAATATAAATAAATAATTAAACTGGATTAGCAAATATGAATCACGCAAAAACATTGAATGTGATGTCTTACCTGTCCAACATGGGCGTTTAAGGCGAGCGGCTCTGATACGCGCGTGTTATCTATTAACGTTCGTGCCGCCGCCTTAACTTAGTGTTGGGCATTCTCTATTATGGGTAGTTTTTGGTTTTCGGCTAAAGTTTTAAGTAATTGATTATTTAACGTTTGAAGCTTTTTGTCCACGAAAAACACAAAAATCACGAAAATTTAACAGCATTATCTTTAAGTTTCATTTGTTAAAAAATTATCTTGATAATCATCGAATTTAGTTTTAAAATTTCGGTAACTTATTAAAATATTAAGTTGTTTCTTTGGTGTTTAAATTTAAGCTTATAATTTATAACTACTGCTTTTGTAGACAATAAAAATCTTAAATTTGTGGTGTGTTTATACCTTTATCGGCACTCTTTAATCGGTGAAATATTGCTAAAGTTTTTATTGTAACTTTACATTTTTTTGGTATAACACAAGCCTATTACTTTGTAGTCTTAAAATAGACTTATTTCTTAGTTTAGTTTGAAATTGGTTTTATGTTTTAAAACTATTATTTGGTATTTTAAAATCACGAATCTAAATATTTTTTATTCGTAGTTTTATGCGTGTTGGGCAGTTTTATTTTACATTTTGTTGGTTTGCATTTTAAATGTAATCTATCAATGTCCAACATGGGCATTTAAGGGGAGCGGCTCTAATACGCGCATGTTATCTGCAAGCGTTCGTGCCGCCCACTTAACTTAGTGTTGGACTTTTTCATTTTTAACATTCTTCGTATTCAATTATTTGGTAAATTGGTGAGAAATATGTCATATGTGCTTGCAACAACAGAAAGTATGGTTCGTTGGTATAAGTTTGATTTTAACAAAGACTTAGCATCTGGAAATTTTGAGTTATTAGACATTCTAGACCTTAATCAAGTACCAGTTTTAGGCGACAAAGCGACAGCAAAAATTGCTGCACAGACTTTAGGATTGAAAACTTGGCGTTACGTCAAAATTTAATAATACGCTTTTAGTTTTTTATCTATCCAATGATACAAAATCCACGAAATAGGATTTCGATAAAGCTATTTATATGTTTTAATAAATTCTCTTGATAACCAATATCTGAATAATTGATGATAAGAATTGAGTCAGACCCAGTTAAAGCTAAATCTAATGTTAAAAAACATGGAATTTCATTTGAAGAAGCAGAAACGGCTTTACTTGACCCTTTTGCTCTTGCTCAAGAAGATGGTGATAGTATGCAAGAAAAACGTTGGGTTTTAATTGGAATGAGTAATTCAGCGCGTTTGCTTACTGTAGTTTATACTTTGCGCGATAATGATAATATTATTCGTCTAATTTCAGCACGAAAATCCACCCGAAAAGAGGCTAGTTACTATGCTTGAAGAATATAATTTTTCAAATGCCAAACGAGCTAAAGATATACCTCATTTAGCAAAACTTCAGGAACAAAATGAAGGTAAAACAAATATTAGTTTGATGATTGATGATGATGTTTTGGCGTGTTTTCGTCACAAAGCAGAACAAAGAGGAATTGATTATCAAGCTCTTATTAATTCAACATTAAAGACTGTTGCCAATCAGTTTTTTTAATATCTTTTTGTACAGTCCAACAAGGCGTTTAAAGCGAGCGGCTCTGATACGCGCGTGTTATCTATTAACGTTCGTGCCGCCGCCTTAACTTGGTGTTGGGTTTTATTGGGTGCTAATATGAAAGAACTAATTATTTTTATTCCTGGTTCGGGTAGTGTTTGTCGAGAACTCTATTTAAAAAAACTAATTAATGGCATTAAAAATCATTGTAATGTTAATGGGCTTTTATTTTCTGAAATGCCAACGTATCAAACGGGTTTTAGTAGTATTAAAGTTGAAAATAAAACTATAGATATAGAAGAAATATATTGGAAAGATTTAGTGCCAAACATAACATCTTTGAAATTTTTTTCAAAAATCACTAGTGGACTTTTCCTTATATTTTATTGGTCTAGTTCATTAGAAGTGTGGAAACAAATTACAAAAAATAAATATATGTTATTTAGTTCAATGCTAACTTTTCTTATATTTTTTTCATGGTATTACGGTCTAATAGCAACCGCACTATCAGCGGTTTCTACACACCCTTCTTTTTTACCATTTTTAATAGACGTTCAACTTATTGAATATCTGGGAAAAATAGGTGAGCAAATGGGTAGTTGGGTTGTTTTTGTAATAGCATCTTTATTAACAACGCTACTTCCTGTTGATGAAGTATTAGATATATCTTACATGGTATTTTGCTATTTAAATAATCAAAATAGTTTATTTAATAAACTTCAAGATAGAATTAGCAACAGTTTGATTTTATCAAAAACAAATGATTATGACAGCGTGACAATTTTGTCTCATAGCTTTGGTACTATTGTCGCTTTAGAAACTATTGTTAATAAAATAGATTGTAACAAACCCGTATTTCGTGAAAAGATTAATTTTGTAACCTTGGGTAGTCCACTACTTATTTTATCTGCTCGTTCAGAACGAATTAAAAACTCAATTAACAAATTAGCATCAGATTTAGATTCAAATAATGGTCAAATTGGCTCATGGGTAGATTTTTATTCTAATGATGATTGGTTTTGCACTGCTTCACCAAAACAATCTGTTCGACTCAATAGTAAAGAAATTTCATCTACTGTTTCTTTTTTAGATAAATGTAAAGGTGCAAGTCATGACCTTTATTTTGATGAAAAACAAGTTATGAATGCAATTATATAAGCCCAACAAGGCGTTTAAGGCGAGCGGCTCTGATACGCGCGTGTTATTTGCAAGCGTTCGTGCCGCCGCCTTAACTTGGTGTTGGGCTTTCTTTATTAATGGTGGTTTTCGGCTAAAGTTTTAAGTAATTGGTTATTTAAAGTCTAAATTTTTTTTGTCCACGAAAAACACAAAAATCACGAAAAGTTAGTAGTATTATCTTTAGTTTCATTTATTAAAAAATTATCTCGGTAATTATTAAATTTAGTTTTAAAATTTCGGTAGATTATTAATTGGTTGGTAGTGATGAAATTATTTGAGTATTAATTGATAGCTATTATTTAGCAACAACTATTGTTATTTAAAATCAATATGTTGCAAATGTAACTAATAGAATACTATTTACCTTAAATTATTATCTGTCACTACATGGTTATCACTACCGAAAAATGGAACTTTCGGAAAGTGAAGAATGCAAATTCGCATGTGCTGATAAAACAACTGCAAGAATAAAATGTGCAGAAATCGGAGAAAAAGTTTGTGGAATATGTGTAAGTCATTTGTACACCACTCATCTCAACTAATGGAAAAATAATAGCTGTCAGTTCTGAAAGCTATCACAATTTAGATGGTTGTAAAAGTTCAATTCGACTTATAAAGACGGCTTGGCAATCAACCATTATAGGAGACAATGAGTATAAAAGATTTACGTCCCTCTAATTTGAAACAGTGTAGTTATGTTTTTTAATTTTGTTAAAGATACGTTTATGTAACAATATCCCAACATTGGGTTTATCAGATGGCAATTATGTCAGTGTTGTTTGGACATTGAAAAATTCGATTTGCTAATTGAAGTAATGTAATACATCATGCTTGATTATTTTAACAATTAAGCATGATGATAAATTAAATTCACTATAATGAAATTCACACAATACTTTAAAGAAACTCGTCAACGAGCTGATAGAGCAACAATTGAACTTGAATGGATAGAAAGGGTTATTAAATATCCAGCGAAAGAATTTATTCAGGAAGACGGTAGAATACGTCGCTGGGCATTAATTGAAGAAGCTAATGATAAATACTTAAGAGTAGTTTTACTTTCTGATGGCGAGACAGTCCATAACGCATTTTTTGACAGGTCATTTACACTATGAAAATAAAATATTTTCAAGATACAGATACTTTATATATTGAGTTTCGTAATGCTGATATAGCCGAAACCAAAGATTACGATGAAAATACTATGATTGATATTGATTCACATGGTAATGTTTGTGGTATTACAATAGAACACGCAAAAGAAAATGCGGATATTCCAGCTTTTTCTTACGAACAGGTTGCAGCATAATTATTAAAAGCCCAACACGGCGTTTAAGGCGAGCGGCTCTGATA
>JBAQSX010000110.1:0-11971 GCA_049296695.1 Methylococcaceae bacterium | reverse complement strand
TTGCCTGAACTTGTCAGGCAAAGCCTGACCTCCAAATGAATTTAATTTTTTGTTCTATATATGACGCAGAAACAAAAGATTTGACAGTTTTTATCTTATTGGATAAAGCGACATAATATCTTTGGCTTGATGTTCTAATTCAGGATAAATATAGCCTTTGGTAATACCAAAGTCGTTTTCTAATTCTTTTAAAATATTATCTATTGACTTTGCATTAATAATAATTGATTGTTTTTCAATATACTCAATTGGTTCATATAAGCTGTGGCGTTTAAACTTTTTTATTATAGGTGGTGCTTTAGAGTTATTATAATCATAGTAAGGTGTTAAGGGCGAAAATAATAAAAATGCACCTTGTTGTCTACGAATACGTTCATTATTTAAAGGCGGATAAACAAAATAAGTCGGCAAAAATCTACTTAAAAAATAAGATAAATAATCATCTATGCCTATTTTCATTTTCGTTGATTCTCTATATTTTAAAATTGCGCTTTTAATACCTTCACGAAAAGCATTAATTGTTTTTTCAGCAAAATCATATTCATTAATGTTCATTCCATAATTCATAAAGCTACTTATATTATAATTAAAAAAATTAAATTCTAAATCTCTTAAACTTTCATAAAATTCAATAAAATTGAATAATCTTTTTGAATAAAAAAATTTTTCGAATGAATCTAATAAATGACTTAATTTTTCTAATTTTTGATGATATTCATTTATAAAATAGTTTTTGTTTTCCCAAACACCGCGTAAATTAATTGAAGCATTGAAAAATAATAATTCGGCGAAAAGTTCTAATCCATTTATTTCTTCAATATTTGATAACATCACTTCAGGAATATTATGACTGGAAAATATATTTTCTAACTGTTCAGAAAAAATATAAACTTGCCCGTCTTTTTTCTTTTGAGTTTCATCCTCACAAGCAAAATATAAAGCGACTAATGAATTGCGCGTTATATCCAATAATCGTGTTGGTAAATTATAATGCTGCATTCTTACCAAACGTTCAAAAACGGTTTTATCTTCTGCAAAAGCGGCAGGATTGCGGCGTAGCATTTCTTGATACAATAAATGCTCAACTCGATGATAACTTTCTCCTTCTTCATTTTTACGATAAATTGTAGGTACGAGAAACCAATCTTTATTGGCTTGACCTCGATAAAATACAATATTATTTTGTTCGTCTGCTGTTCTATCTCGTTTTATTTCGTTTATAGAACGAATAAACACAGTAACGTTTTTAACTTTGTTATTTGCCATTTAAGTAAAAGATAAATTAAATTTAAAAACAAACCTAGCAGATTTTAAAAACCCGCTAGGTTTAATACTACAAATTAATTTGATAACGCTTCAATTTCTGTATAAGTTAATCCAGTTCCTTGTGCAATAGCAGAATAATCCAAACCTAAGGCTAATAAATTTTTAGCAATAGTTTGTTTCGCTTGTAACTGCCCAGATTCATAGCTTTCAAGCTTGGCTTTTTCTTCGCTATATTCTTCAATCATCCAATAACGCTCTTCGGGCGTGATATTATCGGTTTCAATGCGAGATACTATTTTTTGTATTTGCGGATTATGATATAAAGTCTCATCAATACTACTGTCTAAACTATCATCAATAACCTGTAACCATTCACGATAAAGACTGGGTACATCATCATTGATATACTTAGGACATAAATAAATTACTTTATGTGGTATTTCACCTAAAGGCTCACCTTTCATTGTTTTAGGGTCAAAATCAATAATGGATAAGGGCGATTTATGTTTATCACCCGACGTTAAAACCACAATGGTATAAACAGCTAATTTAGGGCGATAATCCGTAGAGTTTTTAATTTGTTCTAATAAAGCGGCGCAATGATAATGCAGAAAGCGGTCGTAATGGTCAGAATCTCTACGGTGTTGAATATCAACAATAATGCGATTGGTTTTATCTTCGGCATATAAATCAAAACGCGGTTTGACTTTACCAATTAAGGTATCAAATTCTTTTTCGGTTTCAACACTGTCGCAATGAAATTCAATGCCTAAAATATCACGCACAAAGGCGTTAAATATTTCAACATCACAAAAGGCTTTTTTAAAAATAACACCATAACGTAATGAAGCGACTTGTTTCATAGCTATTCTCTATTATTTCATTAGCGCACTTAAATAAAAACCTAGCAGGTTTTTAAAACCTGCTAGGTTTATACGGTTAAAACAATTAAAGTCCAGCCGCGTCTTTTAATTCATCGGCTTTATCGGTTTTTTCCCAGCTAAAGGTATCTTCGGTTCTGCCAAAGTGACCATAAGAAGCGGTGGGTTGATAAATCGGTCTTAATAAATCTAATTGTTTAATTAAACCTTTAGGACGCAAATCAAAATGCGCGCGGACTAATTCGACTAAACGGTCTTCGCTTAATTTGCCTGTACCAAAAGTTTCAACGGTAATTGAAGTAGGTTCGGCAACACCAATCGCATAAGACACTTGAATTTCACAACGCTCCGCCAAACCAGCGGCAACGATGTTTTTAGCCACATAACGCGCCATGTAAGCTGCTGAACGGTCAACTTTTGAGGGGTCTTTGCCTGAGAACGCGCCACCGCCGTGACGTGCCATGCCGCCGTAAGAATCGACAATGATTTTACGACCTGTTAAACCGCAATCGCCCACTGGGCCACCAATCACAAAGTTGCCTGTTGGATTGATGAAATATTTGGTGTCTTTGTGTAACCATTCTTTAGGTAAAACGTGCAGGATAATGTCATCCATCACCGCTTCATGCAGAGCTTTCGCGCTGATTTCTGGGGAATGCTGAGTCGATAACACCACTGCGTCAATGGCTACGGGTTTGTTGTTTTCATAGCGGAAAGTGATTTGGCTTTTCGCGTCTGGACGTAACCAAGGCAGAGTTTTGTTTTTGCGGACTTGCGCTTGGCGTTGTACTAATAAGTGCGAGTAAGTGATAGGCGCGGGCATTAACACATCGGTTTCATTGCTGGCATAACCAAACATTAAACCTTGGTCGCCTGCCCCTTGTTCGTGGTCGTCAGATTCATCAACGCCCATGGCAATATCGGCAGATTGTTTGCCAATCGCGTTTAATACCGCGCAACTATTGCCATCAAAACCGATTTCGCCATTGTCATAACCGATGTCGCAGACCACTTTACGCACTAACGCTTCCATGTCTACCCACGCGTTGGTGGTGATTTCACCCGCAAGTACCACCATGCCAGTTTTGACTAAGGTTTCACAAGCCACGCGTGATTTAATGTCTTGGGCAAGTAATGCGTCCAATACCGCGTCAGAAATTTGGTCAGCGACTTTATCGGGATGTCCTTCAGAGACAGATTCAGAGGTAAAAATAAAATTATTGCTCACGTTAGCACCTTTTGTGTTTGAAGATAAAAATACAAAGCCTAAATAACAAAAAAGGTCGCATTATGCGACCTTTTTTATTTTTATTGATGGTGGGCCCTGTAGGACTTGAACCTACGACCTGCCGATTATGAGTCGGACGCTCTAACCAACTGAGCTAAGGGCCCGTTATTTATTCACCGTCTAAAAAGCAACGTAGTTGCTCTGAACGGGAGGGGTGTCTTAATTTTCTAAGTGCCTTGGCTTCAATTTGACGAATACGTTCACGCGTGACATCGAATTGTTTGCCCACTTCTTCTAAAGTATGGTCGGTATTCATATTAATACCAAAGCGCATTCTTAATACTTTGGCTTCCCTTGCCGTCAATCCCGCTAGCACATTTTGGGTTGATTCACGCAAACCTGCAATGGTTGCCGCTTCCACTGGGGACAATACTTTAGCATCTTCTATGAAATCTCCCAAGTGAGAATCTTCATCATCACCAATTGGGGTTTCCATTGAAATCGGTTCTTTGGCGATTTTCAATACCTTACGCACTTTGTCTTCAGGCATTTCCATGCGCTCAGCTAGCTCTTCAGGGGTCGCTTCTCTGCCAATTTCTTGCAACACTTGACGTGAAATACGGTTTAATTTATTGATGGTTTCAATCATGTGAACAGGGATGCGAATCGTCCGCGCTTGGTCAGCAATTGAGCGCGTAATTGCCTGACGAATCCACCATGTTGCATAAGTTGAAAACTTATAACCACGGCGATATTCAAATTTATCTACCGCTTTCATTAAACCGATATTACCTTCTTGAATTAAATCCAAGAATTGTAAACCTCTATTAGTATACTTTTTTGCAATAGAAATAACCAGTCTTAAATTCGCTTCAATCATCTCTTTTTTAGCGCGTCTTGCCTTCGCCTCACCAATAGACATTCTACGGTTAATATCTTTTAAACCACTAATGGTGAGTCCATATTGCGACTCAATTTCAGCTAATGTTTTTTGCGCTTTACGCAAATCTTTTTCAAAAGGTTTTAAAGCTTCACTATAAGGACTTGCTGGGACTAAATACTTATCTAACCATTCAGAATTCGATTCGTTTTCAACAAAAGAAGCAATAAAATCTTTGCGTGGCATTTTAGCGTATTTAACAAAGGCTTCTAAAAATAATTTCTCTTGTTCGCGGACACTGGCAACACCATTAGGAATAATACCCGTCAATTTTTTTAAGTATTGTGGAGTCCATTTGAATTCCATAAATAAATCGGCTAATACTTCAAAAGCTTTTTCGGTTTTATCGCCTGTGTAACCGTATTTTTTAATGGCAGATGAGGCAACTTTTAATTGTTTTCTAAGCGCGTCAACTTTTTCTTGGACTTCTTCTTGATTGAGTCCTTTTAATTCATCTTCGGCAGTTGCGGCTTCTTCAATAATATCGCTAGCAGGTAAGTTGGCAATAAAATCGTCAGCCTCGCTTAAATCCGCAAAACCTGAAATTAAATCAGTTAAACGAATACCGCCTTCTTCGCTGGAGATATTATCGTAAGAATTTAAAAAATCCTCCACTACTACGCAAGAACGGGCAATGGCTTTAACTAATTGTTGTTGTCCTTCTTCTATGCGTTTGGCTATTTTTAATTCATCGGCTCGGGTTAATAATTCAACTGAACCCATTTCGCGCATATACATACGCACGGGGTCTGTGGTTCTGCCAAATTCACTGTCAACTGAGGCTAGAGCCGCTACTTCTTCGGCATCTTCATCGTCAGTAGTAACGGCCGCTGAATCGGTAATTAAGGAATCTTCATCAGGGGCGACTTCATAGACTTGAATGCCCATTTCATTAATCATGCCGATAAAATCTTCGACTTGTTCAGAATCAATAATATCGCTAGGCAAATGGTCATTGACCTCGGCATAGGTTAAATAACCTTGCATTTTGCCTTTGGCGATTAATTGTTTTAGCTGGGATTGCTGTTGATCTTGATTCATTATTCACTCGCTGTCTATTCAGATTGATTACGCTAAAGCAGGTGGTTGTATTCTCATTTCTTATTTTATTAATTATCGCTTAACTGATTTAAGTAATAAGGCTTTTTCTTCATCACTTAAACTACTAGTCGCTTGTAATTTATGTTCATCAATCAGTGACGCTGGTTTAGCGCAGAGTTTTTGTAGTGCATCAGAAAATTCTTTTTCTATACCTTGTTCATTAATCGGTTGATTAATAATTAATAAGTCCAAGGCGGCTAATTCATTAACAATTTTTTCATCGCGATGTCCGCGATAAGATTCTAATAATACGGCTGTGTTTTTGGGTTTTTCTTTTAATAATTTTTGTAAGATGGCTTTAAAAACAGTAGCCCCTGTAAAATTCAAATTTTGCCAATCAATTGAATTTTGTTCAACATAGTTAATTAAGGATGGCTTTTGAATTAAATTAGCCATAACTCGTCTTGGCAAACTAATCGATTGTGGCTCAATTAGATTTTTATGTTGTTTGGCTTCAAGTATAGTCGAACTATCGGCAATATCAGTACCTGCTAAAGCATTTAAACGTTTAAACATTAACTCACTTAGCGTACCTTGTGGTAATTTCTCTAAATAAGTTTTGGCTTTATCAACTAATCGCGCTCTGCCTTCTAATTCATTTAGGTTTAATTGTTTTTCTAAATGACCAAAAAAATAATCAGATAATATTTGCGCATTAGTAACGCGTTCATTAAATTTTTCTAAGCCTTCTTCACGAATTAAAGAATCTGGGTCATGCTCGGTAGGCAATAACATAATGCGAATCTGTCGCTCTCCGCGCAGACTCGAAAATGCCGAGTCCATTACCCGCCACGCGGCGGTTTGTCCTGCATTATCGCCATCAAAACAGAATACCAGTTCTGAAGAGAAACGAAATAATAAATCTAAATGGGTTTGCGAGGTGGCTGTGCCTAAGGTTGCTACGGCGTAATCAATGCCAAATTGGGCTAGGGCGATTACGTCCATATAGCCTTCAACCACTAAAATTCTTGCTGGTTTGGCGTTTTTTTGCAGTAATTCATATAGACCGTAGACTTCTGAGCCTTTATGAAATAGGGTGGTTTCGGGTGAATTCAAGTATTTGGGTAAAGAATTATCTAAAACTCTGCCGCCAAAACCAATAATCTGTCCGCGTTTATTACGAATCGGAAACATCACCCGTTTACGAAAACGGTCGTAGACTTTGCCCTCATCGCTACGCACTGCCATACCTACGGCAAACAAGTCTTGCTGGTCAAACTGATTAGTTAGGGTTTGCCACGCGTCAGGGGCGTAACCTAAGTTAAATTGTTTGGCAATCTCACCACTAACGCCTCTATTTTTTAAATAGTTTTTCGCTAACTCATTTGTTTTGAGATGTGTTTTATAAACGCTCTCTATTTGCTGCATGAGCGCGTATAGTTTAGTTAAATTTTCTTTTGGCTGGCTTGGGTCTTCATAAGTAGAGGCTTCGCGCTCTACATCAACCCCTGCAAAATGCGCTAAATCTTCAATTGCTTCAACAAAATCAAGGTGATTGAATTCCATTAAAAAGCTAATCGCATTGCCGCTTACGCCACAACCAAAGCAATGATAAAAACCTTTATTACGATTAACTGAAAAACTAGGGGTTTTCTCGGTATGAAATGGACAGCAAGCAACATAGTTATTGCCTGTTTTTTTCAAAGGAAGGTGCGAATCGATTAAATCAACAATATCAACTCGCACAAGAAGATCATCGATAAACTCACGAGGAATTCGACCAGCGGACATGTTCTTATGATTCATAAAATCTGTCCTCATTTACTACAGAAAAGTGTACAGACGTTGCAAAGCAACGTCTCTACCGCTGAAAGAAACGGCTTTATTTCGGTTTCTATGCAGCCGCGCCACCTAGCGCAACTTTGATTTTGTTACTTACCACTGACATATCGGCGCGTCCTTGCATTTTGGGTTTTAACAATGCCATGACTTTGCCCATATCTTTCACAGCCTGTGCGCCAGATTCGGTAACGGCTTCGCTGACCATTTGTTCAATTTCAGCGTCACTTAAAGCTTGTGGCAAAAAATCTTGAATGACAAGCACTTCGGCTTCTTCAATAGCCACTAAATCGTCGCGCCGAGCATCGCTAAATTGGCGGATTGACTCACGACGTTGTTTGACCATTTTATCGAGTACCGCAAGGGTTCTCGCATCATCTAAAACAATGCGTTCATCGACTTCTATTTGCTTAATGGCAGATAGAATTAGGCGAATTACCCCAAGTCTTGCCTTATTGCCGCTTTTCATAGCGGCTTTCATTTCTTCCTTGATATGATTAACTAATGAATCGCTCATAAATTAAAGGACTGGGCGACCACGACGTAAGTTTTTCAGAGCGTAACGTTCACGCGCTAATTTTTTCAAGTGACGTTTCACTGCCGCCGCACCTTTGCGCTTACGTTCTGCTGTCGGTTTTTCATAAAATTCACGACGACGGACTTCCGCTAAAACACCTGCTTTTTCACAAGCGCGTTTAAAACGGCGAATAGCAATATCAAAAGGTTCGTTTTCTTTAATTTTTACTGACGGCATTATAATGATTCCACTGTGTTAGTATTTGATAGTTTTTAAGAGTCGGGTGACTTAAATGAAGCACCAATAGTTAGGAATTCCATAGAAAAATCTATGTTCATCTAAACGCTTCATCGCTGTGCTATTTAGAAAAATCTAAATAATCAAACAGTCGCTTAGCATTTGCTTTAAGCATTGCTAACTCTCAATGCTTCTTCAGAAATAGAAGACCCATCATTATAAACCATGTGATGGGCGCATCAAACTATTTCTCTAGGTAAATATAATGATTGTAATTGCATTCGACTTATCCATTTGTGTTTACAATTTCTGTAGACAAAGAAATTATTAACTGCAAAATTCATTCTTAACTTCAATTAATTTTCAAACATTCAATGTACGTTTTAGGTATAGAAACTTCGTGTGACGAAACAGGCGTGGCAATTTATCATTCCACACAAGGCTTGTGTCATCATCTGCTTTACAGTCAAGTGGACATGCACAGCGAGTACGGCGGCGTTGTTCCCGAATTGGCTTCACGCGATCATATCCGTAAATTAGTGCCTTTAATCAAACAATTACTCGCTGAAAGTCAGTTGCAAGCTAGTGATATTGGTGGCATTGCCTATACCGCAGGGCCGGGATTAGTCGGGGCGTTATTGGTTGGAGCAGCAACCGCTAGAAGTTTAGCGTGGGCATGGGGTGTACCTGCGATTGCCGTGCATCACATGGAAGGACATTTACTCGCACCCATGTTAGAAGCCAACCCACCCGCTTTTCCTTTTGTTGCCTTACTCATTTCGGGCGGACACACGCTATTAGTTGCCGTGCAAGGTATCGGTCGTTATGAATTATTAGGCGAATCTTTAGACGATGCCGCAGGTGAAGCCTTTGATAAAACCGCTAAAATGTTAGGACTTGGCTATCCCGGTGGTCCAAAACTATCGGCTTTAGCAGAGCAAGGCACAGCAGAAATTAAATTCCCGCGTCCTATGACTGACAGACCGGGCTTAGATTTTAGTTTTAGTGGTTTAAAGACTTTTACCTTAAACACCTTAATGGCAAGTCAGCAAACTGAGCAAGACAAAGCCAATATTGCCAGCTCTTTTCAACAAGCTGTCGCTGAAACCTTAAGTATTAAATGCCGTAGAGCCTTGCAACAAACAGGTTTAAAAAGCTTAGTGGTAGCAGGTGGTGTCAGTGCTAATAAACAAATCCGTGCCGCGCTTACTGAAATGACCGCTAAAGAACAGGCAAGTTTGCATTTTCCACGTCTACAATTTTGTACCGATAATGGCGCGATGATCGCCTACACAGGTTGTCAACGATTACTCGCAGGGCAGTTTCAAGATAATTTGAGCATTATTGCCAAACCGCGTTGGTCAATTAATGAATTAACCGCTTGTTAAGCCTTATGATTAGCACTTATACAGGCAAAATTGCCGTACTAATAAGCGATAGCGCAGACACCACAGCTTATCAACAACTCGCCGAGCAGTTAGCCATTCCTATGGTATCTTTGGATTATGCAAAGCAAACTGAGCAAGAACAATTTTTTCTAACATGGCGCGATGGCTGTTTAAAACTACTCGACCGTGAATTATTAAAAAAAGGCGGTTTAAGCGTTGATATAGAACCCAGAGCAGGTGAACAACGCTGTTATCCTGCCCCTAAAGACGGCGCGTTAGCGCGTGCTATTGGGCGCAAGACCAAAACGGTTGTTGATGCTACCGCAGGTTGGGGACAAGACAGCTTATTTATGTTTCGCATGGGTTATGAGGTGTTATGTTTAGAACGCTCACCGTTAATGGCGGCGTTATTAAACGATGGTCTGCAACGCTTAGCAGAGCAAGCGTGGCTACAAAAACTTCACATCACGCCGCCGCGTTTATTAGTAGGCAATGCCATTGAATTATTAGCGCGACTACCGCAACCCCCCGATTGTATTTATCTTGACCCCATGTTTGAGCCTAAGCGCAAAAAATCGGCTTTGGCTAAAAAAGCCATGCAAATTTTGCATGAGTTAATTGGACAAGATGACGATAAAGCGCAATTATTTGAAGCCGCTTTTTTGGCAACAGGCAAGCGGGTGGTAGTCAAAAGCCCTGATTATGCCCAGCCATTGGGTGGCAAACCTAATGAGAGTTTTGCAGGAAAATTAGTCCGTTATGATGTGTATTTGAAAGGGTGAATTATTATGAGTACATGGTTTGATGTAATCGATGAACACGCTTTAGCTAATGGTGAACATAGTGTGATTGATGTGGACGGCACAGCAATTGCCGTATTTAAAATCGATGATGCGTTTTACGCCTTAGAAGATGTTTGCACCCACGATGGCGCGGAAATCGCCAGCGGTGAATTAGACGGTGACCAATTAATTTGTCCCCGTCACGGGGCGCGGTTTTGTATTAAAACTGGCGCGGTTAAATGCCCACCTGCCTATGAGGCGATTCATTGTTTTCCCGTGCGTATTGAGCAAGGCAAAGTACAAGTAAGAGATAATCGTTGGGATTGAGATTTATTATCTACAACGTAGTAAACTAACAAGTTTTATTATATTACAGGTTATAGAAATGAATAAAATTAAAAAACTAATATTATTGGGCGCGGTAACAACTATTGTCGGTTGCGCGGCGGGTGGTATGAATAATGGTGGTTATAGTAACCCTAATCCTTATGGCATGGGCAATACTAATCCTTACGGTAATAATCCTTATGGAACAGCACAGCCCACAAGCCCTTTAAGTACCTTAGAAGGTATGGTTTTAAATTCAATTATTCAAAGTATGGCGGGTAGCGTTTTAAATGGACAAATCGGTTCACAACTCGCGCCCACTGATCAAAACTTCCGTTTGCAACAATTAGGTGGCGTTATTAAATCAGGCGCATTTAATCAAGCGCAACAATGGGTCAATCCACAAACAGGTAATATGATGGCTTTAAATCCTATTGGACAAGCCATATTAAATCCTAAAACTAAACAAAATTGTCGTTTGTTAGAAGAAATAGTGACTTTAAAAACAGGTCAAGTTATTAAAGAACAACGTAAAGCTTGTTTATCAGCAAAAACCAAAACGTGGGAATTAGTACAGTAATAATTATTGGCGTTCTGATTGTAGGGGCGAATTATATTCGCCCTTTTTATAAAAGTAGGCTAGTTAATATCAAACTTTCGGAATTCAAACCTAGGTTTGAACTCCAACTAAATTATTAAGGGCAAATAATGATTTGCCCCTACATTGATAAATTCTGTTCAGAAAATTATTTTTTATTATCGCTTTTTTCAAAAAGCAATAATAAACCAAAAGGAATATAGGGCAAATACCATAATACATAATTCAAAGTGTAATGAATATAAGAATGCCCTTTTGCCAATATAAACCACGACAGCGGCGCGAACAGAGCCATTAAAACACTGAATGATAAAGCATCACGGCGTTTTAAAATCCTATAAAAAACCACGCAATTAAATAAAGGAAAGACTAAAATACTCATTCCCTTTATGCCTAGTAATTCATTAGTCTCCGAATTTAATAGCAGTCTATCTAACCAAGGCAGTGGGTGGGGCATATCAAAATATTGCGCCGCTACTAAAACGCGATTACTGGTTAAAGAATCACTATAAGATTGTATAAAAAATTGTTCACAATGCGGTTCAGATGAATTTTTACACGCTTCTTTAGCTAAAGAAACAGGGTTTTCAGTAGAAAGACGTTTTTTAGCAATCATCATAATTATTAGCCAATGATTGCGCATGTATAATAATCGCTATTATAAAAGCGAATAACAAACTGAGTGCGCAAACGATTAACGAATTGAATAAAACGCTTATAGTAAAACGATAGCGTAGCGCGTAATAACATAAAGGTACGCAAGCAGATAAAGCAATAGTGCTTAAATACTCATAACCGCACAGACTTTTTATTAAAAAACTACTCAATAATAATACTGACATTATTAAACGATAGTTAATTGAAGATAATGCGCGTTTGCCTAAAAAGAAAGTAATCACAGTGGGTAAAAACCACGTTGCTTGCAAC
>JBAQSX010000109.1:0-15884 GCA_049296695.1 Methylococcaceae bacterium | reverse complement strand
AGTCCAAAACATGTTTTGGACTCCGTTAATTTTGACTAAGCGAGAATATAATGCCCACTATATCTATATTTTATGGAATTATTATTCGTATGTACTGCTCACCCTCAGAGCATAATCCGCCACATATTCATGCTTATTATCAAGATTATACAGTAACGGTTAATATAGAAACCTGTGAAATTATTGAAGGTAATCTACCACGCAAAAAAGAAAGATTAGTGTTAGCATGGGTTGAAATTCATCAAGAAGATTTATTAGCCGACTGGAAACTTGCCGCAAATGGTGAATTACCTTTTGCTATTGAACCTTTGAAATAAGATTCTTTATGTATTTAACTATTAAAAAAGTAATCGCACTTGAAGATTATAATTTATTACTCACTTTTGCCAATAATGAAGAAAAACTATTTGATGTTAAACCTTATTTAGAAATTGGTAAGTTTTCAGAATTAAAAAATATAGCTTTATTTAATACCGTATCAGTTTGTTTTGATAGCATTGAATGGGCAAACCACTTAGATTTAGACCCTGAATTTTTATATCAAAAAAGTATTACAGTATAACTGTACATTAACAATTACAATTTCAAATTATGAGCCAGCATTTTTTAACCGATATTGAAATCAAGCAATTCAAATGCTTTACTGACTTTACTGCCAGTGGTTTTAAGCGCGTTAATTTAATTGGTGGTAAAAACAATATTGGCAAAACCGCTTTTATGGAAGCGTGTTATGTGAATGTACATGGTATGACTATTAATAATTTAATTACAGCTATTGTTGTGATTAAAGCTAGGAGAGAAAAACCAAATTTAATAAATAAAGAAACAGGTATTAATATTCTTTCAACGGCATTTTTAGACGCAACAAGAATATACATATCTAGTTCAAATTTAAATAAAATAGAATATTCTATAATAGAGCAAGATGCTAATAAAGAATATGTATTTAAAATACAAGATACATTAAAAAAAATCAATACAAATAGTATAAATATAAAAATTAAAAATTCAAAAAACATCGAATATATAGACAGCTTTGGTTTAGATAATGCTAAATTAAACAGAAATTTTGGAATAGTACAAAAAAAAGATAAAGAAGAAGAATTAAATAAAATCATTAACAATTTTGATTCTGATATAGAAAAATTTAAAATTATTGGAGATAAACCATTATGCAAGGTTAAAAATGAATATCGAGACATTACTGAATTTGGTGATGGTTTAAAACATTATATTTCTATTATTTGTGCTTTATATTCGTGTGAAAATGGTTATTTATTTATTGATGAAATTGACAACGGTATTCATTACACTCAACTAGATAGATTATGGGAAATTATTTTAAAAACCTCAGCAAAAACTAATTGCCAAGTATTTGCCACTACCCATTCTAAAGAAATGCTTGAATCGTTTGCGCGAGTTTCCAAACAATTAAACGAACAAGATATAAGCTACACTTTATTAGTCAAAAATAAACAGCAAGAAATAAAAACTATTTCATTTGATTATGAAATGTTATTAGATAGCCTCAAACAAGAACACGAGGTGCGGGGATGGTAAGGTTTGCTATTCTGCACGAAGGCAGTGATAAAGATAATACTGACCGAAAATTTATAAAAAGTTTATTAGCTGATTTAAGCATTGATGAAAATCTGATTTATTTTGATGGCTTTGGCAGTAAAACTAATTTTTTTGATGTTAATAATCAAAAATATAAAAAACTACAGCAATTTATTAGCGCAGGGCAAATTCAGAAAATTTTATTTATTATCGATGCTGATGATGAAAAAGATGATACTAAATATAAAGGTTACGCTAATACTCAAGCGCAATTACAAACAACAATTAATCAATTAGGCTTTGAAGCTATTAGCTCTGTGTATATTGTTTGTAATCCTGAAACGCAAACAGGTTATTTAGAATCTTTAATTTTAGCAACCTTGCCAGAAGATAAACGTGATTGTATTGAATGCTTTGTGAATTGTTCACAAATAAATCCCAAACAATTACATAAAACCATTATTAATAATTTGTATAGCATTGCTTATCCTGAGCCACCTTATAACTTTGCCCATCCTCATTTTGAACCTTTAAAAAAACAATTACAAAACCTTTTCCAATGACCCCAGAACAATTTAATTATTATGCCCAACAGGGTTATAACCGTATTCCCATTAGCTGTGAAGTATTAGCTGATTTGAATACTCCCTTAAGTGCCTATTTAAAACTCGCAGACGGCGCGTATTCGTATTTATTAGAATCCGTTCATGGCGGTGAACAATGGGGACGTTATTCAATTATTGGTTTGCCTTGCAAAACGATTATTAAAGTTTATGGCAACCGTATTCAACGAGAAGTAAATGGCGAAATAATTGAAACCATTAACAGCGATAATCCGTTAGTCTGGATTGAACAATTTAAAGCACAATTCAACGTCCCTGATATTGAAAACTTGCCGCGTTTTAGCGGAGGTTTAGTGGGATATTTTGGCTATGAAACCATTGCCTATATTGAGCCACGCGTTTGCAAAAAACAAAAACCCGACCCCTTGGGTTGCCCTGATATTTTATTAATGGTCTCAGAAGAAATACTGGTATTTGATAATTTATCAGGCAAAATGCTGATATTAACCCACGCTAATCCTGAGGATAATAACGCCTATCAAAATGCTATTAGTCGTTTAAATGAATTAGCGAAAAACTTGCGTGAATTACATGCCAAAACCGCTTTGCAAGAAAATCCCAAAGTTATTCAGGAAACCGATTTTATATCAGGATTTACTCAAGACGGTTATGAAAATGCGGTGCGTAAAGCTAAGCAATATATCACTGACGGCGATATTATGCAGGTAGTATTATCGCAACGCATGACAATACCCTATAGTGCAGAGCCGTTAAATTTATATAGAGCTTTGCGTTGTTTAAATCCTTCGCCTTATATGTTTTATTTAAATCTAAAAGACTTTCATATAGTCGGCTCATCACCTGAGATATTAGTCAGATTAGAAGATAATACTGTCACCGTGCGTCCTATTGCAGGGACACGCAAACGCGGTATTAATCGTGAGCAGGATTTAGCCTTAGAAAAAGAATTATTAGCCGACCCTAAAGAAATTGCTGAACATTTAATGTTAATTGATTTAGGACGCAATGACACAGGGCGCGTGGCTGAAATAGGCACGGTAAAACTGACCGATAAAATGATAGTGGAACGTTATTCACATGTAATGCACATTGTGTCGAATGTCACGGGTATTTTGCAAAAAGGAAAAAATGCTTTTGATGTATTAGCGGCAACTTTTCCCGCAGGTACAGTGAGCGGCGCGGCAAAGGTGAGAGCCATGGAAATTATTGATGAATTAGAGCCAGTCAAACGCGGTATTTATTCAGGTGCGGTGGGTTATATTTCGTGGTCGGGTAATTTAGATACTGCCATTGCGATTCGCACTGCGATTATTAAAGACGGTCAATTAACGATTCAAGCGGGTGCGGGTATTGTTTATGATTCAATTCCCACTAGCGAATGGGAAGAAACTTTAAATAAAGGACGCGCTATATTTAAAGCAGTGGCAATGGCGGAAGCAGGTTTGGCAGGAGAAAAGTTATGAGTAATAAAATAAAAGTAGTAATGGTTGATAATTATGATTCCTTTACTTATAACTTAGTGCAGTATTTTGGTGAATTGGGCGCGGAAGTTATTGTGGTTAGAAATGACGCGGTCACTATTAATGATATTGAAGCACTCAATCCCGATAAAATTGTAATATCGCCAGGTCCTTGTACACCAAAAGAGGCAGGTATATCTGTAGAAAGCATTTTACATTTTGCAGGAAAAATACCAATATTGGGTGTCTGTTTAGGGCATCAAAGTATTGGTTATGCTTTTGGCGGACATATTATTCATGCTAAAAGTATTATGCACGGTAAAACTTCTTTAATACATCATCATCAGAAAGGAGTATTTAATGGATTACCCAACGGCTTTACTGCAACACGTTATCATTCATTAGTCATACAGCAACAAACCCTGCCATCGTGTTTAGAAATTACCGCGTGGACACAAGATGAAATGGGAGAAATTGATGAAATTATGGGAATACATCACAAAACTTTAGACATTGAAGGTGTACAATTCCATCCTGAATCGATACTCACTCAGCATGGTCATGATATGTTGAAAAACTTTTTAAACCGCTAATACTTATGAATATCTATCCCCTAATCCGGTCCTTATTATTTTCTTTAGATGCTGAGACCGCGCATTCAGTTACCTTAAAATTATTAAATATTAGTTATGCTTGCGGTTTAAATAAATTTATCGCGCCTAGTATTGCTAATAATAAGCCTGTCGAAATAATGGGACTGAATTTTAAAAACTCTGTTGGTTTAGCGGCAGGACTTGATAAAAATGGCGATTATATTGATGCGTTAGCGAGTTTGGGTTTTGGTTTTATTGAAATAGGTACAGTCACGCCACGTCCGCAAGCAGGTAATTCTAAACCACGTTTATTTAGAATTCCCGAATATGGCGCGATTATTAATCGCATGGGCTTTAATAATAAAGGGATTGATTATTTATTAGCTCAAGTGGCTAAAAGTTCTTATAAAGGTATATTGGGCATTAATATCGGTAAAAATGCTGATACCCCGATTGAAAATGCAGTTGATGATTACTTGTGTGGTTTGCGTAAAGCGTATACAGCGGCGAGTTATATTACGATTAATATTTCTTCACCTAATACTAAAAACCTGCGCCAATTACAGCAAAGCGATGAATTAAGACACTTAATTTCAAGTTTAAAAACAGAACAACTACAATTACAACAGCAATATAATAAATACACGCCCTTAGTATTAAAAATAGCACCTGATTTAAACGAAGATGAAATTAATATAATTGCGCAATTATTGCTTGAATTCAATATCGATGGCATAATCGCCACTAATACTACATTGAGTCGTGAAGCAATTGCTAATCATCCCTTAGCGCAAGAAGCGGGTGGTTTGAGCGGTCTACCATTAAAAGATAAATCTACTAAAGTGGTGCGATTATTAGCGCAAACCTTAAATAAAAAAATTCCTATTATTGCCGCTGGTGGGATTTTCTCAGCCCAAGACGCGCAAGAAAAAATTAATGCGGGGGCGAGTTTAGTACAGATTTACAGTGGTTTTATTTACCAAGGTACTCAATTAATAGGTGATATTTTTAACAAATAACAGAAATTAATTATAAATGCAAAACAATATTTTAAAATATAGGCAGAAAATGTTATATAAATTAATTGATTTTAAAATTATGGGCGATGAAAGAGGAGCTTTGATTGCAATTGAAGAAAATCGTAATATCCCTTTTAGTATTAAGCGGGTATATTATATTTTTGATACCAAGGAAGGCGTGCGCCGAGGATTTCATGCGCATAAAAATTTAAAACAAATAGCTATTTGTCTTGCGGGTAGTTGTAAATTTCTTTTAGATAATGGTAGTAAAAAAGAACATGTTTTTCTTAATTCATCTAATCAAGGGTTATTTATTGAAGGTTTAATTTGGCGCGAAATCTATGATTTTACTCCAGACTGTGTTTTAGTAGTTCTTGCTAGTGAATATTACGATGAAAGTGATTATATTAGAAATTACGATGATTTTTTAAAGGCAGTTATACAATGCTCGAATTAGTTGATTATGATATAGAGTTTTTAAAATTGTCTTGGAAATGGTTAAATGATGAAGAAATAAAACAATTAACAATGACACCAAACTTTACAAAAGAACAACAAGTTGAGTTTTTTAATTCTTTAGCGCGAAGAAAAGATTATCTTATTTATGGCATTAGTTTTAATAATAATAAGATTGGTGCATGTGGGTTAAAAAACATCGATAATGAGCAAGCAGAATACTGGGGATATATTGGTGAAAAAGAATATTGGGGGCAAGGTATTGGTAAAAGAATACTAGAAATAATGATAAAAAAAACTTTAGATATGCAATTAAAATATATTTTTTTAAAAGTTAAATTCGATAATACAAGAGCTATTAATTTATATAAAAAAACAGGATTTGTCATTAAAGAAGATATAGGAGATTATCTAGTAATGAGCAAAGATATAAAATTTTTAACTTAGGATAGTTACAATGTACATTTAAACAGTTTTGAGTTAATTCTTTTTTGTAGTTTAGCATCATATTAACATTGCTTGTTGCCATGTACCGCGTGAAAACAATAAACGATATCATTATCAATTTTATTCAGTCACTAACTAATAACTCTGCATATGAAAATAGTAATTTATTCTGAAAAATATAAAATACAGTGGGATGATTTTATAAAAACTGCAAAAAATAGTCACTTTTTTTTTCAAAGAGATTATATGGAATATCATTCCGATAGATTTAATGATTACTCGTTGTTAATTTTTAAAGATGACATTTTAATTGCATTACTGCCTGCAAACATAAAAAATGATACATTATATTCACATCAAGGACTTACATTTGGCGGTTTTATCGTCAACGCTAGAATGACAACTCAAATAATGTTGGAAGTTTTTGAATATTTATTGCTTTTTTTAAAAGATAAAAATATTTCTCGTGTTATTTACAAATGTATACCGTATATTTATCATGCCTACCCTTCTGAAGAAGATAGATACGCATTGTTTATATATAAAGCAAATTTAATAAGAAGGGATGTGACATCAACTATTTATTTAAATGAAAGTATCAAATATTCTAAAGGAAGAAAATGGACTATTAATAAAGCAAAAAAACATAATCTTCAAATAGTTCAATCAAATGACTATACATCTTTTTGGAAGAAATTAACTGATGTATTAGAAAAAAAACACGACGCAAGCCCTGTTCATAGCTTGAACGAAATTGAGTATTTAGCCAAGCTCTTTCCTAATCATATAAAATTATTTTTAGTTAAAGATAATACTGAAATTTTGTCAGGTGCTTTATTATATGAAAACAATAAAGTTGTGCATACTCAGTATTTGGCTAATACTGAGTTAGGACGACAAATTGGGGCATTAGATTTATTATTAGACTATTTAATAAAAGAAGTATACCCGAAAAAAATGTTTTTTGATTTTGGTATATCAAACGAAAATGAAGGAAAATTATTAAATACGGGTTTAATATCTCAAAAAGAAGGCTTTGGAGCTAAAGCGATAGTTCATGATTTTTACGAATTGGAAATAAAATGATTCCTTTTTTAGATTTAAAAGTTATTAATACACAGTATTCAATAGAATTAAAAGAAGCTGTGTTAAGAGTAATTGACAATGGTTGGTATATATTAGGTAATGAAGTTAAACAATTTGAACAAGATTTTGCCAATTATTGCAACACAAGACATTGCATTGGCGTCGCTAATGGACTTGATGCGTTAATATTAATTATTAGAGCCTATAAAGAACTTGGTATTATGCAAGAAAACGATGAAATTATTGTTCCTGCCAATACTTATATTGCATCCATTCTTGCTATTTCTGAAAATAAATTAATACCCGTATTAGTTGAACCCGATATTAGAACCTATAATATTAATCCTGAATTAATTGAAGAAAAAATTACTAGCAAAACCAAAGCTATTATGGCGGTGCATTTGTATGGTCAAGTCGCTAACATGGATGAAATCAATGCAATTGCCCAAAAATATAATTTAAAAGTGATTGAAGATTCTGCTCAAGCACATGGTGCGTGTTATAAAAATAAACACGCAGGGAATTTAGCTGATGCTAGTGGCTTTAGTTTTTATCCAGGTAAAAATTTAGGTGCGTTAGGGGATGCTGGGGCAATTACAACTAATGATGACGAATTAGCCAGTGTTATTCGTGCTTTAGGTAATTATGGCAGTAATAAAAAATATGAAAATTTATATCAAGGTATTAATAGTCGATTAGATGAATTGCAAGCAGCGTTATTAAGCGTTAAGTTAAAATACCTCGATGAGGCTAACGAAAAACGAAGGGTAATAGCCAATTATTATCTTGAGAATATTAAAAACGAGCGGATTGTTTTACCTACAATTACTGAAAAAGATGCGCATGTGTGGCATTTATTTGTCATTCGTACTCAACACAGAGCTAGGTTACAGCAATATCTTTTAGATAATGGTATTCAAACTTTAATTCATTATCCAATTCCACCTCACAAACAAAATTCTTATAAAAATTTGAATAATCTTAGTTATCCTATAACAGAATTAATCCATGATGAAGTATTGAGTTTACCCATTAGTTCGGTACAAGCTATGGAAGATACAAAACGTATTGTGGCAGAGATAAATGACTTTAATTAAAACTTCAGTTTTGTCTGCAATAGCAACAGTAATTAGCATGATTAATAGTTTTGTAGTTACAAAAATTATTGCTATTTATGTAGGTCCTTCTGGAATGGCACTTATCGGTCAATTTCAAAATTTTTTAACTATACTAATGAGTTTTGCTACAGGTGCAATTAATAATGGTGTTGTAAAATACACCGCTGAATATAGAGATAATGATAGTGAAAAACAAAAACTTTGGAGTACTGCGCTACGGATTAGCTTAAGCGCAACTTTTTTGACGGCATTATTGGTGGGGTATTTTCATAAACAATTATCCGTTATCTTTTTTAAAAGCAGCGAGTATCAAGATATATTCTTAATATTTTCGTTAACGCTGGTATTTTTTGTTTTAAATACTTTATTATTAGCAATACTCAATGGGCAAAAAGAAATTAAAAAATTGACTGTAGTCAATATTGCCTCTAGTTTCATTAGCTTATTATTAACGGGCAGTTTAGCTTATTATTATGGATTATATGGCGCATTGCTTTCATATTCTACTGCACAGGCTTTAGTTTTTTTTATTACCTTAGGATTTGTTATTAAAAGTCAGTGGTTTAAAATTAAGTTTTTCACTGAAAAACTTAATAGAGCTTATTTAAAAAAATTAGCTAACTATACGCTAATGATAATGACAACTGCTTTAACTGTACCTGTCTCTCAAATAATTGTGCGTGATTATATAGGTGAAACTATTGATTGGAATCATGCTGGCTATTGGGATGCTATCTCTAAAATATCCAATAGCTATCTTTCAATTATAACCACAACATTGGCAACTTATTATTTACCCAAGTTATCTGAAATTAATGACCCAGTCGAACTGAAAAAAGAAATATTATATGGCTATAAAATAGTAATACCTATAGTATTAGTGACTGCAATAAGTATTTTTTATGCAAAAGATATTGTTATTAAGATATTATTTACTCCGCAATTTATACCAATGCGGGATTTATTTTTTTATCAACTACTTGGTGATATATTTAAAATAGCGAGCTGGTTGTTAGGTTATATTATGGTTGCTAAAGCAATGACCAAAGTATTTATTAGCACTGAGATTATTTTTTCTTTAAGTTTTGTTTTGCTCTCTATAGGCTTTATTAAAACCTATGGTCTTATTGGTGTTACCATGGCTTTTGCAATCAATTATTTTTTATATTTAATTGTAATGGCATTTATTTTCAAAAATATACTGACTTTGAAAACTAAAATAAAAACAATCTAAATTTGGTAAAAATAATGATAGATAAAATTAGTATTAACAGAAAAGTTTTTGAAGCATTAAAAAAACTCGCCTTTCAAGAAAAAGATTTAAAAGAAAAGCTTATACTACTTCAAATAGTTGTGGCGTGGGGTGGAAGCAGAAGTATGGATATTTTTAGTGATATAGCAACAGAAAAAGAACTGTTGACAATTGCTAAGCAGTTTCCAACTCAAAAAATAGTCTATAAGCAAAATACCGTTTTACATGTGGCAACTAGTATTTATGAGGTTGGTGGGCATACTAGATTAATTGAAAAATGGATTAATAATGCCAATTCGCAAGAGAAACATTCTCTTTTTCTGACCAATCAAAATTTGCATGATATTCCAAAATGGATGAGTAATGCTGTAGTACAAAAAAATGGTATGTTGTTTGATTGTACACAAGAAAAAAATGACTTAGACAAAGCATTAACTTTAAGAAATTTAGCTTCAGAATATGAATATATTGTCTTATATACCAATATGAGTGATTTAGTTCCAATTTTAGCTTTTGGAACAGAAGACTTTTTAAGACCTATTTTATTTTATAACCATGCGGATCACATTTTTTGGATTGGTTTAAGTATTATCGATATGTTACTTGAATTAAGTGAGGACGGTAAAGTTTTTACTTTAAACAAAAGAGCAAAACTTAATAATAGCGTATTATCTATCCCAATAGAACCCCATATAAAAAATGATACCGTAACAAAAAATAGAGAGCAAAACTATAAAACAGTTGTTTCTATGGCAAGAAGTTTCAAATATAACGCTATTAATAAACTCGATTTTATTGCTATGGCAATAGCACTTTGTGAAAATAATAAAAATACTATTTTTTTTATTATAGGTCCAAACAAAAATGAAGAAGAAGCTTGGCAAATTGCCTATGAAAAAACCGATGGGCGTGTTAATGCAATAGGGCTTAAAAATAAAGATGAAGTTGAATACTATAAAGCTATTGCTGATCTTTATATTGATAGTTTTCCATTTTGTTCATATACATCTTTTTTGGAGTTTTGTATAGCAGGTGTTCCTGTGTTAACTATTGATACCCCTGTGAACAAAATTGAATTACAAAAACAGAAAAAAGTTTTATGTTATAACACAAATGAAATGCTAGAAAAAGCACATGCTATATTAAATAATGAAATTGATATTAATAATTTTATTGTTAAAGAAGAAGCTTTGTCGCTTTATGGAATTTCAACTTGGCTAAAAACTAAAGATGCTATTATAAATAACATGGATAGTTCTCATAAATTAAATTTCGATTTTGCCCATAAAGATTATCGTGATGAGTATGATATTTTTTTAAATAAAATGATGTCATTTAGTCCAGCTTCACTGCCTTTTAGTTCTAAAATCGCTATAAAAAATAATATAAAAATACTTTTTATTTTGCTGAAAAATAAAGCTCTGAGTTATGAACTGCTCAATGATTTATTTAAAAAATTCTACCATTATATAGTCGCTAAGTATTTTTAATTTAATATGAAAAAAATTTCTTTTTTTTGTGGCGATATAAATCGTACGGGTGGCACAGAAAGGGTTACTACGCTGATTGCTAATGCTTTGGTAAAACAAGGTTATGATGTTTCTATTTTGAGTACCGCAAATGGCTTGAATCCATTTTTTGAAACCGCAAAAGAAATTAAAATTTATTCTCTACACATGGAGAATCACAGTTCAAATTTTAGTAATATTAAAATTATAAAAAATTTGCATCATTATTTAGTAAGCAATGCTATTGATTATCTTATTGACGTGGATATTGTTTTAAGTTTTTATAGCATTCCTGCGTCATTTAAAACCAAGACTAAAATTATAAGTTGGGAGCATTTTAATTATTATATAAGTGTTGGTGGTATTATTCAGCGTTGCAAAAGAAAAATCGGCCGTATGCTAGCACGAAAATTTGCGTGGGCGATTGTGACTTTAACAAAGAAAGATAAAATTAATTATGAACGCCAACTAAGCTCTGCTCAAATTATAACGATTTATAATCCAGCTCCTGTTATTAATTATAGCAATCCTAATTATGGTTGTAATAATGTTTTAGCTATTGGACGATTAACCTATCAAAAAGGATTCGATACATTATTAACTGTTTGGCAAATTGTTTGTAAAACTAATAATAACTGGATGTTATATATAGTAGGCTCTGGTCAAGATGAACAGGCATTAAAACAACAAACACAAAACTTGGGTATTTCTAATCGAGTTATTTTTGTTGCTAATACAAAAAATATTGAACAATATTATTTAAATGCGGCAATATATATTATGTCTTCACGATTTGAAGGTCTACCTATGGTTTTATTAGAAGCTAAGAAATATGGATTACCCATAATCAGTTTCGACTGTGAAACAGGACCTAGTGATATTGTTCAACATGAAATAGATGGTATTTTAGTTGAAAATAATAATACTTATAAACTGGCAGATTCATTATTACAGCTAATTAATAATGCTGAAAAAAGAGCATTATTTAGTAAAAATGCGTTACAAGATAATAGATTTGAACTTTCAACTATTATTGAACAATGGCAAAAAATCTTAATCTAAAATTGACAGTTTTAAAATGAAAATTCTAATAGTAATTGACGCGTTAGGTTTTGGTGGTGCAGAACGATTGCTTATTTCTTTGTTACCTCAGTTGAGAAAACTGGGCGTATATAGTGAAATTGTTGCTGCAAATCCACCTTATTCATTAATGCCAGAATTACAAGATGAAGGCATTGTAGTTCATTGTTTAAATATCAAACATCGTTGGGCTATTCCACAGGCTGTTTATAAATTAACAAAAATTTATAAACAGGGGCAATTTGATATTATTTGGGGACATTTATATTTTGGTAATTTATATGCCGCTTATACAAGCCTTTTTGTAAAAAAGGCAAAAGTTGTTTGGACACTACATTCAACAGGCTATACACTAAATCCACCTATAACAACATGGCAAAAATTTAGAATGTGGCTTGAAAAAATTACCGCGTATTATTTAGTTGATGTTAAAGTAGGGGTGTCAAATGCGGTGGTTGATGATTATCAACAGGCATTAAAGTGGTCAGTGCATCGTATTTACAATGGAATTCCTATTGAAAAATTGCCACCTAAAATTAATACTGAGCAGTATTATAGAATAAGAGAATATTACGCAATTGCTCAAGATGCTTTTTTTATTGTTACTCCTGCACGGTATGTAGAGCAAAAAGGGCATGTTATTTTATGTGAAGCGTTACATATTTTAAAACTAGAAAAAAATTGGTGTCCTGTTTGCATTTGTACAGGTTATGGGCATTTAAAGCCAGTTATTCAACAACGTATTTCCGAATTAGATTTAAATAATGTAATTCGATTATTTAATCCTTTAAAACAAAGTGAGTTATTTAAATTAATACAAACGGCAAATGCAGTGGTATTGCCCTCTTTGCGTGAACCTTTTGGTATTGCCGCTATTGAAGCAATGTCATTGGGTATTCCAACCGTTTTAACGGATACTGATGGTTTTAAAGAAGTGGTTGGCAATACGCAATCCGCTTTAATTGTACCACCCAATCAGCCGCGTGCATTAGCAGAAACTTTATGGCAACTATATTGTGATGAGTCTTTACAAAAAAAACTTTCACAAGCAGGGGCAGAAAGAGTCGCCAACAATTTTGCTATTTCCAAAATAGCTACTGAATGGTTTAATTTATTTAATAACCTAATGGCAAAATAATAAACTATTTTGTAACAGCAATTCAAGCCCTGCTACTTTTCCATATTTATTGAACTTCTGCCAATGTAATCGAAAAATACGAACAAGGTTAATTTATGTTTATTGATGAAACACGCTTTTGCCCATTATGTGGTGGAAAACCAAAAGGCTTTGATTTTCCTTTTGCAACCGAATTTAATACAAAGTATTTCTATTATTTTAAGTGTGCAAAATGTGGTAGTGTTTTTGTAAATCCTCTACCTGATACTGATACTTTTTCTAAAATGTATGTAAAAAGTCAATATCACGACAAACATTATGAGGGTAAAGACTCAGGTGCTTATGTTGAATATATAGAATCCGCTCGATTATTAAGACAATATCTCAATCAAGGCTCTTTAGTATTGGATTATGGTTGTGGCACTGGTGGCTTTTTAAATGCACTTAAATCAGAGGGATTTATACCTTATGGAGTGGAGTTTGATAAAGATGCCGCTATTTTTGCGAGTCAGCAAGCAGAGTGCGAGGCATTATCAGTCGATGAATTTTTTGCTTTATCTGATAAGCCAAATTTTGATGCTATTCATTTAGGCGATGTACTTGAGCATCTCCCTTATCCCGATGACACACTTAAACAACTACTTTCTTATCTTCGCCCAAATGGTATTTTATTTGTTGAGGGTCCCCTTGAAATAAACCCTAGTCCAGTGTTCTGGGCAGCATATATGTTTGGTGCAATCAAACATATATTTAAACCAAACTTTATATCCAATCATCCTCCTACACATTTGTTTCGTACTGGTAGTCGACAACAATTTGATTTTTTCAAAAATATTTCACCTGAATTAGAGCTTGAATATTCCTGTGTTTATGAAACAGGATGGCCTTATCTACATGGCGGTATGCTAAAACACGTTATTGCCAACATTGCAATTATATTGGGCGGTTTTTCCATAGGAAATATAACCTTCGGTAATCGTTTTAAAGCAATTTACACTAAACGTATATAATATATTAGGTGGGGGAATGAAAGATAAACAAACTAATGTACTTTATATTTCTATAACAGGAATGAGTGAGTCATTAGGAAAATCACAAGTTTTGGAATATTTACAAGATTTATCGATTGATTATGGTATTTTTTTACATTCTTTTGAAAAAGACACCCGTATTACAGTGCTGCAAGATATACAAAATACCATGAATACATTTGGAATTAACTGGACATATCAAGTATACAGCAACAAATATGGTGTATTATCAACTTTTCAACAAATTACCAGTAGTTTCTTAAAATTGATAACTATTGTAGCAAAACAAGATATAAAAATCATTCATGCTAGAAGTTTAATTCCTGTTTTAATAGCACTTTTATTAAAAATGGTTTTTAAAACTAAAGTTATTTTTGACATTAGAGGTTTTCAAACTGATGAGAAAACAGAAGTTGGTCGAATAAAATACAAATCTGTTTTATATTTTATTTTAAAGTTTTTAGAAAGATTTTCTTATCAATACTCTGATAGTATTGTCACCTTGACGTATGCGTCTAAAAAAATTATTGATTCTATGACTTTGCCAAGCAAAGTAAGTGTAATCCCTACTTGTGCTAATAATCGTCTTTTTAAAATAGTAAGCAAATCTGAAAAAGCGTTTTTTAAAAAATCGCTAGGTTATAATGGCTCTGACAAAATAATTATTCATGCTGGAACAGTTTCTAACTGGTATGATTTTGATAGTGAATTACTTTTAATGCAAAAAATAATGAAAAAGGACAATAGTATTCATTTTCTAATTTTAAATAAAGGCGAACACAATTTTATTTTAGAAAAAATTCATAAATACAGTTTAGATATTTCAAGAATTAAAGTAATAGAAGTCAGTTTTTATGATATGTATAAATATCTAAATATCGCTAATGCTTCACTTTTTATTATAAAACCAACATATTCAAAGATAGCCTCAGCTCCAACAAAGTTTGCAGAAAATCTTGCTTGTGGTTTGTTTTCTATTACAAATAATGGCATAGGCGATATGGATAGATTTTTTTCTGAGTATCCTAGTGTTGGCTATTCTTTTAATATAAAAGAACTTACAAGTTCACTTGATTGTATCTGTGATACTATTTTATCTAAAATAGCTTTTGCTCATGAAAATAAAATAGAAGTTTATATGGCACTTTATAATAAGTATTTAAGCAAAGAAATGGCGATAAAAAAGTATTCGACACTTTACAATAGTTTAATATTTAATGCCAAAGGCTAATATTTTAATTTATTTTTTATTCGTTAAATTAGAATGAGTAATTTAAAAATAGCCATCTAAGATATAAAATAATTAGTTTAAATATGTGATTTCAATTATTGAAAAATGTGGATAAATAATCCATGGTATGGTATTTTCAATACTTAAACTAGAATTAACATAAATTTTATGAGTAGCCCACTAGAAATGCTATTAGATTTAGGAGTTCAATAGCTGAAGCTATTGAACTCCTAAATTTAACATTCTCCATTAAAGAAAACATTATAAATGAATATTCTTCTTCTACACAAATATGGACGTAAATCAGCTAGTTTTCGATGTAGACTTGAGCAGTATTTGCCC
>JBAQSX010000108.1:0-2233 GCA_049296695.1 Methylococcaceae bacterium | reverse complement strand
GAATTTGGCACAGTAATTAAAGAAGGTGTGATTGAAGACCACAGTAATAAAGAACGTGTCGCTAAATTATTACGTTTTGCTTCAACTCATAATGATACTAATGCGCAAGATATTAGTTTAGAAGATTATGTCAGCAGAATGAAAGAGGGTCAGGACAAAATTTATTATGTGACTGCGGATAGTTTTGCCGCCGCTAAAAATAGTCCACATTTAGAAATCTTCCGTAAAAAAGGTATTGAGGTTTTATTACTCTCTGACCGTATTGATGAATGGTTAGTGTCGAATTTAAGTGAATTTGACGGTAAACATATTCAGTCAGTGGCGAAAGGTGATTTAGATTTAGGCGCGTTAGATTCTGAAGAAGATAAAAAAGCCCAAGAAGAAGTCACTCATGATTTTGAATCGACTTTAAAACAAATTAAAGAAGTTTTAGGTGATAAAGTCAGCGAAGTGCGTTTAAGCCATCGTTTAACGGAATCTCCTGCGTGTTTAGTTGCTGATATTTATGGCATGAGTTTGAATATGGAACGCATTATGAAAGATGCGGGACAATTAATGGGCGGCATGGGTGGTAGAAAACCTGTTTTAGAATTAAATCCGACTCACGCTTTAATTAGTCGTTTAAAAGATGAACAAGATGATGCGCGTTTTGCTGATTTAACGCAGATATTATTTGACCAAGCCATTTTAAGTGAAGGCGGTCAATTAGATGACCCTGCCGCGTTTGTCCATAAATTAAATGGATTGTTGCAAGGTTTATTGAAATAAACAATAGCGGAGTCCAAAGCTAGCTTTGGATTTTCATACAAAAAAGGCTGGTTTATTAAAATAAACCAGCCTTTTTTTATAAAATTAATTCACCACAAAATCTGCATTTGTTATAGCAAGATGCGTCCCCAATAATGCAATGGGAATAGCGGCAATTTTAGAGCTATTAGCATCCGCGTCATAAGACAATACGCCAGTGTTGGGATTATAAATAATATAATCATTATTATCGCCCGCTACTGCACCTATTTTTAAATAAGCAGTATTTAAAACTCCAGTAGCAGTTAATGCGCTAAAAATACTGTGATTTAATTGAATAGTATCATCAACAGGAACAAAATCAGTAAGCGTATCAATATTACTGCTATTAAGCACATCAGTAAAATTAAATATATCCTGTCCTGCGCCGCCTGTGAGTATATCACCACCTAAACCACCGTTTAATGTATCGTTACCCGCATTGCCAATTAAGGTATCATTACCTAAATAACCATTAAGCGCGTTATTGCCTTCATTACCCGTAAGGATATTATTGCTGGCATTACCTGTGAGAGTATCGCTAGTAATATTATTATGATTATTACAGTTACAATTACTATCGGTTATGATTATTCCGTTTTCAATACTACTGGGTAACGCATAATTATTCTGTGCATAATCGAGTAGTACAGTATCTTTATCACTACTCGCGCCTGAATCTTTAATAGTATTAATTAAATCGCACTCGTCAACTATATAAACATCATTACCCGCGCCGCCGTCCAAAATATCAATCCCCGCACCGCCGTCCAAAGTATCATCACCTGAGCCGCCGTTAATTAAATCCGCTCCCGCCTCACCATTGAGTAAGTCATGACCCACGCCACCATCTAAAGTGTCGTTACCATAACCGCCCCAAAGCTTATCGCCACCAATACCGCCCGATAAACTATCACTCATGGTATAGCCGTGCAGAGTGTCATTGCCATCGAGTCCTATTAAGGTGTCATAAATAGCTTTGGTATTGCCTCTATCGCCGTCTAAGTTTAAAGGTACATCACGGCCATCGTCTAAATTAGTGAGTTGTAAGGGATTAATGTTGAGGTTTTTATATTGCAGGTCAGTGGTACTGACTGAAACAGCAACGCTGTAGGCGACATTGCCATCATTGAGATAATCATCTACGCCATGCACCACTAGGGTTTGCGCGGTATTCCAATTACTTGAGGCAAAAGTTAAGGAAGGCGTAACCGTAGCTTCACTGGTGTCGCTACTGCTAAAGTTTAAGACCACATCACTTGCAGGTGCATCGTTTAAAACAATGCTGTAAGTGGCGTTGCTACCATTTTCACCCGTAGTTTGCGTTGTGCTTGGATTGATGACAACAGCGGCAAGGTTGTTGATGTTGACCGTTAAGCTTTGGGTGTCTGTGCCATTGTTGTTATCGCTGGCAGTCACTTCGACAAGATAGCTGTTGTTGCTATTG
>JBAQSX010000107.1:0-16190 GCA_049296695.1 Methylococcaceae bacterium | reverse complement strand
ATTATCAGCAGTTGAAATAAGTATTTAATTGTATTTATTTTGTCATAAAAAAACCGCTCGTTATTGAGCGGTTTTTTGGTAGTGCATCAAAAAAGTAGGCTAGTTAATATTAAACCTTTCGGAGTTCAAACCTAGGTTTGAACTCCAGCTAAAATGGCGTTTTGTTAAAACCTACTCTTTTGAAGCACTACCCTCTATTCTTGTAACTGCTTTCCAACATCCCTGCTGAAATGATTACTCACATTCCTTTTACAAGACTACTATCGTCATAAATGTATCTCTTTTAAAAAATTAAAAGACTGTTTGACAACAGTCGGTTCATCTAAATTTAATTGTCCATTATCATAAATTCTTTTAACAACAAGTAACCCTGATTATTTAATTAAAACTGATAAATATTTTTTAATTGACTGCGAGTGATTAAAATCCCAGACGGGCTTTTGCAAAGTAGCTTGTAGATTACATTGACAACCCGTTTGTTTAGCTTTTTTTTGGATACTAAAATCCAGTCATAGGGATGTGTTGTAATATATTCCATTCGTGTCTTTTGAATTGTGTAAATCCCAGCCTCAATACTAATGCTTAATAACTAATCTAAATTAACCGTACTGTAAATATGAAGAATGCTACTATGCAAGCAACAATAACAAATATAGCTGATAATATTCCTGAAATACTCAATGAAGAATTGTTCAATACGCTATGGCGAAAAAAAGGTATTCATATTGAACGCATTGTATCGCAAGGACAGGTCACCCAAAACACGCACTGGTACGACCAAGCATGGGATGAATGGCTATTATTAGTACAAGGTAGTGCGCGATTGCGTTATGAATTAGATAATCAGAGTATTAATTTAGAAGAGGGCGATTATTTATTAATTCCCGCCCATACGCGGCATTGTGTTGAATGGACTAGCCCGATTATTCAAACCATTTGGCTAGCAATACATGTAGATTAAAATAATTAGCGCAAATTAAATAAACGTATATAACGTAATACGCTATAAACTAATGGCCAACACAGTGTTCCTGTGAATGTAGGTAACCAAAACCATGCCTGTAATTGCGCTGGAGTTTGTAAATTTTTGACTAAAAATAACAAAGCCTGTGATAAAAACAAACAAATAAAAATAAATAAGGCTTGTTGTAATAATGGAAATTGGCGCAGGCGTTTATGACGTTTTAAACACATATAACTCGCTACTGAATAGGCTAAGGCATATTGTCCAAATAATTGCCCTGTTAATACGTCAGTTAATATTCCTAAAGTCCACGCATGGAAAATACCAATGCGTTCAGGAATGGCCATTGTCCAATAAATTAAAGCCAATAATGTCCAGTCTGGATTGAGTATGGCTAAAGTCTCTTGCCACGGCGCAATGCGCAAACACAAACTAATGATAATGGTTAATAAAATACGTCCAAATGCGTAATTAGTGTTTGTCATTTGCAGGTACTGAGGGAATAGAAGAATTTTCAGTTTCTAAGGGTTTGGCAATTAATGGTACGGATTTATCATTACTCCAGACAATCATTAATTCACGGTTTCTATCTAATAAAGATTTAGGGGTTGCGGTAATATTGGCAAAGGGTTTATTAGGCTGTGAAGTAAATTCATCAACCACTGCCACTGGATAACCTTGGGGAAATATACCACCCAATCCCGAAGTAATTAATAAATCCCCCGGTTTAATATCAGCATTACTGGGTAGATAAGGTAAATTTAAGCGATTGAGTTGTCCGCTACCCACAGCAATAGTGAGTAAGCCATTACGATTCACTTGTACTGGAATGGCATGATTGGGGTCAGTAATAAGCATTATTTCTGAACTCATCGGTAAACTACGAAAGACTTGCCCCACTACACCATTGGCATCTAATACAGGTTGCTGAGGATGTACCCCAAAGCGACTGCCTTTATTAACTACGACAATATGTTCATAAGGCGCCATATTGACCGATAATAATTCAGCCACTAATACTTGCTCACCTAATTTAAAAGAATTATCCAATAAGGCGCGTAATCTAATATTTTCTTTTTCTAAGGCTTCGAGTTTTAATAATTGCGCTTGATGCACTAATTGTTGTTCGCGCAAGTCATCATTTTCTTTTTTTAAAACATCATAAGTGCTAACGGTGCTACTGGCTTGATTTAGCCAAACGCTGGGCAAGTCCACTAAGTATTTTAAGGGGTCGGTGGCAAAGGACAAGACATTGCGCACTACGTCTAACTGATGACCACGATGTTCGGTCACCAGTAAGGCAATAGAGGCAAGCACTGCAACAAGCAGACGGGTATTAATTGATGGGCCGGTGGCAAATAAAAGTTTTATGGTAAAACGCCTCAGACTCAAGTTTAAGAACGGTAGTGACTGCAAAATGCGGTCACTACGCAGTGGTAGTTAGGAATTATTATTCTAATGAAAAGGTAGAAACGCCTTTTTTATCAAGCATTTCTAATACTAAACCGCCGCCTCTTGCCACGCAAGTAAGCGGGTCTTTGGCAATATGTACGGGTAGACCTGTTTCTTCGGCAATTAAACGATCAATGTCTTTAAGTAACGCGCCGCCGCCTGTTAAATAAATACCGCGTGTTGCCACGTCTGAGCCTAATTCGGGTGGGGTTTGTTCTAAAGCGACTTTGACTGCGCCGACAATACCCGATAATGGTTCTTGCAAAGCTTCTAAAATTTCATTGCTATTGAGCGAGAAACTGCGCGGAATACCTTCGGCTAAATTGCGCCCTTTGACTTCCATTTCACGCACTTCACTACCCGGATAGGCTGTACCGATTTCAATTTTAATGCGTTCAGCGGTGGATTCACCAATTAATGTACCGTAGTTTCTACGCACATAATTAATAATTGCCTCATCTAAACGATCGCCACCAATACGCACTGAATTGGAATACACAATACCGTTAATTGAAATAACCGCCACTTCTGAAGTACCACCGCCGATGTCGAGAACCATCGAACCATAAGCCTCATCAACAGGCAAGCCAGCACCGATTGCCGCTGACATGGGTTCTTCAATCAAATACACCGCTCTTGCACCCGCCATTGAAGCTGATTCACGAATGGCACGGCGTTCCACTTGAGTAGAGCCGCAAGGCACACAAATTAAAATCCGAGGGCTTGGACGTAGTAGTTTGCTTTTATGCACTTTTTCAATGAAGTAGCGCAACATGCGCTCAGTAACCGCAAAATCGGCAATCACACCGTCTTTTAAAGGGCGAATAGCGGTGATGTTACCGGGGGTTCTGCCCAGCATTAACTTAGCTTCAGCACCAACGGCGGCGATAGTTTTCGCGCCGCGCACTTTATCTTCTTTGATTGCCACAACAGAGGGTTCATTGAGGACAATGCCTTGCCCTGGAATGTAGATAAGGGTGTTTGCGGTACCTAAGTCAATCGAGAGATCATTAGAGAAAAGACCGCGAAATCGTTTGAACATTTTGACCTGTTTTCTTGGAGGAATGGAAATGCGACTACTTTATCAATCAAGCAGGTATTTGGGCAAGATATAAAGTATCATATTTATATAATTGAATTAATAGGAAGCAAAACGTGTTATTAACAGCCGAAAATGTAAAGAAAATAGCGCATTTAGCGCGACTAGGAATTGATGAGCAAGACATCGCCGCGTACACGCAAGATTTATCGGGAATGCTTGATTTAATGACTCAGATGAATGAGTTAAACACCGATGATGTAAAGCCTATGGCGCATCCCTTAGACCAAGTGCAACGCCTACGCGCTGACGTGGTTAGCGAAAGCAATCAACGCGAGCATTTTCAAGCGATTGCCCCCCAAGTCGATAGCGGCTTGTATCTTGTTCCTAAAGTGATTGAATAAAGTGTCCACGAAAAACACTAAAGACACGAAAAAAGTTAAAACCTTTTCGTGTATTTGGTGACTTTGGTGGACAAACTCTCTTATCTAGCCAACTAAATTCCAGTTATGCACAACAAAACTATTACCCAACTCGCCCAAGCCCTACGCGCTGGCGAATTTTCTAGCGTTGAACTCACCCAACATTTCTTAAATCGCATTGAAAGTCACAGCGATTTAAACGCTTACATCACCATTACTCCAGAACTTGCCTTGCAACAAGCCAAAGATGCCGATGAACGTTTAGCAAACGGCACAGCCCAGACCCTCACAGGCATACCCATCGCCCAAAAAGATATTTTCTGCACCCTAGGCGTTAAAACCACCTGCGGTTCAAAAATGCTCGATAACTTTATCGCGCCTTACAACGCCACTGTGGTAGACAAACTCAACACCGCTGGCGCGGTCATGCTGGGCAAAGTCAATATGGACGAATTTGCGATGGGTTCATCGAACGAAACCAGCTACTACGGCACAGTCAAAAATCCGTGGAACACAGGTAAAGTCGCGGGTGGCTCTTCCGGTGGTTCAGGTGCGGCAGTGGCGGCGCGTTTAGCGGTATGCGCCACAGGCACAGACACAGGCGGCTCAATTCGTCAACCAGCGGCATTATGCGGCATTACAGGCTTAAAACCCACCTACGGCAGAGTCTCACGTTACGGCATGATTGCCTACGCGTCGAGCTTAGACCAAGGCGGCCCGATGGCGCGTAGCGCGGAAGATTGCGCGGTGTTATTGCAAGCAATGGCGGGATTTGATGCAAAAGATTCCACCAGCGTTAATCAAAACGTGCCTGATTACCTTGCCAATTTGAATAATGATTTAACAGGTTTAAAAATTGGTTTGCCTAAAGAGTTTTTTAATAGTGATTTAAATAGCGACATGGCAAGCGTATTAGAAACGGCTATTAATGAATATAAAAAACACGGTGCAGAAATTATTGAAGTTTCTATGCCGACATTAAAACTGGCTATTCCTGCTTATTATGTGATTGCCTCAGCGGAATGCTCAGCGAATTTATCGCGTTTTGATGGCGTACGTTTTGGTTATCGTTGTGAAAATCCTGCCGATTTAACTGACCTTTATACTCGCTCACGCGGTGAAGCATTTGGTAGAGAAGTGAAACGCCGCATATTAATGGGAACTTACGCATTATCTGCGGGTTATTACGATGCTTATTATTTAAAAGCGCAAAAAATTCGCCGTTTAATTAGTAATGATTTTAAAAATGCCTTAAATGAAGTTGATGTGTTAATGAGTCCCGTCACACCGACTACGGCATTTGGTGTTGGTGAAAAAATTACTAATCCCATTGAAATGTATTTAGCCGATATTTACACCATTGCCATTAATTTAGCGGGATTACCTGCCATGTCGATTCCCGCAGGTTTTATTAATAACTTGCCTGTAGGTTTGCAAATTATTGGTAATTATTTTGCTGAGGATAAATTACTCACTATCGCGCATCGTTATCAACAAGTGAGTGATTGGCATACGCAAATGCCGAGTGGGTTTTAATTAATTACTCAAGTTACATTGTTTATTTGTATAGTGTGCAAATAAAAGGATTTACCTTAATTTTAGGAGTTCACACTTAAGTTTGAACTCCTGCTATATTAATTTTTGCGTAACTTGAATTATTAAATAAATAATGAAAAATTTTAATTTATTCGGCTTTATACTTGTTTCAATGCTTATTAGCTCCACAGTCAACGCTTACACGCCTAAAATATTTGGCAATATTACCAGTCCAGAGTGTTCCAGTGCGTTTCGTTTAGCAAAATCAATGTTTAAATCAACAGCACCACGTTTATACGCGCCGCTCAAGATTCCAAATAATATGAATAGCGAATTAGTTTTAGGAACTTCAGCTTTAGATATATCAGGCGGTAATGTTTTAGAAGCTAATGAAAAACAGTTTAAAAAAATACCGAAAATTGGTTATAGCGCACCGCTAAACATTTATTGGGGAATAAAAATACTGCATGGAAAACGGATTGTTGTTGAAGAATCTTTTCGTAATTGGCAGGGAGATAGGTATCTTCTTTATTTACTAGATTCCATTGTTACACAAGATGATTTTTCAAAAAATGCTCAACTTCGGGCTGAATATGGAAAATCAAGTTATTTAGCATTTATTGAAGAGACTTGGCGACCACCTTTAATCTTCCTTGAGAAAAAAAACCAAAAGTTGTGGTTTGTTACTGTTGGCGAACCGTTTGAAATTTTAGCTGATTGGAATGTGTATAAACAAACAACACACGGTTTCAAGCGAAATTGCACTGTTAGATTTCATCCTAAAGCAAAAAATACAATAGCTATTCTTCCTAATACGATTCAAACATTTATACGATTATTAAACAAAACCCTTGGCTCAGGTGCTAATGAAGGAACATTGCATCCAACCATGCGAATTAGATTAAATGTTCAACACGTTTGGGCAAATGCCGCAATTAGACCTTGGTCGCTTTCTGAATCCGATGTGTATAATTCAACAGAAGAAATAAAATCTGGATTACTTGAATGGTCTAAGCAAAGTAGTGCAGAACAACAAATTTATAAAAAGATATTGCAACTCTATCCTCTTACGGAAAAAGAACTCGGTCGTTTTTATATGCGGCAATTTCATTTACCGCAAAAAAAAGCCAAGCATTTAGCTAATTGGGTATTAGATATAGCATTCCGTAAAAATTATATTTTTTCAAATGGTGGAAAGTATTTTCGATATGACAATATCAATACTAATCCTTGGCAAAGTTTAATAGCTCGCTAATTAACGCGAATTCGATATACGGTAGAGTCATAATAAAATATTTACTAACTTAAGTTAGGCATAGGTTGATATTGCAGGAGTTCAAAGTTTACTTTGAACCTTTAAAATTAAGATTTAGTGTGTTACTCTTAAATATTAAACTAATAATATTTGCGTAACTTGAGTTAGTAATTATCTTAATTTGATTTTACTGTATTATCTGAATAAAGATTAACAAAATATATCCTGAAAATCTTTTAATCTTGAAAATCCTGATTCAGACAAAATTACAACGATTTAAACCAAAAGGTTAAATATGTCTACACAGAATAACGCCCAAACTGTTTATACACTTTATGAAGCCTTACCTTTTGAAATGCAGCAACAATTTTTACAAGAGTTATTACAAAAACAAGCCGATAAATTAGAAACACTGACGCTTTATTTAGCTTGCAAACAAGCCAAAGAGGAAGATGATTTTTTAAATCATGATGAGACAAACGAGTTTTTAAATAGCTTGTCTTGAATTAATTAATATTAAGGTACACATTATGGCAACTATCACTGAGTTATCCCAATTAGATTTAAACGGTACTTATAGTTATGCCGATTATTTAACATGGCAATTAAACGAACGTATCGAATTAATTAAAGGCAAAGTGATGTTAATGTCACCCGCGCCTAATACCCAACATCAACGTATTTCGAGTAAATTACATTTATCAATTGGTTATTACTTAAAGGATAAAAAATGCGAAATATTTAGCGCACCATTTGACGTTAAATTATATAACCGTAGTAAATCAATACTGACTAATAAAGAAGTTTATAACGTAGTCCAGCCTGATTTATGTGTTATTTGTGATAAAACTAAAATAACGCATCGTGGTTGTGATGGTGCGCCTGAGTTTATTATTGAAATACTATCCAAAGGCAACTCAAGAAGAGAAATTGAGTTTAAATATCAGCTTTATGCCGAAAATGGCGTAAAAGAATATTGGTTAATTTATCCTTATGAACAAAGTATTAACCAATTTTTATTAAATGAAGAGACTAATAATTATCAATTAATTGCAATGTATCCTGATACAGGAATAATAAGCCCTGTATTATTTCCAGAGTTGCAAATTAATTTAGAAAACATATTTGCTGAATAATAAATAATAGGAATCAAACATGAGTACACAATGGGAAACCGTTATTGGTTTAGAAATACACGCCCAATTAGCCACCCAATCCAAAATATTTTCAGGCGCGTCCACTGCTTATGGCGCAGAGCCTAATACCCAAGCCTGCGCGGTAGATTTAGGACTGCCCGGCGTATTACCTGTGTTAAATGAAAATGCGGTAGAAAAAGCGGTTATTTTTGGCTTGGCAATCGATGCTGAAATCGCGCCTTATTCAGTATTTGCGCGTAAAAATTATTTTTATCCTGACCTGCCTAAAGGTTATCAAATCAGTCAATTTGAATTACCGATTGTGGGTAATGGACATTTAGATATTGAAGTCGATGGTGAAACTAAAAGAATTGGAATTACGCGGGCGCACTTAGAAGAAGATGCGGGTAAATCGTTGCATGAAAATTTTATTGGTTCAACGGGTATTGATTTAAATAGAGCGGGTACGCCGTTATTAGAAATTGTATCAGAGCCTGACATGCGCTCGGCAAAAGAAGCGGTTGCCTATATGCGAAAACTGCATGAATTAGTGCGTTATTTAACGATATGCGATGGTAATATGCAGGAAGGTTCTTTTCGGTGTGATGCCAATGTTTCAGTGCGTCCAAAAGGACAAAAAGAATTTGGTACAAGAGCGGAAATTAAAAATATTAATTCCTTTAAATTTGTTGAAAAAGCTATTAATCACGAAGTTGAACGGCAAATAGAGTTAATTGAAAACGGCGGCAAAGTTGTGCAAGAAACGCGGTTATATGATTCAGTAAAAGATGAAACCCGTTCAATGCGCAGTAAAGAAGAGGCTAACGATTACCGTTATTTTCCTGACCCTGATTTATTACCCGTATTTATTGACGAAGACTTTAAAAATCAAATTAAAGTAAAGTTGCCCGAATTACCCGAAGCGAAAAAACAACGTTTTAAAACCGAGTATTTATTAGATAATGAAAGTGCGACTATATTAACGTCTTCGCGTGAACTGGCTAATTATTATGAAGACGTGGTAAAACAAAGCAGTGCTGAGGCTAAAATTTGCGCTAATTGGGTCACGGGGGATTTATCGGCGGCTTTAAATAAAGCGGATTTAGAAATTAATAACTCACCTGTTAATAGTTTGCAATTAGCGGGATTATTAAATCGGATTGCGGATAATACAATATCGGGCAAAATTGCTAAACAAGTCTTTGAAGAATTATGGAATGGCGCGGAAAGTTCCGATGCGGTGATTGAGGCGAAAGGGCTAAAACAAATTAGCGATAGCGGCGCAATTGAAAAGATTATTGATGAGATTATTGCTAATAATAGCAAGCAAGTTGAACAATATCGCGCAGGTAATGAAAAGATGTTTGCTTTCTTTGTGGGACAGGTCATGAAAGCGATGCAAGGCAAAGCTAATCCTGCCGAAGTGAATAAGATATTAAAAGCGAAATTGTAAGATCAGAAATTAGTTTTTATTAGGATAGGTTTTTCTATAAACCTATCCTTTATTTTTAATTTAATTAATTTAAGACAATGGCAAAAACAGAATTACGTTGGAAATTTGATGTTAGCACCTTCCGTTTGCTTGGTAGAGAATTAATTACTGATAGAATTACCGCGCTTGTTGAATTAGTTAAAAATGCTTATGATGCAAATGCAACAGATGTGCATATTGAATTTTACGCGCCTACTAGAAAGAATAATGGAAAAATTATTATTCAAGATAATGGCATAGGTATGAATCAACAAGATATTGCTACAAAATGGATGCGTATTGGTACTGATTCAAAAAGAAAAGAAAAAATTTCGCCTGCTCCTTTTAATAGACGTGTTGTTGGTGAAAAAGGTATTGGTCGTTTTGCTATTGATAAATTAGGTTCTTTATGTGTTATTGAAACTAAAAAAGAGGGTGATACTACCACCAATTATTTAATTTTAGATTGGCGTAATTATGAAAATAAGGAAAATAATACTGAAGTATTCAGTTTTACCGAAATAGATAATACGCTTATTGAAAAAAAGTCAACCAATAAAGAATATGGTACAAAAATAATTATCAATTATGTGCGCGATATTTGGACTGAAACAGATATAGAACGAGCTAATAAAGAATTATCTAAAATCATCTCGCCATTGCAAGTAATAACACCAGCATTTAATATTTATATTCTTTCAAATAAGTATTTTGATAAATATAATCATATAAAAGTTATTAACAGAGCTATTGATTACGCTTCACATAGTTTTAAAATTGACTGTGATAAAGAAAATAATATCCAAGAGACTATTAAGTTTGATGGTGAAAAACTAATTATTGAAAAAAACCAACGTTTTTATTTTGGTTTAATATCTTTTCAACTTTATTATTTTAATCAATATGCTAAAGGAAATTTTAGAAAATCCTATAAAAATGATGAGTTGAAAATTGATGGTGTCAAAATTTATCGCGATGGCGTTTTGACTACACCATTTGCTGAATATTATGATGATCAAAATAAAATGCGAGATGTGTTGGGTATTGATAAACGTAGATGGTCTGGCTTTTTTGATAAATTAGGTTCAAGAGATTTAATTGGTATCATAAATATTTCACGCGATGAAAATTCAGCGATAATTGATTCAACTAATCGTCAAGACTTCATTGACAACGAAGCTTATCGCGATTTGAAAGACTTTATTATTTCTCAAATTCATGAGCTTGAAAAACTTTTACAATATACCAAAAAGAAAGATTATGAAAAATCCAATCAAAATACAAAAGAAACTATTGAAGAGCTAGATATTTTTTCAGATGATTTATTTAATATTAATAAAGATATTGAACATGGCAATGCTAAGTCAGCACAAGCAAGAGTTAAAAAACTTGAGACCGCTGCTAGAAAAATAAGAATATCTGTAATACAAGGAGAAAAGAATAGAAAAAAACAAGAAGAGTATTTTAAAAGACGTGAAAGTATGTTACTTAGCTTAATGTCACTTCAAACTTATGCTGGCGAAATAGTTCATATTATTAAAAACGCCATAGCTAAAATAAAAGAAAGAGCTTGGTTTATACAAAAATATATTGATGTATCTGAATATATCTCCAGAAACAAAATGTATAGTTCTGAAATATACAATGAAACAGATAAGATAATGAAAGCAATAGATTTTATGTCTTCATATACTAAATCTGGGGATGATTGGGGTGATTTTGAAATAAATCAAGCCGTGCATAATGTATTTGCGAGTTATTTTGATATTTTTATTAAAGAAAATATTAACTTGGAAGTTAGTATAGAAGCGAAGATAGAGCTATTTTATAATCACATTCTATTTGAAGATATTATTAGAAATTTGATTAATAATTCTATCAAAGCTCTAACAAGAACTAGCGATAAAAAGATAAAATGTGTTGGTTATAGTGAGAAAGACCAATTTATTATTATTTTTTCCGATAATGGTTGTGGTATTGATGCTAAAAATAAAAGTAAAATATTTGAAATATTTTTTACAACGACCGCAGAGTATGGTGGACAAGGCATGGGATTATATATGGTTACAACCAATATGAATGCTATTAATGGTCATATAGATTTAATAAGTAGCGAGTTTGAAATAGGTGCTACTTTTAAATTAACTTTTCCTTATAAAAAATAAAAATTATGACAAATACACATATCATTGTTATTGATGACGAAATTTCACCAGATGCACCATTGATTTTTGAATTAGAACAAAAATATGGTAGCGATAATATCCATTTGTTTAACGATTCTAAAGAAAGTTTGAACTATATATTAAGTCACTTAGAATATAGATTAATTGTTTTATTAGATATTAGAATGCCTGAAAAAGATGGTCGTATTATTTTACAAGAACTCCGCAATAAAACAGAACTTATTCCTGTTATTATATGGAGTGCTTTTAATGGTAATCAGTATGACTTTACTGATTTTGTTAATAACCATGCTTTTTCTTTCATACCTAAAGGATACGACCCTGATCAAATAATAGCAGAAATAGAAAAAGCCATATTTGTAACATCATCTAATATTGATGTTGCTATAGAAGAATGGTTAGAAAAACAAGATAATAAAGAAACAACTATGCTAGTAAGTAAAACAGGTAAAAGTTATACTGCTAACCAATTACTTAAAGAAATAAGAAAACAAACAGATGAAGGTAAGAATATAGCCAAGAACATTAATAAACTTACCATTGATTTATTATTTAGAAATAAAGAAAAACTATGATTTCTACAGCAATAGTTATATCGTATGATAATGATAATCAGCTAGGTTCTTATTTTAGTGAATGCGCTCAATACGCGGTTAATTTTTTAGAGGCTTATATAAATATAAGCTGTATGAATAATAGTCAATGTAATTCAGTATATTTTGATATGAAAGTCTTACCAATGCTTTCTGAAAAAAATAGTATACTTGTCATTTATTCTCATGGAAATGAAAATGCTTTCCTATATCAAAACAAACCTTTTATAGAATCAACCATTAATACTGACAACATCCAAAATACCGTAGTTTATACAAATTCTTGTTCAACTGGAAAAGTCTTTGGAAAGACTTTTGATAAATTGGGAGGAGTATTTATTGGATACGAATCTGATTTATTAGTCCCTACAGACCCATTTTATAGAAAAGTTTTTATTCGTTGTGATAACTCTGGTCTTTTTCACTTATTTAAAGAAAAAATAAAATTAGCCGACTTAAGCAAAGCTGTAAAAAATAACTTTAATCATAATATTGATAATTTATATGAATCAAATTATGTGATTGCTAGTTATCTTCAAGAAGCTAGAGATAATTTTGTCGTACTAGGACAAAATTTAAATAGAACTATCATTTAGTTTTATTATTTGTTCAAAAATAGCTTTAGCCAATAACGGCGGAACAGCATTACCGACTTGTTGTTGCATATTACTAATATTGCCACAAAACTGATAAGTATCAGGAAAACTTTGTAATCGTGCCGCCTCACGCAAAGATAAACCTCTATCCTGCTGAGGATGAATTAACATGCTTTTACGATAATTAGCAATAGTACAGGCGGGTTCATTAGGATCAAGTCGTCGGTATATTCCGCTATGTATATTGTGAGTGCTTTTATAATTTAATAATTGGTGCTTTATTGCTTCCCAATTCTGTCCTGCTTTAATATTTTTATATCTTTCTATCACATAATCTTTACTTTTGGAGACAAAATTTTGAGTTGCTTGAGATGAGTTATTTCTCATTAAAGAAACAAATACATTTTTTATTTCATTTTTATAATTCTCATACTCTTTTTTATCACCATTTTTTAATATAGGTAAATCACTAATTGCATCCCCCACTGTTATCATTTCTTTTTTATCTATTTGATTAAAGTCAAATCGAATACCACCTTTATCTTTTCTATGTCCAATAATAAAAAAACGCAATCTTTTTTGTGGTACGCCGTAATCCGAGGCGCAAAGAATCGCCGAACTAGTTTCATAGCCTATATTTTTCAACTTTTCTTCAACATTCAGCGCAAAAGTACCATTATTAAAAGTTTTAAACCCTTTAACATTTTCAAATAAAAACCACTCAGGTTTTAATTTTTCGACAAAATGCAAATATTCTTTGAATAAAGAATTATTAAGATTCTCATTATTTCTAGTCTTAGTATTGGCATAAGAAAATCCTTGACATGGTGGTCCTCCAAAAAGGATAAAAGGCTCTTCATTTATATAATCCAATGGATTTATATTTTTAATATCCTCTTGTAAAACTTTTGTTTCAGGATGATTTTTTCTGTAAGTGTCAGCTGAAAATTTATCAAGTTCTATTGCTAACACTGGTTTTATTCCAGCCCATTTTGCACCTATACTAAGTCCGCCTGCGCCACTAAAAATATCTATTGCAATTCGTTTTGCCATGTTTTTTTAAATATGAAAATTAATTTTAAAGAAGCAAATCTTTGAGAAATTATAATAAGATATAAGTAAAAGGTTTGAAATAAATAGTTGATAATATGTAATTGAAAATATTATTTTAAGTGATAGCACGCAAGTTAATCGGTATTGCGCAACTCATGAAAGCTAAAACTAATCCTGCTGAAATGAATGGAAGCGAAGAATAATTAGTTTTTAATTTGCTAAATAAAATAGGGGCGATTATAACCGCCCCTATTTTATTAAAAATTGACCATTTAAAGCATTCAAACCATCGTTTTTATTTTTCTAACCATTTCTTTATAAGGCAATTGTTTTTGTTTCAACCAAACACCTGCAAAAACGGCAAGCATTAAACCACAAGAGCCAATGGTTAAATAAATTAAACGTTTTAATTGCGCCATTTCCTGCATTAATTGTGCATTAATGGTGGCAGTATCCGATTCTTGTTTTGCGGGCTGTGAATAAGAACGCAATACTTTTAAATCATTTTTTAAATCTTCAATTGTGCCTAGTGAAAGGTTTTTTGTGCCTGAGCGGACACTGACTTCTAAGCTTCTGAGTTTGCTTTCAATTGAACCGCTAACCAGTCCTACCATTTGACCTTTTAACGCATTCACTTCAGCCGATAATACAGGGTTGGCTTGCGTGGCTATCGCCTCAGTCGCGCTTATTTTTTGATAACTGCTCAAGAAATTGTGACTGGGCATAAAAACTAACCCTGTCAACACTATCACTGCCATCAAAGCCAATACAGCGGCGACTAGCCAACGATTGCGCCGCATTAAACCCTGATTGCTAGGTATGTTTAAAACCACAATCTCTGAATTGTTCTTGTGTGTATCGCTCATTATTAACGTCCTTTCAACTAGGCAGGAAAACACCTGTCAGACTCAATTATTATTGTGTATTGTGTGCTAGTTCAGCTAACGCGCAATTATACAAGCATAATGGATTTTGTCTTGGGGTTTTTGTTTGCTTTTTTATTTCAAACGCTTAGCGGCAATACGCATTCTCAGCGCGTTTAATTTAATAAAGCCCTCGGCATCTTTTTGATTGTACGCGCCGCCGTCTTCTTCAAAAGTGGCAATGCTTTCATCAAATAAACTATCCGTAGTTGACGCTCTGCCAACCACAATCACGTTGCCTTTATACAGTTTCAACCTGACTTTGCCATTAACATGCGCTTGCGATTCGTCAATCATGGTTTGCAACATTTTACGCTCAGGACTCCACCAATAACCGTTATAAATCAATGAAGCATAACGTGGCATTAACTCATCTTTTAAATGCGCCACTTCACGGTCTAAAGTTAAAGATTCAATGGCGCGATGGGCTTTAAGCATTACTGTACCCGCTGGGGTTTCGTAACAACCGCGAGATTTCATGCCGACATAACGATTTTCCACAATATCTAAACGACCGATACCGTTGTCACCTGCGATTTTATTAAGCTTGGCTAAGACTTCAGCGGGGCTGTGCGGCTCGTCATCGATTGCTACGATGTCGCCCTTGCTATAGGTCAGTTCAATATAAGTCGCTGTATCTGGTGCGGCTTCGGGCGATACTGTCCAACGCCACATCGCTTCTTCAGGCTCGTGCCAAGGGTCTTCTAAGACTCTGCCTTCATAAGAGATGTGCAGTAAGTTAGCATCCATTGAATAAGGTGAAGATTTACCTTGTTTCATTTCAACGGGAATGCCGTGTGTTTCGGCGTAATCGAGTAAGGTTTGACGCGAGGTTAAATCCCATTCCCGCCAAGGTGCGATGACATGAATATCAGGACGCAGGGCATACGCGCCTAATTCAAAACGTACTTGGTCATTACCTTTGCCTGTCGCGCCGTGAGAAATAGCATCCGCGCCTGTTTCATTGGCAATTTCAATTAAACGTTTGGCAATTAAAGGACGCGCAATTGAAGTACCTAATAAATATTCGCCTTCATAAATGGTATTGGCGCGAAACATGGGGAACACAAAATCACGCGCAAATTCTTCACGCAAATCATCAATATAGATTTCTTTAATGCCCATTGCTTGCGCTTTAGCGCGAGCGGGTTCAACTTCTTCGCCTTGACCTAAATCAGCGGTAAACGTCACTACTTCGCAGTCATAACTGTCTTGTAACCACTTTAAAATCACCGAAGTATCTAAACCGCCCGAATAAGCCAACACGACTTTATTAATTTTTGCCATAACACTTGCGTCTCTGTTGTTAAAAATGCGCGGATTATACGCCAAAACAGACCGCTTTGATGCCTGTTAGCTAGTTTTGCTTGAAAAGTGCTAGTTACAACGTTTTGACTTTATAGTTATGAATTCTTTTTTTAATACAGTAAAAAATTAGCTTGATTAATAAAATCTATTAACTTGAAGGAATTAAATTAAATAAGTTACAGGGTTTTCAAAACCATTTAATTATTATCTGAAATTGCGCAGAATTTATCAATGTAGGGGCAAATCATATTTGCCC
>JBAQSX010000106.1:0-6420 GCA_049296695.1 Methylococcaceae bacterium | reverse complement strand
ACGTCCAACGGCATGGATGCCGAAATCCAGAAACCACGGATGGTAATTGTTATAAATACATCCCTGTAACTGGATTCCAGCATCCCTGCTGGAATGACATCGTAGTATTTATCCTACTCTTTTGAGGTACTACCTTTTAATCTTTTTCTAAATCTTGTTGATTTAATTGTTCCCAATTTTCTAAACCTGTGCCGCCCATTTGTTTGGCTAATTGTTCTAAGGATTGTAATATCTGTGCCAATCCAATTTGTTTAGCAATGAGATAGGCTTGTAATAACATAGCAATGCCTTGCTCGTTGTTATTAAATGCCTCTAAATAAGTTAAACCTATATTAAATAAAGTTGTACATTCACCCGCTTTATCGCCTATTTCTTGTCTTATTTTTAACGATTGTTTTAAATAATCTAATGCCGTATCAATATCACCTTTATCATAATATATTTGCGACATATTATTCAGCGCAATCCCTTCACCTTGTTTATCGCCTATGTTTTGTCTTGTTATTAGCGATTGTTTTAAATAATCTAATGCCATGTCAATATTGCCTTTAGCTTTATATATTTGCGAGATATTATTTAATGTTACCCCTTCGCCCTGTTTATCGCCTATATCTTGTCTTATTTTTAACGATTGTTTTAAATAAGCCAATGCCGTGTCGTAATCGCCTTTAACTGTATATATTTGCGAGATATTATTCAGCGTCGCCCCTTCGCCTTCTTTATTGCCTATGTCTTGTGTTATTTGTAGCGATTTTTTTAAATAATCCAATGCCGTGTCAATATCGCCTTTAACTTTATATATTTGTGAAATATTATTCAATGTAGCCGCTTCGCCTTGTTTATCGCCTATATCCTGACTTATTTTTAACGATTGCTGATAAGCAATTAGAGCTTTTTCATAATTTCCTAATGAACAATATAATTGTCCCAAACGATTTAATAAATCACCCTTCGTTTTAGAAGACAGTTGCTCCTTAATATCATCTAATAAATTTTTTAATTGAATAATCCAACGTTCTTTTTCAGCTAAAGTTAATTGCTCAACAAAATTTTCACTCGCATTTTCCCATGTGCTTTGCATTAACTGTAATTGCTCAGTTCGCGCTAAACTAAATTCATAAACGCCACTACGCCAATCAATAAAATCGGCGGCATGATTGAAAATCTCAGTTAATAAAAAATCAGGCAACCAAAACACAATTGCATGATTAGTACGTCCATAATACTCACGCCGCCAATTTAATTCACTAATAACATGACGTTCTTTTAGATAAAATAATTTATCCAAGTCATAAATAAATACTACCGCATTAGCAGGTGCGTTAATCAATAATTCGCTAACCTGCACATCAATAAACTGCTCACTCTCAGCTTTTAAAATCAATTCAATAATGGGTTTATCGAGTTTTTCTTTTAACGCACTTACTAATTCAGAACGCAATAAAACCGAATTACATCGCGCAAAATATAATCCAAAACCATTGCACAATTGCAAAGCGCGTAATAAATACTTTAATTCAGAATGTTGGCTGAAAGTATCCATTGTCTTATTCATTAATTTACAGTTGTTTGACGTAATTGCGTAAATTTATCTTGCAACCAAATAATACGACTTAATGCAGGATGCAACGCCGCCCAACGTTCACCATTTTCATATTCATGCACTAAACGATTACGCAATAAAGGCTCATATTTTTTATCGCCATCGGTAGGCAAACGTTGTGCTAAATCCACAGTATTTAATAATGGCACATAATCTTCTTGTATCATACGGTCATAATCTTTTATTAAATTGCGTATTGCTCTATCAACATCACTTTGTTTAATAATCGTTTCAGCCGATTCCCACGCGGAGCGAATTAATAAAAATAAATCGCGTATTGAACCGCCACTCATAGCAATTAAATCAATTAATAACTGCTCGTTTTCAAATAAACTATCAACTTTAATACGTTTATTGACTAAAGCAATTAATTGACTTTGCCCTTCGGGTTTTTGATATTTAATCATCGGTAACACAAACACGCGGTCGCTGTAAAAATCACGCATATTAAAAGTAAAAGATACCGCAATCGGTAAGGTATACACAATATGGCAGTTTGGTGATTTTAATTGTTTGGCGTGATTGATAAATAAATCGCTATAATTACTTTCATTATCTTTTAAGATGCGATGGTGCATTTTTTCCAAGCCATCAACAATGACGACTAAATCTTTATAAGCATTATTTTGTAATTGCAAGCGTACTGCTAATAATAAATCATTTAATTTAGCAATAAATACCGCAAGATTTTTTTCTAATACTTTGCGTATTTCAGTGCGATAACTACTACCGCTACGAATTTCACCTGTTAATTTAGCCAGTAAATTAAGCATTAGTGGAAAACCTATTTTTGCTTGAGCCGTTACGCTGGCAGAGGTTTTAACTTCTTTATCATAAACCTGTGTTTCAATCGTTTCTGCAAACCACGCTTCTATATCGGCAAATAACTTATCTTTAATCGTAATACCGCTAGCACTTAATGCTTCGCTGACGGATTTGGCGATATTTAATAATATATCTTGATAAGTAATTTCGGTGACATCTAAACTTTGTTGCACATTAATAAAGACAACAAAATAATCTTTGTTTTCTAATTGCCGTTGCAAACGTTTTAATTCGGTCGATTTACCACTACCAATATGTCCTGTGAATAATTGTTTATGAAAATTATCCGCTTCGCTACAAATAATACGTTTAGCCAATAGGGTAATATTTTCACCATTACGCACTGAGGTTAAATCTAAATAACGACTATCACCCGCTTCTAATGGTTGGTCTGGGTTACAAGCATTATAGGCATCGTCTAAATTATCAACTGGGTAATTCATTTTTTTTCTTTTGTAAAATTAATAATGATGTATAGTATAATACAGTTAATACTATTTTGATAAGCCTATTGTATAATAGGCTACTCATTTACAGGGTTTATTAATATATTCGCCCTTAATAACAAACCATTGTACAAAGGCGAATATAATTCGCCACTACAATTATTTATTACAAGACAATCATGAAAAAAATCCCTATTGGTATTAGCAGTTGTTTAATTGGTGAAAAAGTCCGTTTTGATGCCGGGCATAAACAAGATGCCTATATTATGGGAACGCTGAGTCAATACTTTGAATTTCACAGTTTTTGCCCAGAAATGGCAATTGGTTTAGGTGCGCCACGTCCAAGTATGCACTTAATTAAAATAAATAATGAAATCCGTTGTATTAGCAAAAACGATAATGATATGACAGACAGTTTGCGTAATATGGCAAAACAACAACAGCACTGGCAAAGTCAATTATGCGGTTATATATTAAAAAAAGACTCGCCTAGTTGCGGTATGGAACGGGTAAAAGTGATAGAGAATACTATGCCAAAACGTATGGGCGTAGGTATTTATGCACAAGAATTATTAAGTAATAATCCATTATTACCCGTAGAAGAAGAAGGACGTTTAGGCGATAGTCAATTACGCGAAAATTTTATTCAACGCGTTTATGTGTTATATCGCTGGCAACAATTATTAAAACAAGAATTAAGCATGGCGAGTTTAAGCCATTTTCATGCCCAGCATAAACTCATTATGATGAGTCATGGTGATTATCGCCCCTTAGGACAATTAATTGCTAGTTTGACTAAAGATAATTTAGCTCTAATTGCTGAGCAGTATATTAAACAATTAATGGCATTATTAAAAACGGTAGTTAATCGTGGTCAACATGTCAATGTATTGCAACATATTCAAGGTTATTTAAAAAAAGAATTAGATGTTGACGATAAAGCTGAATTATGTGAATTAATTGAACGTTATCGTTTAGGTGAAATTCCTTTAATTGTACCCATAACCTTATTAAAACATCATTTTCGCAAATTCCCCGACTCTTATATTGAAGACTCTTATTATTTATCGCCTTATCCACAAGAATTACAATTAATTAATGCTTTATAAAAAGCGTTAATAATACGCCTCAATTTTAAATGACTCATTGAATCAATAACGCGTACAATAAGGTTACTTTGGATGTAATTTGATTATTTTATGAGCAGAAAAAAACAATTTCTTTCTTTATTGCTATTAATTGTCGTGCTAGGCGCGGCGGTGTGGTGGCTATTGCCGCAATTGCGCATTGACGGCGGTACTATTCAACAAAAAGCCGATGTTTTGCCGCCCGCCACTGTGCAACGTGGCGAAGAAGAGGGCAATTCTGAGCGGTTTTGTAATAATGACCACCCGCAATGGCGCGAGGCGCAAGTCATTGAAGGCATTAATATTGAACCTGCGCCCAGTTGTGAGCCTGATAATCCTTATGAAGTGGCGGCGGCGGTTAAAGGCACGAATAATATTTCAATGATGACGTTAATGAATACTGATTTAGCCCAAGACGCATTAATTATGGGTGAGGATTTAGATAAAGACGGCGACCCTGACGTTATTGAAATTAAATTAGAAGTAATTGAATTAAATGGCGCGAGTCCTGACGGCGATTATTTAATGAATACTTATGATATTGCCCCGGGTATTCAACCTGCATTATGGGCTTATAGTATTAAATCACGCGGTATGGGGGTTAAAAACTTTAATTCAAAAGTCGCTAATCCATTATTACGCGCACCGTCTCCTAGTATTCGAGTAGAACAAGGTGATAAAGTCATTATTACTTTAGAAAATACCCATTATTTGCCACATACTATTCATTTACATGGTGTTGATCACGCTTGGCATAATACTAAAGGCGAAGATAATGATGGCACAGAAGAACATGCGGTATTCCCCGGAAAAAGTCATCAATATGAAATTCAACCGCGTCATGCGGGGACGATGTTATATCATTGTCATGTGCAAACTGCGCAACATTTAATGATGGGTTTGAGTGGTTTATTTATTGTCGAAGAAAATAAACCCAATAATTGGTTACAAACTTTTAATATTGGTGCGGGACAAGTGCGCCATCCTTCGGTGGTTTCTAAAAAAGACTATACTCAAGAATACGATTTATATTATCAATCCATTGATAAACGTTTAATGCAAACCGTGCAACAAAGTAATGACCCACGATTAATTGCACAAGCCATGAATCGTGGTTATAACATCAACGAATCCTTTGAGAATTACTTTTTATTAAATGGCCATTCTTTTCCTTATACTCTGCGCGATAGCATGATTATTGTCGGTAGTAATGAAAAAATTAAATTAAGAATTGCCAATACCCAACGCTCAGCAATTGCCCTGCATTTTCACGGACATAAAGGCACTATTACTGCCTACGATGGCGTTGATATTCCCAGTATAGCGCAAATAACGCGTGATGTTTTTGATATTGCCCCTGCGCAACGTTTAGATTTAGTTTTAAATACCCAAGACGATGGTTTGCATAGTTATGGACAAGGTTTATGGATGTTTCATGACCACGTTCCTACGGGTACAACTACTGATGGTATTGAACCGGGCGGTAATATGGCAATACTTGCTTATAAATCTTTATTAGATGAAAAAGGAATGCCTAAATTACATGATGAGTTATTAACTGAAGTATTTAATAAAACCTATTATGCCAAACAAAAAGCAACGTGGGCGGTGGGCGATTTTGCGATTCTTTTAGGTGAAGCGGGATTAATTGCTCCTAGTTATTGGCAGATTATGTTATTGGCATTAATGCTAGGTTTAATTATAGGCTTAATACGCGTAGTTTATTTAATGGCGCAAGGCAAAGGGGAATAATGATGAAACTGTTTTATTTATTATTATTAATGACCTTAAGTCCAATTAGTTTTGCAGGTGGTATGCTAATGGATGATAAAGGTATGATTATGAATGCCAATGCCGATGTCTTACCCAGAGACTGCCCTGCTATTTCTGAAACCTTAGATATTACTATTCATGCGGGGCAACAATACGCTGTTAAATTTGCAGGTAAAGTGTTTGCTTTTGATAAACAAGAATGGGATGTTAAACCCTGTGCTAAACTCAATATTACTTTTATTAATGATGATGCTATTCGCCATCAATTAATGATACATGGACTGCCGGGGTATTTATATCCTGAGGGTATGTTTCATTTAGAGTTATATGGTAAAGGACAATTAAAAGCGTCTTTAATATTACCGAGTCAAAAGAAAACTTATTTAGCGCATTGTGAATTACCGCAACATGCTGAAAAAGGTATGAAAGCGCAAATTAAAGTCGATGGTGGTGATGGTGATTTGCCCAGTATTCCCGGAATTACGGGGGCAGTAAAAGCGGAGTATTATGGTTTGAGTTGGACGGTGACGACTTCATTATTAGTGTTTATTTGTTTGTTATTAGGAATTTTTGCACCGTTATTATTATTGAAAGGCAAACGTTAATTAATAAACAGGAGGTCAGGCTTTGCCTGACAGTATTAGTA
>JBAQSX010000105.1:0-2311 GCA_049296695.1 Methylococcaceae bacterium | reverse complement strand
GGAGGAAGAGCTCGAAGAACTCGACCTTGCCGCGCTCAAGAAGAAGGCCGTGGAGTTCGGTGCGAAGCGCGCGGAGATCAAGGACCTCGACGAGGAAGAGCTGATCGACCTGATCCTGGAGAAGGCCGAGGAGCAGAACCCGAGCTTCTAGTCCGGCGAACTGAGAGGGCGGGCACCTACGGGTGTCCGCCCTTTCTGAGATGCGCAACTGGGTTTCACGGCTCCGCCCGGCACCGCACTCGCGGCGACCCCTCCGGACACCTACCTCTCGGCCGCCCAGCGACGACGTACGCCGACAGAGACACCCGTGGTGGCACAACTCCGCCAATCGCCCTGTCTCCAAGTCTCTCCCTGCCTGCCAAAAAGGACTAGGGGGGTAGCCGAAAAAAATGGCCCAGGGAGTATGCGCGCCCGTACCCCCTACCCGAATTTTCTTGGCCGCGCCCGGCGGCACCCCCGGGGGGAGGGATGACGGTTAACGAATTCGGTGATTCGTACATCCATCAACTACTCATACCCGAATCCAGCGTCTATTTGTTTCTGGGCTGCGGATGGGGCAGGATGGGTGGGCAGCCCTCGGCGGCAACTCATAACTTCAGATTTGCGGTTCCTACAGCCAACGTCTCCTAAGTAGGTAGTAGTAGAACTTCAATACAACACATCATCTCTCATATAAGGAGGAGGAATGATGAAGGCAGACGACGCCCTTTCGCAGGGGGACGGTGGTTGGGGCGGTGCGCGGGAGAAGAGGTGGCATGAAACCGGTAAGCGTGCCGTGGTCAGCGTGGATGCGCAGGCCTACGAGCTCGTGACGACGCTGGCAAAGATGTGCCTGCGTCCGAATAAGGATCTCTGCTCCCAGATCTTCGCGGTGGGACTGGAGGCGCTGACGGGATACACCATCGAGCAGTTGTGCGATCGGAAGTTCACTGTCGAGATGAAGGCCATCCGCCAGCGCACCAAGGCCTTCACGCTGGAGGACGTCAAGGCCCGTGCCGCGCTTTTGCAGATGATGCCCGAGGACGACGAGTAGTGTCCGGCGGCAAACAACTCCGGGAACGCGACAGCTTCCCGGGCCGCCAGTCCATCACGCAGCACCTCTGGCGCCACCACGACCACACGAAGGCGCCGGGCACCGTGGAGGAACGCCTCCAGGCGCACGACGACCTACACTGGGAAGCCCGCCACTCCGGCGGACTCGGCCACACGCACCAACCCTTTCAGGAAGGCGAAACCATCAACGACATCGCTCGTCGTTACCTCGACGAGGGTACTGCACAACAGACTGCGGAGTGACATGAGCACCACCTCGGATGCCGCAAAGCTATTCGCGCCCTGGTTGGTAGGCAACGAGAGCGACGGGGAGCACCGCGCGTTTTGCCCGCTACACGAAGATCCGAAGATGTCGCGGTCTCCCTCGGCCAGCTTCAACTTCAAGGGCAACCTGTTCCAGTGCTTCGCAGGCTGTGGCGGTCTGAGCTTGAGCGCCTTGACGCAGTTGCTGCGCGACGATGGCTCCCTCCCCACCGCCTCCGGCCGCAGCCCCCGGGGTAGGAAGCCGGTCAGCGAGGACGAGCCCGACGCGGCCAAGCTCCCGACGGAGGAGTTCCTCGACGACGCGGTGGATCGCTTGCTGGCCAACGCGGTCAACATGAAGGTGATGCGGGAGAAGCGTGGGCTGACGCTGGAGACCATCGAGAAGTTCGGTATCGGCTTTCACGACGGTCGCTTCCTCATCCCGGTGCGGGATGCGCAGGGACGCCTGGTGAACGTGCGCCGGTACAAGCCGAACGCCACGGAGCCCAAGGACAAGATGAAGAGCTGGCGGCCTGGCACGGGCAGCCGCCGCTTGTTCCTGCCGGAGGTGCTGGACGCCCACGAAGAGGTCATCCTGGTCGAGGGCGAGATGGATGCCATCATCGGGCAGCAGTACGGCCTCCCCACCCTCTCCCATACCGCAGGGGCCACGGCGTGGGACAGCCGGTGGAACTTGGACTTCGAAGGCAAGGTCGTCTTCATCTGCTACGACTGCGACGACACCGGGCGGCGGGGCGCGCGTAAGGTCGAGGGGCAGCTCCAGCGATACGCCAAGAAGGTGCACGTCATCTCCTTGCCCCTCAAGGACAAGGGCGCCGACCTCACCAACTACTTCGTAGACCAGGGCCACACCGCCAAGGACTTCCGTGTGCTGATGGAGGAAGCGCGGAGCTACGTCAGTCGGTCCGCGTACCTCGGCCACATCCGGGCGCAGGAGCCGAAGGTGGTGACGCTGGAGCGCTCGATGGATGGGCGTTACCACGAGATGCCGCTA
>JBAQSX010000104.1:0-2696 GCA_049296695.1 Methylococcaceae bacterium | reverse complement strand
GCGTTTAAGGCGAGCGGCTCTGATACGCGCGTGTTATCTGCAAGCGTTCGTGCCGCCGCATTAACTTGGTGTTGGGCTTTCTCAAAAAATAAGGACAATCGCCATGCAAAAAATTAAAGCATTAATATTTTTTAGTATGTTATTAGTTAGCTGTATATCATTAGCAGATTTAAATACAGGATTGGTAGCGTATTATAGTTTTGATGACTGTACAGCAAATGATAGTAGTAGCAAAAAATATAATGGTACTATAAACGGTAACACGTTATGTGTAGATGGGGCTAAAAATAAAGGTCTATTTTTTGATGGAATTGATAGTTATATTGACATTAATGTACCTTTGGATGGAATGGCAAACTGGAGTATCTGTTCTTGGGTAAATATTGCAAAAATAGATTCTTCATATACCGATTGGCAAGCATTTTTTACGGCTGTTGATAATTCAAGCAATGAAACAACTGAATTGGGGTTTCCAACAGATTCCAAGGCATTAAGTATATACCCATTATTAACTGCCAAAGCTAATACTGCTGTAGTTGGAAAAAATACATTGATGTGTTTTACTAAATCATCTAATAATCTGCTTATTTTTAAAGACGGTGTTAAAATTGCCAGCGGGACAGGCTCTACAAACTTCTCAATATTAAAAACTATTGGTATGTGGCAACCTTGGTCATCTGACCCTTTCAATAAAGAGCCTTTTAATGGAATCATAGATGAAGTTCGCGCTTATAAACGAACTCTTTCAGCTTCTGAAATACAAAGCCTTTACTATCAAGTTAATCCACCTATTATTCAAGGAACTGCTCCTTGGGTAACACAACATATTGTTGTTTGTGAAAATATCACTCAAAATACGAGTATCACGTTACCTAGTACTAATGCTTCTACATGGGACTGTGAAAAATCAGGGTTAGCCATTAATCATGGCGATGAAGTAATAGTTACTATTAAAGGGAAGAAGTATTAAATATCCCAACAGGGCGTTTAAGGCGAGCGGCTCTGATACGCGCGTGTTATCTATTAACGTTCGTGCCGCCGCCTTAACTTGGTGTTGGGCAGAATTCAAAAATCGGAGATAACACAATGAAACAATTAAAAATTGCATTATTAATTTGTACATTAATTCCTTCAATAGCTAATGCCGATTTTCCAGCAGGACAATGGACAAATGAGTTTTATTCGGAAATTGATGGTAAATATTACAAGCATTATTTTTGTATCAAACAAGACGGCACATGGTTTGGAACATCTTATGGTGGAAACGGATATTGGTTTATGAAAGGCAATGATATTCACTTAAACGGAAAACACACGCAGATAAATATGAAAGAGGCGTATGAATTAACAAAAGTTAATTCAAAACTTTTGACAGGATATGTGCAACAATGGCTTGATGATGGTTCTTATAGCGATTACTATACGACTAAGTGGACATTCACATCGGCAACATGCGCCGCACCTTATTAAAGAGAGATTAAAAGTCGTGTCAGCAATACAACAAATTAGTTTCCAAGAGTGTAATACTCAATTTTCAAGAGTTTTCGAGAGGGTTTTGAAAAATCATGAAATTATTTCAATTTGTAAAGAATCTGAACAAGCAGTTATTATGTTAGATGCTAAAGAATATAGCGGTTTAATAGAAACTTTGTATTTATTAAGTAACTCTGCAAATGCAAGTCGCTTGCGTGAAGGTATTGCACAACATCAACAAGGACAAGTAAGGGAAATAGATGTTACGACTTACTTGGACTGAAAACGCTTTAGAAGATTTAGATTGGTGGCAACAGCATGACGTTAAAGTGTTAAAACGTATTATTCAACTGTGTCTTGAAATTTGTAAAAATCCAACACACGGTATTGGAAAGCCAGAGCCTTTAAAATTCGAGTTACAAGGTTACTGGTCTAGACGAATTAATCAGGAACACAGAATTATTTACGCTTTTGATGATAAGCAGGTCACTATTACACAATGTCGATTTCATTATCATAAATAGTGGAAAATATAATTTTTAATTCAGCACGCATATAGTCCAACAAGGCGTTTAAGGGGAGCGGCTCTGATACGCGCGTGTTATCTGCAAGCGTTCGTGCCGCCTTAACTTGGTGTTAAGCCCCACTTTTAATTCATGCGGATGGAAACTAAATGTGGTGGATAACTTTGAAAAAGGAATGCTCTTATTATTTTTTGTTTCCAACGATGAATTAAAAGCGTGGCTTAACACGTCGTTGAAGCACCACGCCGCGAGGACTGTATCTTGAAACAGTTCGGCTTCGAGCGGCGTGATGCTTAACTAATGCAGTTGGGCTTTCTTTGTTATTGGTAGTTTTTTATTTTCGGCTAAAATTTAATTAATTTGTTATTTAACGATTGAGTTTTTTGTCCACGAACGACACAAAAATCACGAAAAGTTAATAGTTTCATTTATTGAAAAATTATCTTGCTAATTATCAAATCTAGTTTTAAAGTTTCGATAGCTTATTAAAATAATAGTGTTATTGATATTAAGTTGTTTATTCAATTTTGGTGTACAATAAAAATCTTAAATTTGTAGTATAAAGTCTTGCGTCTTTATTTATTTTTCTAGCTCAAGTTTTTCTAAATATTGATTGTAATTTTAGATTTTTTGGTATAATTAAAACTACATTATTTTGTAGTCTTAAGATAACTGATTTCTCAAGTTAGTTTAAAATTA
>JBAQSX010000103.1:0-4885 GCA_049296695.1 Methylococcaceae bacterium | reverse complement strand
GCATACTACTAATCAGTCCCATAATAAAAGCGACTAAATAGGACGAGGTGAAATTAGGGTCAAAAGACATAAGTTAAGTGCAGGGTTTATTATTATTATTATTATTGATAGATAATATAGCCCAATTAAATGGGCTACAAAAGAGAATAGAACGTTAATGTTAATTAAACTGTTCTGCGATTTGACTTTGAATCTTTTCAGCCATAGCAACGCGATTGTCAGCATCACGAATAGGTCTGCCGACCACGATATAATCCGCGCCACTTTGAAATGCAGTTTCAACACTAACGACACGTTTTTGGTCATCTTCTTCACGATTATCCACAGGTCTAATTCCGGGAGTTATGACTAATAATTTATTATCTAAGTTTTCGCGTAATAATTGCGCTTCTAATCCCGAAGAAACTACGCCATCACAACCAATGCTTAATGCTCTTTTGGCTCTGGATAATACTAAATCACGCACATCACAGGAAAACCCTAAATCGTCTAAATCACCTCGGTCTAAACTGGTGAGTGCTGTGACTGCTAATACTTTTAAATCGCCTTTATTTTCAGCGGCGGCTTGCATAATGGCATCATTACCGTGAATCGTGGCAAAATCAACACCTTTACTGCTTAAGGCTTTTATAGCTCTGCCCACGGTGGCAGGTACGTCAAAAAATTTTAAATCCACAAATACTTTTTTATTGCGTTTTTTAAGCCATTCAATAAAGCTAAAATAATCGCCGCACATAAATAATTCCATGCCGACTTTATAAAAAATAACGCTATCGCCTAATTCTTCAACTAAGGCTTGCGCCTCTGCAATACTCGGCACATCTAATGCCATAATTAAACGTTCGCGTACAGGGATTGGGTTTTGAGAAATAAAAGTCATAATAATAGTAATAGTTAATAATGAATTAGGCGCATTTTGCCATTAATTGGATATTAGTGGAAGCTAAATAAGCATTAATATCATGATAAATCACACTGGCTAATTGCCTTGCAAATTCTACTGCCACCGCGTTACCAACCATTTTATAACCGTCTTCTAATTTGCTATATTTAAATAAAAAATTATCAGGAAAACTTTGAATTCTAGCGCATTCTCTAATGGTTAATCGCCGATATAAAGCTTCTTTATTGGGTACAAAAATGCGTTTATTGGTTTCTACTAATAACATTTTTGGGGCTTGCGGATGCAAAGGTGCGTGTCTACCGCTGGCTTGAATAGTAAAAGACGGCTCATGCCACCCTCTTACGCGATTTCTGGACATATAAATACTTGAAAACCCGCCCGTCATATATTCATGATTAGCAAAATTTAAGGCATATTCGCCATTGGTATAATTCTTTTCTTTAGCAGGTTTTGCCGCTGGTAAATCGCTGATAATATCGCTTAATACGGGTTTTGGTAATACGCTTTTAGGTGGCGTAAAGGTTTTATTCATGCGTTTATCGTAACCGACAATAATCACCCGTTTTCTATCTTGCGCCACGCCATAATCGTTGGCATTTAATAAAAAATAACTGACGTTATAACCGAGTTGATTAAATTCACGCAAAATACTATTAAAAGCGTTTTGGTGTTTATCAAATAATAAACCCGCAACATTTTCAGCTAAAAAGAATAACGGTTTTTTAGCTTTTAATAGCCGAATATAATCAAAAAATAATCGTCCCCGCGCATCATTAATACCGCGTCCCGCACCTGCTTCACTCCAACTCTGACACGGCGGCCCGCCAATAATACCCATGCAATCGGGCAAATCGCTCGCGGCAATGGCGGTAATACTGCGTTTATCTAAATGCGTTTTTGGATGATTATATTGATAAGTTGCCCAAATACTCGCATCATATTCATTAGCCCAAGTAACGTTAAATCCTGCTTGTTTAAAACCTAAATCCAAACCACCCGCGCCGCTAAATAAAGCGGCGATATTTATTTTATTGTACATAACTGATTAACTTAGCTTCCAAACGTTGTGCGGGGTTATTGGGTGATTTAATTTTTATATCGCTAATACTTAAATTAGCATTTTGTAGATTTTCTAAACGGCTAATATCGGTTTGAGGAAACGCATCATATTTATCTTTGAGCAAAATGGCATGAACATTAAAACTGGATTTATTATTACTGACAAATTCTTTAAATACTTTAAGTGGATTATCAATATGCCACATACCACGCACTCTTAAATCGGTAATACCTAATGGGTCAACTTTTTTAACTTTTGCCAGTTCGTTAGTTTCTATAAATTCCACATCGGGTATTTCTTGAATCCCTTGCGATATTTTATCTGCGACTCGTTTATAAATACGTCTATCAGCGGCATAACAAGTCCCATAAACAAACCATAACGCGCTTAGTTTATTAGTATTTTTAGGTGCAACACCTATCACATAAATAATATCTTTTTCTTGCCAAGTATTAGGAAAATCACATTGTCTACAATAATCAGTAATTCTCGAATCGTCATAATGCAGTTTATCTTTAGGATAAGAGCTATTCAACGCTAATGCCGAAGTTGGGTTTTCAATTTTTTTAACTTCAATTGCGTCACCGTCTCTAATAACCATATCGGGCGGATTATTTTGATTACCCAAATAAGAAAAGAAATCGCTATGTATAGCGTCATCCGCTTGGTGAATTGAATAACAAAATATATCTTTAATATAGGTTTCTAAAGCCGACCCCATATTATTAGCGCGATTTGAACCTTGATAATGCGCGACTAAATCAGTAATAGGATTTTCAACAATATTGGCTAAAGCAATTAATAAATTGGTATGCACTTATTCAACCTTTAATTTGTTATTTAATCATCGCCAATAAAATACCCATGATTTTATCGATATGTTCAATAGCATATTCATCTAAATCAATATAAACATAGCTATCTGTCATTTTTAAAAACTTCCATGTTGTGCCTGTTGTCACCACACCGTATAAGGTTGTGATAGTATTATCTTGCTCGGCTTGATTAAATAAATTTGCCGCTACCATTTCAGCAATACATTGACCTAAACCACCGATAATATTCTCATTTTTAGCTTCCACTAAGGCAACAACAGGACTGCTTAATACTAATTGCTCAGAGGATTGACTAATAATAAAATCACAAAAACCATTCAAGCCTTTATCTTTATCCACATTAAATTCAATCCCTGAAAATAAACTGATTTTATGCTGTAAAATTTTGCGTAATTCTACTAAAACATTGGCAATAATCAGTTCTGAACGGGCTTTTTCAGTATTAATGGCTCTGGCTAATGGTAGATTTTCAGTTAAAGTTTCTTTTAAATAAGCACTAATGGCAACAGCGGTAATATCAGAAAATAAGTTTTCTTGCTCAATTAATTTAACACCGAGTTTTTGTTTAACTTTTTTTAAATCAAAATCGCTGTATGCCATAATGATTATCCTTAAAGAGTAATATTATTATTCAACCTTTAAACCTTGTTTTTCCCACGCCATTAATCCACCTTCCATATTATAAACTTTATCAAAACCTGCGGCTTGTAATACTGAAGCCGCTTGAGCAGAACGCTTACCACTGCGACATTGAGTAATCACTTTTTCATATTGATAAGGTTTTAATTCCGCTAAACGTTGTTCTAATTGTCCTAAAGGAATATGAATCGCCCCTGCAATATGCTGGGCTTGCCATTCATTCTCTTCACGCACATCAATAATTACCGCTTTTTTTTCAGCGTGCAAACTCGCCGCTTCAGTTGGCGAAACACTTGCTAGGTTTTGGGCAGACGCGGCAGAATTAACACCTAATAACGCCAGTAATACCGCAAATAAACGATTCATCACAAAACTCCTTAAAACAAAAAAAACAGCCAGCCGCATAGTTTACTCGAACTCAGCTACGCGGTGAATGCTAAAATTCATCCTTAACTACTTAAAAATTCTAATGACCACAACTTTATTACAAATGGCACTGCTGATTGCGGCAGGTGGTGTCTGGCGATTTTTCAAACCCGCAGGACTAGGCGCGATTGAGATTAGAAACGTAGTAACCACCCTAGTCTACTACTACTTTTTACCCGCGATGATTTTAAACGTGTTATGGCAAGCCGATATTGGCGTAAAGTCTTTGTATTTCATGCTCTTAACGGTAAGTAGTATTAGCGTGGCAATCGCTTGCGCGTGGCTGATAGGTAAGTTATTGCGTTTTGATAATTATCGCCTAGGCGCGGTGATTTTGGCGGCCGCTTTTGGTAATGTTACTTATTTGGGCCTGCCCATTTTAGAGCAAGTATTTGGTTCTTGGGCGCGTTCAGTTGCTATTCAAATTGATTTATTTGCCTGTGCGCCTTATTTATTTACTTTTGGAATCATGATTGCGCGGCATTATGGTCAGGATGAATCCGAAAAACCCAAATCGGTATTTTCTTTTTTAAATACCCCGCCATTTTGGGCAATGGCAATTGCAGTTGTTTTAAATATGAATAATATTACCGCGCCGCTGTGGTTTATGCAGTTATTACAAAAACTCAGTGGCGCAGTTATTCCTTTAATGTTATTTTCTTTAGGTTTGGCATTGAGTTGGACGGCAATTAGTGTGCGTAATCTACCTTATTTATTAACCGTCGCGGTTATTAAATTAGCGATTATGCCTTTATTTGCTTTTTATTTAGCCCGTTATTTACCTTTAGATACTAATGACAAAGCGGCGGCTATTTTAGATATTGCCATGCCTTGTATGTTAATAGGCGTGGTTTTATGTGACCGTTATCGCTTAGATAGTTATTTATATGCCATGATTGTCACTATTACCACGGCAATGAGCGCGATAACTTTGCCTTTTTGGTATAGTATTTTAAAACCTGCTTAAATTATTATTGTGATAATTAAGTTGGAGTGCAGGCTTTGCTTGCATTGCAAGCA
>JBAQSX010000102.1:0-11176 GCA_049296695.1 Methylococcaceae bacterium | reverse complement strand
CTGTTGCTGATTTCCATTGTCTTTTATTTTTTAAGTCTTTTGTTGATATTTTCATATTTATTTCGCTATCATTTATTATAAAATCCGAGTATTTTATATTATTTTATTCTGTCGCAACAAGTCTAATAAGTATTATTTTGAATAAAGTCTCTATTAGCACTATTGCTGTCAATCATATTACCTTCACTATAATTGCCTGCATTAGTATTTTTATTAACGAGTGAACTATTCGTTAATGATTGAACGGTAGAGTGTTCTTTTACGTCATGAATATGAGTTGAAGATTTCTTTTTAAACCAATTCCATTTAAACAAGTTCCGCATAAAATTATTCTCACCTTAATAACTGGTCACTTCATAAAAACAAGCGGTTATAAATTATTGAATATCCACTTTAGATTCACCGTCTATTTTATCGACAGTAATATCATGATTATCGCCCTTTTTAATTTTTACTTCTGATTTATTGGTGATATTAGTTGCAGAAATAACATTTTTTGTTTTTTCTTTCTTGGCTTCGACATTCAATTTATTTTTACTTAAAGAAAGTTTAAATTTTCCGCTTAAAAATAAGCCAGCAACAATCACAATTGCAACAAAAATACCCAAATAAATAGAGTTGTCCATATTATCCTCACTTGAAAAAATTATTTACTACACACCACACAATGTGGATTTTTTTTAAACGCAAACTATTAAATTGCATCGCCAAACTATCAATAATTATAAACGTGTTTTGTTTCATACGGATATAAACTTTTTAGAACTATCCTATTAATCCTGCAATCCTGTTGCATAATAAAAAACTTTACTCGGTGAAATATCCTCACCTTCTGCCCAACATAAGCCACCTAACGGGTCAATACTCACGTTACGAAAATAACGAAAGTTTTTAAGTCGCCAAAAAGCCTCGCGGGTTTCAATTAAAGGCGTTAAATCTAATTTAATTTCTTGAGAATCCTGCTTTGTAACACACAAGCGTATAAGGTAATTCCGCTCTGACTTGAATAATTTTAGTTGCTGAGTTCATTCCATTTTTCCATTAATTTAGTTTTATTAGCGATAATAAACAAAAGAGATATTGAAATGGAGTCCAAACCTAGGTTTGGATTCCAATGTCTTTGTAATGCAAGACTATTAATTTTGGAGTTCAAACCTAGGTTTGTCTCTTTAAAAATCATCTTCATCTAAAATTAATGTTTTATAATCATTAACCGTCTTAACTTGATTCACTAATAATTCACGCCCTTGATTTTCTATAAATTGGTGAAAACTAGAAAAAGGATAATCATGTAAATTAGTCACATAACCGTGTTTAATCGGATTAAAGAATAGATAATTTAAGCGAATTAAATAATCTCGTTCATCACGCGGACAATAATTCCAATAAATCGGTTGCTCACAAATGTATTAACTGTGCCGATAATACATGGATTTTACGCATTGTTTTTGTCATATCAGTTGCATTATGACTATGTACTAACAAGTGATAATGATTATCTAAAATAACCCAGTGATGTAATTGCCATTGTTTTTCATTTAAACACGCAGTAATTGTTTTAATTAAAGGTTCTTTTACTCTATCTAAAGCCAATAATTTTCTTTTTTGATAAATAGAGCTAGTTATAAAATACGCGGCATTATCAATAAATAAATGTGCTGGCGTATGTATTCCTTTTTTAAGCATAAAAGCCGCTATTAATTTAAAGTACAAACCTAGGTTTGAACTCCAGATAAATTTAAGCGCAACTTGGGCATAATGGATTTTTCTTCAATCTTAAACTAGTAAACTCCATTGCCAGCCCATCAATCACTAATAACCGCCCCATTAAATTATCACCAATACCAATAATTAATTTAATTGCCTCCATTGCCTGAATACTGCCCACTATTCCCACAATGGGCGACACCACCCCATGCGTGGCGCAATTCACCTGCTCTTCACCATTATCTTGATACAAACAGTTATAACAAGGACTGTCCGCTTGCCGTTTATCAAACACACTCACTTGCCCTTCAAAACGAATCGCCGCGCCAGACACTAACGGCGTTTTATGCTCAACACAGGCTCGATTTAACAAAAATCGGGTAGTGAAATTGTCCGAACAATCCAACACCACATCGGCGTTAAGCACTTCATTTTGCAGGGTTTCGCCTTGCAAACGCGCCTGCACCGCAGTCACTTTTATCTCAGGGTTTAAATTTTTCAGCGTGCTTTGGCTTGAAATCACTTTGGCTGTCCCTATATCAGCGGTGTGATGAGCGATTTGCCGTTGCAAGTTGGACAGTTCCACTTGGTCATCATCATATAAGGTCAAACTGCCCACACCCGCTGAGGCTAAATACATGGCAGCAGGGCAACCTAAACCACCCGCGCCCACAATTAGCACCTTGGCATTGAGTAGGGCTTGTTGCCCTTCTATATCTATTTGGGGCAATAAAATTTGACGGCTGTAGCGTAATAATTGCGTGTCGTTCATGCGTTTTACCTAATAAAAATTGATGCCAAGCAGAATGCCAAAGAACACGGCAAAAAGCAAAACCCTTGAAATTACCGCCTTCAATCCTTAAGTCGGTAGTCATAACAAAACCATTCCACTTTCACTGTTAGGAGTTATTAAATGAGCATTCGTCCTTTACATGACCGCGTTATCGTTAAACGTGTTGAAGAAGAAACCAAAACCGCAGGCGGTATTTTATTACCCGGTTCTGCCACTGAAAAACCCAGCCAAGGCGTTGTATTAGCTGTAGGTAACGGCAAACAATTAGATAACGGCACAGTTCGCGCGTTAGACGTTAAAGTCGGCGACAAAGTGATTTTTGGTAAATATTCAGGTAGCGAAGTTAAAGTCGATGGCGAAGAATTAATCGTCATGCGCGAAGACGACATCATGGGCATTTTGGGCTAAATCTGGAGGTCAGGCTTTGCCTGACTTGCAAGCAAAGCTTGCACTCCACGAGACTTATTAATCACATAAACTTAAAGAATTAGGAATAAAAACAATGGCAGCAAAAGACGTATTATTTGGTGATGACGCGCGTATTCGTATGGCACGCGGCGTGAACATTTTAGCCAACGCAGTAAAAGTAACCTTAGGCCCTAAAGGTCGTAACGCGATTTTAGACAAAAGCTATGGCGCACCGACCATTACTAAAGACGGCGTATCAGTCGCTAAAGAAATCGAATTAAAAGATAAATTCGAGAACATGGGCGCGCAAATGGTGAAAGAAGTTGCGTCTAAAACCTCAGATGTAGCAGGTGACGGTACAACCACTGCGACTGTATTAGCGCAATCTATTGTTAATGAAGGCTTAAAAGCCGTTGCCGCTGGCATGAATCCAATGGATTTAAAACGCGGTATTGATTTAGCCGTGAATAAAGCCGTTGAAGCCATCGTAGCCTCTGCTATTCCTTGCTCAGACAGCAAAGCGATTGCCCAAGTGGGTTCAATTTCAGCTAACTCTGACGAATCAGTCGGTCAAATCATTGCCGATGCTATGGAAAAAGTCGGCAAAGAAGGCGTTATCACCGTTGAAGAAGGTACAGGTTTAGATAATTCCTTAGACGTGGTTGAAGGGATGCAGTTTGACCGTGGCTACTTATCACCTTACTTCATCAACAAACAAGACAGCATGAGCGTTGAGTTAGATGACCCGATGATTTTGATTTACGAAAAGAAAATCTCAAACATTCGTGACATGTTACCCATTTTAGAAGCCGTTGCTAAATCAGGTCGCCCCTTATTAATCGTTGCCGAAGACGTTGAAGGCGAAGCCTTAGCCACTTTAGTAGTCAACACTATTCGCGGAATAGTGAAAGTTGCCGCTGTTAAAGCTCCCGGTTTTGGCGACCGTCGTAAAGCCATGTTAGAAGACATCGCAGTATTAACAGGCGGCGTGGTGATTGCAGAAGAAGTAGGCTTGAGCTTAGAAAAAGCTGACTTGTCTATGTTAGGTACAGCTAAACGTGTGCAAATCACTAAAGACAACACCACCATCATTGACGGTTTTGGTTCAGAAGACCAAATCAAAGCGCGTGTTGCTCAAATCCGCGTGCAAGCCGATGAAGCGACTTCTGATTACGACAAAGAAAAATTACAAGAACGTTTAGCTAAATTAGCTGGCGGCGTTGCGGTCATTAAAGTGGGCGCGGCAACTGAAATTGAAATGAAAGAAAAGAAAGCTCGCGTTGAAGATGCGCTGCATTCAACCCGTGCCGCTGTTGAAGAAGGCGTAGTGGCAGGCGGTGGTACTGCTTTAGTTCGCGCTTTATCAGCATTAATTGGTTTAGAAGGTGCAAACCACGACCAAAGCGTAGGTATTAACATTTTACGCCGCGCTATGGAAGAGCCATTGCGTCAAATCGTGGGCAACGCGGGTGATGAGCCTTCGGTTGTGTTTAACGAAGTGCAAAAAGGCACAGGTAGCTACGGTTACAACGCGGCAACTGGTCAATATGGCGATATGATTGAAATGGGTATTTTAGACCCTGCAAAAGTCACCCGTACTGCTCTGCAAAACGCGGCTTCTGTGGCTGGTTTAATGCTCACCACTGAGGTGATGATTGCCGAAGCACCAAGTGAAGATAAACACGCACATGGCGCGGGTATGGGCGACATGGGTGGTATGGGCGGCATGGGTGGTATGGGCGGAATGTATTAATCAGTGATTGATTAATGCTGTTGCTTTAAAACTCTAACGTTTTAAATGAAAAAGCCCCGATTACAGAAATGTAATCGGGGCTTTTTTATTCTTTATTAAAGTATGTTAGCTTGCCTAGAAACACCATACCATCAAGCCTAATTTGTTTATAGACTATTTTTATAGCAGTATATGATTCAATAAAGCATTATTGCTTGAAGGATAATTTTAATTAATATCAAATATGGTATATTATGATTCATGTTCATGATGACGCTACAGCAGATTTAAATAGCATATTGCAATCTAACAGGAATGATGGCATTAAGCTAGCGGCTTTTATCCAGCAATTACAAGCAGATACTCATCTCATAGAAAAGTTACTTGAACATGGTTTTGGTGATGATAAAAGTGAACCGATTTCAGTAAAAAAATGGTTAAGTATTCAGAACATTGAATGCAAGCCTGTTTGGAGACTTAGAGCATGGAATCTTGAGGAGAAAGGTTTAGCGTACCGATTGCTCTACATTTACGATTGGCATGACAAAAATTATCACATCATGGCAATTGTCCATAGAGGAAACTTGAATTATGACGACAAAAATGACCCAATTAGAAAACGAATTACACAACGTATCGCAACAGAATTCCCTGATATCTAAGGTGATATGCGCTTACGGAAACAATGGGACTATACAAGTGTTTCTCGTTCCAGAGGGAAGTGGCATTCAGGCAAAAAACAGCGCACCGTGCAAAATATATAATCTTGATGCTACTAAAACAACCAACCCATCTGCTTCAACTTCTGAATTTGATAAACTTATTAAATCATTAGAAGTAGATTCAGAAAGTGCAAATCAATTGAGTCAAGCCAGAAAGTGGGTTTCTGAAACATTTTATAATGATATGCCGACCTTAGCATCACTTAGACTTAATGCTGGGTTGTCACAAGCTCAACTTGGAAAGCTTTGTGGTATAGAACAGCCACATATTTCTCGGTACGAATCAGGCAAACATGAGCCATCAATAAGTGTTGCGGCAAAAATGGCTATTGCACTAAACGTCGAACTAAACTTATTTTTTGAGGCGTGGGACAACACACGAAAAACAACACAACAAGAGGCTAATCATGACTAATCGCTGGGTTCATGCACTATGGTGTGATGATATTCGTCAAGAATTAGGCAATAAACCATCGCTGATGGGTATTTATACAAATGCTATAACAATACCCTCATTACCTATTGCCCTTCATCGAATTGCCGTTTATACAACGATTGTTACTGAAGTAGATAATCCAATTAAGAAATTAGCTTTTAAAATAGTCAGAGACGATGGTTTTGTGTTGGCAAACTTGCAACAAGACGCTGTAGATTACGATTCAGCACTAGATAAAACCAATGGCGATGCAACAAGGCTTGCTATAACAATAGCGGTTACTTTAAATAATATTGAAATTCCCGAAGGATGCAAATACTTACAGGTTCTAGTTCAAACAGAATCTGAATCACTTGATGGTTCAAAATTGTATATTAATGTCGATTTGGATGCTTTTCCTGTGGTTACAAAGGAAACCTAAAATATTTTTTCGTTTGTAAGTTCTAACTCCAACTCGTAAGGTGCGATAGCCGTATTGCACGGCATGATAAGTTTCACATATGGCGCAATAATTATTAACTATGTTGAAACTACACCCACAACTAATAACAAAGAACGGCAAAAATGAATTTGTTGTTTTACCTTTTGAAGAGTATTGCACACTAATTGAATTATTAGCGGATTATCAAAATTTGCAAAATTGTCGCACCGCGAAAAATGAATCGAAAAATAACACACTGCTTGATTTAGATTCAGTTTTAGCGGATTATCAAAATTTGCAAGATTGTCGCACCGCAAAAAATAAATCGAAAAATGACACGCCGCTTGATTTAAATTCAGTTATTGCACAATAAAATACCCCCCGTTATTAAACAATAACGCGGGATTTTTTGTTTTAGTGATGCAAATTTTAGCATTTGCATTTATTAAGAAAAATAGTATAATTTTAATCGACAACACCCTCCAAGCGACTCTTAATAGTAAAAATAAAACTCTTACTTGAAAGAAGCTCATAATCGGAGGGTTTTTTTTGGCTAAAAAATATGAATACCTATAACAAAATACCACAAACAATCGCAGAACAATCACAGTTATTATTAGATAAAGGTCTTATTTGTGATAAACAAAAACTAGAACGTTACTTGTCATCAATTGCTTATCATCGTTTAAGCGTTTATTGGCATAACTATTTGTCATTTTCTGACGATAAATTTAAACCCAATACTACTTTTGATAACATATTAGATAGTTATATATTTGACCGTAAATTGCGCTTATTAATATTAGAAGCCCTTGAACGCATTGAAGTGGCTTTAAGAGCAAAATGGAGTCAAGAATTATCACTAAAATATGGCAGTCACGCCTATACACAAGAAAATTTATTTACATCTCAGCAAGACTACAAAAAATCTATAGATAAAATCAATAAAAGTTTTAATAAAAAAAGCCCCGCTCCTTATATTATTCATTATAAAACAAAATACAATTCCCCAAAGTTGCCACCAATTTGGGCGGCGGTAGAAGTCATGAGTTTTGGTGAGATTTCTTTATGGTTTGCTAATACCAAAGATAATAAAATTAAAGACAACATTGCAAAATTTTTTAATTTGCCAAACATTCAAATTGTTAAAACAGTGTTCCGTGCTTTATCAGAATTACGCAATATTTGCGCTCATCATGAACGTTTATGGAATCGAATCATTGTCGTTACATTACCCAGTATTGACAAAATCAAAAGCGAACTGATTTATATAAATGACAGTCAGTTGGATAAACATTTATATAACTATCTTGTTATTATTGAAAGGTTACTTAAAGCAACCAGTCCAAACACATCATGGACAAAAAGATTAATTGAATTATTAAATACAATGGATAATGAAACTCATAACGCAATGGGATTTCCTGATAATTGGCAAACGCGCAAACCGTGGTGTGATTGTAAATAATAATAAAAAGCCCCCGTTATTAAATAATAACGGGGGCTTTTTATTAGCACCTTATGTTTGCAAGATAACTTTTTTGATGCACTACCAAATAATCAATAAGGCGGTTCTGCGGGACCTTCATAACCACACATACCCATGCGTGGCGAATTAACCAACTCAATAGGCTCGCCGTAATTATCATGCGGGTGGTTTTGGGCGTGTTCATCGCATAAGAAACCGCTTTCATCATGTTCATAAATACATTCGGAACATAACCATCGGGCGGGTTGTTCACATTCCATACAAATAACGACTGGCATTTCATTCCGTGCCATGAACATAATGGGATGTTTGCTTAACGGTTTGCCTGAGCGTTTGCCGACAACTTTAATCAGTGTTTCCGAAGACGTTCCAAAATCGTAAATATGTACCAATTCGTTACTGCGATCAAAAATGCTTTGCACAGATTTTGACATGGCAATTTTATTGCCACTCCAGCCGCCAATTGAGAATTGGCTCAAATGACCGCAACACTCCAGCCAAATGCTTCGTAAATACTCATCCAATTTTTTTAATTTCGCATTACCATTTATTTCTAGGTGCAACCAGAAGTCTTTCAAATAAAGGTCTTGAATAACCAGATGATATAAAGTTTCCTCTTTAGCGTTGCCAGCATTGACGGTTTCAATAACTTCCTGATGTTTTTTACAGCCAGTAAGATGTTTAGTCATGCTACGTTTAGCGAATGCTTCGCCGCAAAATATGCAAATACCGCGTGATTCTTTCTTTGCCATAGTGTTATTCCTACGAAATTTTAGTCTTATCGTGTGTGTTAATAATAGGGACTCCTCTCCGCTGTTGACGGTATCATAATATTAAAAGAGGAGGTTAAATGAATACTAACTCAGTTAGCTTGGCTATTGCAAACCCGTAAGATGCAAGAGGCGTTTCATATTACAATTTACGATTTAGTTGTCTGTATTAACACTACACCCGCAACTAATAACTAATAACAAAGAACTGTAAAAACGAATTTATTGTTTTACCTTTTGAAGAGTATTGCACACTAATTGAATTATTAGTGGATTATCAATATTTACAAGATTGTCGCACCGCAAAAAATGAATCGAAAGATAACACGCCGCTTGATTTAAATTCAGTTATTGCACAATAAAATAAAAATCCCCCGTTATTAAACAATAACAGGGGATTTTTATTAGTACCTTGCATTATTTTATTGTATAACAAAATATTTTAGTGGGTGAAATATCTTCACCTTCTAACCAATATAATCCACCCAACGGGTCAATAGCTACGTTACGAAAATAACGAAAATTTTTAAGTCGCCAAAAAACCTCGCGCGATTCAATTAACGGCGTTAAATCTAATTTTATTTCTTGGCAATCGTGTGTGGTGACATAAAGCGTATAAGGCAATTCAGCTCTAACCTTAATAATTTTAATTGCTGAGTTCATTCCATTTTTCCATTAATTCAATTTGATTAGCAAGAATAAAATCTTTAATTTTTTTGGTTTATTTCGGCGGCACTTGTCCTGATAATAACTCACCTGTTTCAATAGAAAATGAGCCCGCATAATCACCATAAATACCATGACAATGCGGTACACCGTGGTTATCTAAATACATATAAATAGAAATCCCAAAAAAGAAAGCAATGCGCGGCATTATATTTATCTCCACTGTTTATAATTTATTAACGCGTAAGGTGCAATAGCCGTATTGCACGGTATGATGAGTTTTACATACGGTGCAATATGCTACGCTATTGCGCCTTACGAGTTATTTAATAAGTTCAGCAATTGTGGATGCGATTTCTTCATCTCTCCAATAACTAATATGTGAAAAAATATTCCATGAACACAATATGCCACCAGAACATATTTCTCTATCTTCTATAAAATCGGGTGGTTTTTTGTTGTAATATTCTCTGTCATAATAATTGGACATCTTATATCCAAGTACATCAAAAGGTGAATAAAAATTTAACCATCTAAATTTTAGATTAGGTTTTTTTATTGAAACCGTTTCCTCATGTCCAGTCTCGAATAATGGAATATTACATCCGAAAGAAACAATTGCCTTTAAATTATCAGCAATTTTGTTTTGGTGTAAAGTTGTTCTATTTATTCCCTTTTGTTCATCATAAATGTAATCCGAAATAACCATAACTCCCAATGAATGTGCCACTACGATAATTGGGGCATCATCATCTAATTTTCCTTTGAGAATAGCTATGGCTTTAGATAGTCGTTTATGAACGTTGATATATCCAACTTTATCTTTATAGGAAGTCGCATCTCCCAAAATATAAATGAATTGTTTTCTGATACATCTAGTTATTCTTTGCCAAGAATAACTAGATTCCAACGATTTTTTTTCTCTTTTAGAATTGTTGTTATTTTCATCGTCGGGTCTACCAAATACGTCAGCATATACAACTTCCTGAACTGCACAAACACCATTTATCACGTTTTCAATATTTACTTGCAATTCCATTGAGTAATCTTTTTCTTGGTTGCCTATTCCATGAAGAATTAAAATACCAACTTTTCTTTTTTTCATTTTTTCCTCCAAAAAAATTAATAAAATAGTGAAGTGTGTAGAACAAGGTGAGCTTTTTAAACACTAACAATTTAAATAAAAGAATTTAAAAATAACTTGATGCTATTCGATTTTACTCTTACCAAAATAATAGCCCGCTATACTGCCAAGAATTGCCATAACAGGTGTGAGTACTAACGAATAAATTTTCTCTAATTGTTCTACAGTAATAACACCGCATAAAACTGTTGATATAGGTACAATAATCACAAACCCTGTTATGCTTGCCCACGATTTCGTTAAAAACTCTTGGTTATCGAGATTTTTTTGATGTGATAATCTTGCATATCTAATTGAGGCGCAATAGTATCAATAATGTCAATTTCTTCAGTATCAACTGTATCTATCGATATAAGCTCTTCATTTTCATCAGACATATTACACCTTAATTAAAATATCATCTTAAGATAATCTCTTTGACTTTTTCGTTTTTGCTTTCAACAAAAAAACGTGAGCCTACCTTTTTTTCTTCAATTAAAAACAATTCTGTGCCAATAGCCCGTCTAATTAATTCTTGTGTAGAGATACCAATTTCTTTTGCAGCATTGGTAATTTGTTCAGTCACATCTTGCGAAAGTCTTAAAGTCATTGCGTGTTGGTGGTGCATCAAAAAAGTAGGTTAGTTAATATCGAAATTTCTGGAGTTCAAACCTAGGTTTGAATTCCAATTAAAATGGCATTTTGTTAAAACCTACTCTTTTGAGGCACTACCTGCGTGTTTTGTCGCGCTCATAGTGTTTCCCCAAAAATAACTTGTTTATTTTATTAAAAAATATTCTCCAATTTTGATTATCTTAACAGATTCTAAAAGGTTTTAAAAAAATATCTTTTTGGTATCTATTTATATTGTTAGCTTCGTAACTCGTAAGGTGCAATAGGCGATAGCCG
>JBAQSX010000101.1:0-52739 GCA_049296695.1 Methylococcaceae bacterium | reverse complement strand
CAAAAGGGTAGCTTGTATAAAAAATTCATACTATAAAAAATGGTAGTGCTTCAAAAGAGTAGGTTTTAACAAAACGCCATTTTAGCTGGAGTTCAAACCTAGGTTTGAACTCCGAAAGGTTTAATATTAACTAACCTACTTTTTTGATGCACTACCTAAAAAATCACAACAGTAGATATAAAAAGATGGCGAGTCTAAAAATAAGATGTAAAAAATGTTTCAGTGAAAACGTACACTTTCATGGAAAGCAAAGAGGGCATAGACGATGTCGATGTAATGATTGCAAAAGTGTATTTCAGTTAGGTTATAGTAACAAAGCCTGTGAAGCAGGTATAAAGGAAAGAATAATACCAATGGCACATAATGGAAGTGGCGAGGGTTTTAGGCATTAGTCAAAACACGGTGATTCGAGAAATAAAAAAAAGAGCCTGAAGTAAAAGATATTAATGAAGAGTTAATTGATAAGTTATTAAAAGAAAAAGAAAATATCGATATAAAACCGTATGTTAGCGCAGAAGCCGATGAACAATCGAGCTTTGTACAGAAGAAAAAAATCAATATTGATTATGGTTACATAGAAAAAGAAAGTCGCAAAGTATTAGCGTTTACTTTTGGAAAAAGAACCGATGAAACCTATAAAAAACTCATCTCAAAACTACCCAGTTATTTGATAGATAAACTTCATAGTGATGCTTGGGGTAGTTATTGGAAAATAAGATTCACACCTTTGCATTGCAAACGGAAAAATAGGTACTCAACGAATAGAACGTAAAAACTTAGATTTAAGAACGTGAATAAAAAGACTAACTAGAAAAACGATTTGTTTTTCAAAATCTGACACATGCACTCGATTGTTGTTGGCTCTTTGTGTGTCAAAATCTTTTTTAATCCTACTCTTTTGAGGCACTACCGAAATAATATGACAATTTATAATCATCGGATTAAAATTCTTTTGTTGATAACAATTTTCTCAATTGTTATTGTGCTGTTTTTTGGAAGAATTCCACAAGACCTAACCTATCATAATTTTGCTGATAGTCGTGAAATAATAGGTATTCATAATTTTTGGAATATCTTTTCAAACCTTCCTTTTTTATTAATAGGCTTATATGGTTTTTGGCGAGGTCATTATTTAATAGAACCCAAAAGTAAAAGTGGCTATAAGGCACTTTGTACAGGTGTTTTTTTAGTGGGTATAGGTTCGGCTTATTACCACTATAATCCATCCAATTCATCCTTATTGTGGGATAGATTGCCTATGACAGTGGCTTTTATGGCTTTATTTTCTATATTAGTTGATGAGCGAATAATATCAAATAATAAATCGCCCATTTTATGGTTATTTTTAGCTATAGGAATAAGTTCTATCATTTATTGGTATTGGACAGAAAAGAACGGTATTGGCGACCTTAGATTATATGTTCTTGTACAATTTTTACCAATGCTGTTAATTCCTGTGATTTTATTGCTATTTAAATCTAAATATCTGCATGGAAATTTATTATTAATATCGCTTGGATTATATGCTACAGCTAAATTATTTGAACATTTTGATAAACAACTGTTAGAAACAATTGGCTTTATCAGTGGACATACGATTAAACATTTTTTAGCTAGTCTCGCCGCATTTTATGCCATTATTTCTGTGCCTATTAATAAAAATAAACGCGCTGTCTCTTAGAATAAAATCTCATGTGACTATTCAAATTTAACGACCCTATTTGCTTTAGTGACACCTTTATTTAGTCAAAACACCATTATTGTAAGTAGGCAGACTATGCTTTTTCTCGGCCGCTATCACGATGATGTAACACTTTCTAGCGCAATCGATTATAATTTACGGCGTTCGTTCTTCACGCGGGTGAGATTGAACGTCAAAACACAACAACAACTTCGGAGTTACGATTATGAAATGGGAAACACCAAGCTATACTGATTTACGTTTCGGTTTTGAAGTGACCATGTACATCTACAACCGTTAATTTTTACGGTTGAGTCACAAAAAAGGGGTTCTTTACGAACCCCTTTTTTTTGCTCAGTGATTACTAAGACCGTATCATGGAATCTTTTTCTTTGGAGATTCGTCATGAAAATTCGCGTTTTAGGTTCAGGGGCAGGCGGCGGTTTTCCGCAATGGAACTGTAATTGTCACAACTGCCATCGCTTACGCGCCCAAACCCTCAACGGTAAAGCCCGCACTCAATCATCAATTGCTATTAGTACCGATAACAAAAACTGGGTATTGTTTAACACCTCCCCCGATATTCGCGCTCAACTGGAAGCCTTTCCTGCCATTCAGCCCAAAGAAGGCATTCGCGACACAGGCATTCGCGCTGTTATCTTAATTGACGCGCAAATTGACCACTGCACAGGTATGTTGATGTTACGCGAAGGCAAGCCCTTAAACGTGTACTGCACCGATATGGTTAAACGCGATTTAAGCTCAGGTTTTCCACTATTTACCATGCTAGAACACTACTGCACCGTACAACATCACCCGATTCCTTTAGATGGCAGTAGTTTTACTGTGCCTGACATTGAAGATTGCCGTTTTTATGCCCACGCACTGAAAAGTAAAGCTCCGCCTTATTCACCACATCGCTATGACCCGCACGATGGCGATAATATCGGCGTGATTATTGAGCAGATTTCTACAGGTAAAAAAGTTTATTATGCCCCCGGCCTTGGTGAAATAGAGCCGCATGTGATGGAGGCAATGCTAAACGTGGATTGTTTATTAGTGGATGGTACTTTTTGGACTGATGATGAAATGTGCGTTCAACAAATTAGTCAAAAGAAAGCGCGTGAAATTGGGCATTTACCTCAATCAGGTGAGGGCGGTATGATTGAAGTATTAAATAGCGTCCCTAATGCTAGAAAATTATTAATTCATATTAATAATACCAATCCCATATTAGATGAAGATTCTGAGCAATACCGATTATTAACTGAGGCGGGTATTGAAGTCTCTTATGATGGTTTAGAAATCGATTTGTAATTGCTTTTAATGGTGTAGAGACGTTGCACGGCAACGTCTTTATAATAGGATACAATCAATGACGAATACTATACATTTCTTTTGTCAGTACATTCTACAGTTCTACAATAGAAGAATAAGACAATACATGTAGATGATGATTTAACACAAACTGCTTTTAAATTAACTGGATGTTCGCGCTAAAGATTGGAATAAAGTAAATCTATGAAAACCTTCCTCATTATTATCTTATTGGCTTTAATTACCCATCTACAATATCGCTTATGGTTAGGCGATGGCGGTATTGAGCAAATTCAAAGTTATCAACAACGTTTGAATGATTTAAAAGCCCAAGTAGAAGAAAAAAAACAGCGTAATGAATCTCTATACGCTGAAGTGTTAGATTTGCGCCACGGACAAGAAGCCTTAGAAGAACGCGCAAGAGATGAATTAGGGATGATTAAAGAAAATGAAACTTTCTTTCAAGTCTTAGAATAAAACCTGCTACGTTGTTAAAACGTAGCAGGTTTTGTTAATACTATTTAGCAGTTAATTTTAAACAACTGTATAAAAAGAATTGGGTACCAAAAATAATATTCGCCATTAATAAATGAATCGGTTGAGCAATGGCAGGAAAACCTAATCTATCTAAACTAATCCCCGCTAAAATCGCAGTAATCACTAAACCTGCTAATAATAAGCCGCCACGCACTAAAATATTAGATTGTGGATAGGCTTTGCGTAATTGCCACACCAACCATAAATTAGTAAATAAAATAATTGATGAAAAGGAACGATGCACATAAAAAATCATAGGAAAATCATTATGCCATTCACTTCTGGCAATATAACTGTGTTCATTGGCAATAAAATCGATAGCTTCTCTGACTTGCGTTCCCATTGAAACTTGTAATAAGGTCATTAATAATGCCGCAGTTAAAACGCTTTTAAATTTATCCGATAAAATCGAAGTATCAATTTGCTTTAAAGTATCACGCTGAGAGCGTGTAATGGTATAAATTAATAATGCGACAATTAATAAAGCGACCAGCATGTGCGTGGTTATCATTAACGGTTTTAAATTACTGGCAACCACACTTGAGCCTAACCATCCTTGAAAGCCCACTAAAAATAAAGTGCTTAAAGCTAAATAAAAAATAGTTTTATCACCTTTTAAATAAATTCTCGCCGACCACGCGGTTAATAATACAAATATCCCCAACGTTGCCCCGACTAAACGATTACTGTATTCAGTCCATGTTTTTACAGGATTGAATTGGGTATTTTGATAACCGCGCTTTGCATAAATCTCATGGTAATTATTAGGTAATTGCGCTTCTTCTGTGGGCGGTATCCATTGCCCAAAACAAGTCGGCCAATCAGGACAACCCATGCCCGCACCTGAAGCTCTGACAATACCGCCTGCTAATATAACGGTATAAACCAGTAATATAGTGATAATGCCTAAACGGCGAAATTTTTGAATTGCGTCTGGATTCATGGTGATTTTATTTTCTGAATAGTAAAAGGTGTAAGCGTGATTATTAGTTATTAATTAAATCCGCTAATAAGGTTTTGTAATTAATTAAAATTTGATTGACTCTTAACATATCTGTTTCTAAAGCGTGATAATCGGGAAAGTTTTTTTGTAATTGTTGTGGCGTGAGTTGTGGATTATTCAGTTTTTCTAGTTCATACCATGTTCTAAAGCGTGCTTGCCATTGGGTTAATAATTTCATTTAACCATATCGAAGGATTTTCATTGCCGTTTTTTGCATATAAACTTGCTATGTCTTTTGCTTTTCTTTTGCCTTCTTCAGCAGGAAGATTTATCAGATTTTGTAAAATTTCTTTGATTACATCTTCTGAACAAGAATAATTTTTATAATACCCGCCCTTTTCTAATAACTTAATCAAAATATCGTAAGCCTCTTTAGGTTGTGTGTGACTAATTCTTTTAATATTTTCTAAAAAAAGATAGTTATCACTGCAATAAGGAGTTACTTTTAAAAGTAACTCCTTATTTGTATCGTCAATATTATCAATAAATAAAAACCAATAGCTTAAACTTGTTGCTATTTGCCGTCCTTCCTTAGTTTCAAGGTTAATTATATCAAGTATTTTTTTCCATAATTCAAAAACTTTAGTTTTTATATTATCGCTGTCTTTTTTATTCCGTGAAAATGATGAAATACTTGTAATTAATTCTTTAATTTCGACATCATTTTTCCTAGAAAAAAGAATATTAATTAAACTCTCTTTTTCTGAGAAAGACTCATAATTATTAAAATAAGCAATAACTATAATTTCTATAATTCTTCCGTGTATTTCCTTTAAGTTATCATCATCAAGTGCTTTTAAAAAATGTCCCTGTTTCTTTAAATAATCATATAAATCCCCATAAACGCTATTGATAGCGGCATAACCTTGCATTGCATAGAGCCATTTAACATAATCATCTTGATTAAATATTGTAGCTAAATTGTTTAATGTCCATTTTTTAGACATATAATAAAAATTTGCTAAATACCACGAAACAATTGTTATAAACTCGTCGTCTTTTCGCGCTAATTGCTTGTCGTAAATAACTTGAAACTCTGCCCAAATTTCAGAATGGTTATTCATATTTTTATCAGCAAGGCGACATTTATGAAGCGTTAAATTAATAAGAGCTTGAAAACAATGTCCACGCGGACTATTAATTGCTATAGAAACAGCATCTTTAGTTATTCCAAATTCTTTACTTGGGACATTATTGATAATATCAACAATTATTTGTTTAGCCTTATCAAGATATTTTTCATCAAACGCATGTTCATCTGTTTGTGTTCCTGCACTAATTAATCGGCAAATATTGCTAATAATTTGCAAATTAACTCCATTGTCTGAGTTAAAAAAGTTATCTTTTTGAATAATTGCTAAACAAAAACTAAATAATTTTTCCCAAGTGTTATTCCAAGGTAACGATGCTTTTTCTGTCCATAAAGTATTATACGCTTGTATAAGATAGGGATAGTAATAGCTATCTAATTTTAAAAAGTGATTTAATTGATTACAAAATTCCAATCCTTTTAATACAATTAGTTTTTCAAAAACCATTGCTAAATCCATTTTTTTTCTAAATTCTAATTCAGAAAAATTATTCAATTTTTCTATAAGTTGCTCTGACTCTAATATTTGTAATTCTTCGAGCGATAACGGCGAATCAAACTTATCTTGCGAACATGTAACATAATTAACAAAATCAGGGTGTGCGGGTTTAAAACCTACTGTGCTAATACTTTCTTCATATAGCATTAATTCTTTAGAGCCATATTCTTTAATTGCTGTTAACCATATTACTTTATAACGTGCTATTACATCAGATACTAAAGTTTGGTCATCATCTTTATATTGGATATTATTAATAATATCCAATATTTTTTTCTGTTGTGGAGATGTAAATTTTGGATAATGCTCTTTTAATAAGAGCCACATTTCATGGCGATAATTATTTTTAAAATATGTTTCATTTAACAGAGTATCTATTAATGCACTTAAAATAGTATATTTAACATTTATCGCATAAATAGCTAGTCTATGTATAGTTTCATAATTACTAGCCAACATGTCTTTAATATAATCTTTAACTGCTTCTATATTATTTTTTTCAAAACAATAATTGATATAATTAATTAACATATCTCTATAGGCAACTATTAAAATATTTTTAGATTTTTTTACAGAATGATTTTGCTCATGCTCTTCTATAGCAGGTCGCCAACTATAAGACCATGTGTCATTACCACTTTTATCTAAAAGCTCTTTTAATTGCGTATCAAAAACAAATAGTATTTTAATAACATAATGTTTTCCTTTTGCTAATGAAGTAACTTTTTCAGTTATTATTTGCGCCCGTTCATCAGTTAAACGAAACGAATAATCATTTTTTTCTTTTGCTTTATAGAGTATCGCTATTAATTGAATAGCAAGTTCTATACTGTGGTCATCTTCTACTTGTAATAACTTAGGTAGCCACTGTTCGCCTAATTCTTCTGCAATGAAGCTTCCTGTGTCATAATCATCATCTAACCAATAATCAATAATTTCTGTTATATAATCCACTTCAATAATATCTGTGGGTATATGTAAAATAATTTTTGAAAAATTCCACCATGTTTGAAAGTTATTAAAGTTATTAGCTTTAGCATAACGTGTAGTCTCTACAATAATAGTGAGAAACTTTTTAGCATAATCATTATTATTATTTGCTAGTTCTGGTGCTGTTTTAACTAAATACTTAGTCACTTGCCAAGGTATTATTCTAATATAATCCCCCTCACCTACTAGCATAGGTTTAGGATTAGATTCAGGTTTAAAATACTCCTGTTTTTCTAATTCATCAAACCATTTTAAGCCTTTTACTTTTTCAAAAAAAAGCGGACGCAGGTCTTTATTGTTCTTAATGCGTTCTAATAAATCCATTTCGTTTGCTGATAATTTACTCATCACCTAAAACCTCATTCATAAATTGAATATCATCAAAAAGCGATGGTTTATTAATTGTAATTATACTAGACCATTGTTCGATGATGTCTTTTAAACAATCAAAATTTTTTATGTCTCGATTAAAACCAAGTAAATGTATTCCAAAAGTGTTCTTATAATACTGCCATAGATTTTCATACAAGTATTTTTCGTTGGTAAAAAATCCTTGTAAAGCAAAACGTTTTCTTTCCTTTATTTCTGTTGCTGACCCTTTTCTTAATATCTGTTCAAGTATTTCCATTTCTTCTAAACCATACCCTATAAATAAAACAACTTTTATTGAAAACAGCTCGGCTAATAAAGTTTTAACATTATCATGCTCGTAATGTTTTAAGTAATTTTTAGTCGTAATTATCATAGTGCGGGGATTGCTTATTGCCCCATGTAAATGAATAACTGTATTGCGTTTATCTAAATCAGATAGTAAAAATTTCTCTGGTTCTGAAATCCTATTTATGAACAAATCTGTTGTTGAACCATCATTGTTTTTATTAACCCGTGGAGCTAATAACTCATCATAGTTTGTGGTAATACACGGACAGCCAATAGCATTAATGTGTTCGTAAATACTATTAGTTTCACTTTTCCCTTCAAAATACTTTTTATAGTCAATTGGAAATTTTTTATTTTCCGCAATAAAATGAGCAATAGAAAGTTGTTTCTTGGAATCCAATATTTTTAATTGTTCAAACTCTGAATAATTAATAAATTGCTCTTTCCTTAAATCTTCCAATATCTTATTCGCTAAAGTAGCCCACGAAGGGTAATTTATCGGTGCTAACATGGAAACACCTGCACCGACAAACAACACTAACTTACCATCTAGACCTGCTTGGATAATCTCTTCTGGGGGTTCATAATATTCTTGCAAGGATGGTATGTTGTTCATAATTTGTGAATGGTTTATTTAGTTATAACAAAAATTAGACTCTAATAAACACAATTCGCTGTTATCACTCAAATACAAATGCCGCTCAGTTTCGCTATTACTTAGCACTAATAAAACCAGCCAACGATTAGCTTCTAACAATTGTGCTGTTAATACTCTGCCCACGGTTTGTTCATTATCATTTATAATAACGGTATTGGATTCAATAACAGTAGTGGTTATGACTTCGGCGGTTAATAAACTGCGATTGACTTTACCTAAATAATGGGTTCTCGCAACAATTTCTTGTCCTGTATAACAACCTTTAGTAAAACTAATCCCGCCTAATTTATCAATGCCTAGCATTTGTGGAATAAATTGTTCACTGGTATTCAAATCAAGCCATGCCATATTGGCAATTATATCCGCGCAATGCCAATTATTAATAGCCTGCACTTGAAAACCTTGTGCTAATTTTTCTTGCCATAAACTAATGGCATTATCAATGCTCGTTATAATTAATTGTCGATTATGTAAATGAATAATTTGATGATTATTATCAGTTGTTGTGCTAAATAATAATTCAGTATTACTGGCAATTGTGCCAATTAAACACAGTTGCTCCGATTTATCAGTAATAATGACTTTAGCGCGTAAGACATAACGTTGTAGACGGGTTTTAATTAATTCGATTAATACTTTAGGCAGTATTAATCGATATTCATCGCCTAGTTGACTGAGTATAAAAGTGGTTAATACTTTACCTTTTACATCACAAAATGCACCAAAACGACTTTGCGTATCGCTTACTTCTTTAATATCACAAGTCATTTGACCTTGTAGAAATTGCGCGGCATCAGAGCCAGTGAGGCTTAATACGCCTAAGTGGTCTAAGGCTATAAGGGCTTTTGCTTGCGCGTTAATGGAACAAAACGCATTAGCTTGAGTCTGTGCTAACCGTTGCGTGTGTAAAAAATCTTGCCAAGTTGACATCATGGGAATCAGGTGTAGGTTTTGAAACGATAAGCTCAATTATGCTGGCATCGTCTTAAAGGTGCAAGGCTTTAAAAAATCAGTAGTTTTATAACGATGACCGCTCGTATTGCACCGCTAAGTGTGACCGTAAAACCCTCTAAACGTTTGAATCAATTGCTATTATTACTCTATGGTTTAGCGGCAATAGCCAGTGTATTGAATACCCTGCCCCTGCTTACGCAATTTTTTTTACTGTGTTTTTTGTGGTTACAGTATCAACTCAGTTATCAACACTTGGCAAAACAATCCTTGACGCTATGTTATAGTCAAAACGTGGGCTGGCAATTTTTGGAAAATAATGAGTTTATTGCCATTGAAATTTTAAAATCTAGCGTTATTACTAGTGTTGCTCTCTTTTTACACTTTAAAAAACGTGACCTACCCACACATCCATTCAAAAAACTATTTGCCGTTTGGCAAAACCCAGATAAAACCATCGTTATTGTTTATGATGCTTTAAATGCTGAAGATTATCGTAAGCTTATTGTATGGTTAAAAATCACCGCTAATGCGTAAATAATGATTTGTCTTAGCGAGTAATTACCGCTATCTTAGACAGTACTCTCTAAAAATAATAAAAAGGAAACTCGGATGTCAAAAAATCAAAACTTACAGGACAACTTTCTAAATACACTCAGAAAGGAACACACGCCTGTGTCAATTTTTCTTGTTAATGGCATAAAACTACAAGGTAAGGTCGATTCGTTTGACCAATATGTGATTATGCTCAAAAACACCATTAGTCAAATGGTCTACAAACATGCGATTTCTACCATCGTACCCAGTAAAGCGGTCAAAATCATGCGTGATGATGAAACGACAGATGATGAATAAGCAATGACTAACAGTTTAGTCGTTGAACGTCCTAGCGCGGGTGAACGAGCAGTGCTGGTTCACCTGAGCAGTTTTCATTTAGAAAAAGAAGATTTATTTGAACTGCAAGAACTCGCCAAATCCGCTGGCACAGAGCCAGTCTACACGCTGACAGGCAGTCGGCAAAAACCCGATCCTAAATACTTCATTGGCACTGGTAAACTCGACGAGCTGAAAGCCATCGTTGAAGAGTACAGTGCCGATGTGGTGCTGTTCAATCATCCACTCGCCCCCAGTCAAGAACGCAATCTTGAGACTTTTTTAGGGGTGCGTGTGGTGGATAGAAATGGTTTGATTTTGGATATTTTCGCGCAACGCGCTCAGTCATTTGAAGGCAAATTACAAGTCGAACTGGCGCAACTTAAGCATTTATCGACGCGCTTAGTGCGCGGTTGGACGCATTTAGAGCGACAAAAAGGCGGGATTGGTTTACGCGGCCCGGGTGAAACGCAACTTGAAACTGATAGACGTTTACTGGCAAATCGCATTAAACAAATTCAGCAACGTTTAGATAAAGTTGAAAAACAACGCCATCAAGGGCGCAGTAAACGCAAAAAAGCTGAAATTCCTTCGGTGTCTTTAGTGGGTTATACCAATGCGGGTAAATCGACTTTATTTAATGCCATGACAGGCGCGGATATTTATACCGCTGACCAATTATTTGCAACTTTAGACCCAACGTTGCGTAACTGCCAATTAGCCGATAATAGTGAAATAGTATTAGCCGATACCGTGGGTTTTATTCGGCATTTACCCCATGAATTAATAGCCGCTTTTAAATCGACTTTGCAAGAAGCCAGCGAAGCGAGTTTATTATTACATGTAGTCGATGCCAATGCGCAAGAACGCGATGATTTAATGATTCAAGTCAATACGGTATTAACTGATATTAAAGCCGATAAAATTAAACAAATTGAAGTGTTCAATAAAATTGATTTAATAGAAGGCATGTTGCCGCATATTGATAGAGATGATGAAGGTCAGGCGCGGCGGGTTTGGTTATCGTCTGTAACAGGTCAAGGACTTGATTTATTATTTCAAGTATTAAGCGAACAATTTGCTAGTTCTAAAGTGAAACGGCGTTGTTTTCTAACGGCGCGTCAAGGTGGTATTCGTGCTAAATTAATGACTACTGCTAAAATCATTGAAGAAACTATTGATGAATTTGGCGATAGTGAATTAGTAATTGAATTAGACGAAAAATATCTAGGCTTATTAAAAGACGTTGATAACGAGGCGGTTATTTAATTTTTTGGAGTTCAAACCTTATATCTGGATTCTGAGTTTTAACACACCCAGAATCCCCAACTAGATTTAAGTGCGCTTAGCTTTTATTAGTTTAAAAAAATACTAGGATTCAACGTTACTCTTTGCATGGCTTTCTTTAATGTAGTTATAACAGACATTGCAAATAATTTTTGCATTACTAAAACCTATAAATGCTTTAGTCATTTCTTGTTCTTTTAAGAATAACTGTTCACAATTATCGCACCATGCTTGAAGGTCATTTGGATATGAATTGTTTTCTACAAACCCAAGCATTGAGTCTGATGGAAGTAGTAAATGGCAACAGACTAAAGCGGCAATTCGTTTGCCATGCGTTTCACATTTAATTATAAGTGGGTCGCTGTTTGACATCGTTTCTCTACGAAATAGCTATAGTGTTATTCAATTCAATATAACACATAAAAAAGACTGCGGGTCTTTTGGAAGACTGGCAGTATTTATATTAGTTTGATATGAAAGCACTATAATAATTATTCGTGGGGTGCTTTTAAAACCATTGCAATAACTAAAGCAACTATAACTGCCATGATTATTAGAGAAAAAACCAATATCGCAGGCTATCTACTCAGTGATAGAGTCCGACATAATTTAGTTTATTTTTTATATTGCATATATGAATTACGTTATGGAAAAATTTTATTAAATAACTGTGGTTATTTTCCTGTATCCCTTCAAGATGATAACGCCTGTCAATTACAGTTATATATTGAGTTAATGAAAACGGCGGCAATAAAAACCACTGAAAAAATTACCTTGTGTGAATTGGGTTGTGGACAAGGACATGGTGGTATTTTTTTGTTGAAAAATTACTTTACCTCCAACAGTGATTTTACGGGTTTTGATATTTCAGAGTTGGCAATTACTTATTGCAAATTAAAATATCGCCGTATAAAAAATGCCAGCTTTGCTGTTAATAAACAAGGCATTCCTTGCGCAGATGAAAGTTTTGATGTGGTTATGAGTGTCGAGACTTCTGTACCGCGTTATGATGAAAACTTAATGGCGGTTTATCGTTGTTTAAAACCCGATGGGTTATTTGTTTTTTTTGAAACTTATATTGTTAGCGATAAACATAATATAGACCAGCAATTAGAGCGGCATGGATTTGAAATTGTCGAAAAAAATAATGTCACTGACAAAGTCGTTGCGGCATTTATTGCCGATCATGATAGAAAAATTCGCGAATTGAATAAATTTTATTTTTTACCAAAAAAAATAATTGATTTTCTAAGCGGCTATATGGGAGTAGTGGGTTCAACGCGTTTTGAGAATTATGCACAACATAAAAAGAATGCTTTTATTTATGTGTTACGCAAAAGTCCCAATTTATTTATAGGTTATGCTGAAAAAATAACTAATAAAGGTGTTTATGGTTGGGCGCATGATATTAATTCAAACGAGCCTGTGAATATCAGTTTGTGGGTAAATGAAGTATTTATTAGTAATACCATAGCTAATTTAGAAAGACAAGATGTTGCAGCTATTCATGGTAAGCAAAGTTTGTATAGTGGCTTTTATATACCCTTGTTTTTAGAAAAAGATAAAACATATACAGTGCAATTGCGTTATACCCAAACAGGACTGCATTTAGCCAATAGTCCATTAGACTATTTTGCCCAAAATTAAGACTATAAAACTAAGGTCTACGCACTTCACAAAAACGACTATTCCAATAATCACTATTTAAATTAGAAATTAACACTTTGCCTGTGCGCTGACTAGGCGCGTGAATAAACCTAGCATTATTTAAATAAATACCCACATGTGAAATAGTATCGCCATTAATATTAAAAAAAACTAAATCACCTGCATGTAATTTATTTTTAGGCACAGGGGTTAGATTTTCAACCATACCTTGCACAGTACGCGGAATTTCAACGCCTTCATGCTGATAAACATGCTTGACAAAACCGCTACAATCAAAACCTTCATCGGGATTATCTTTACCATAATGATAAGGGATGCCTTGTAAACTCAAAGCATAATCAATGAGTTGTGATTTTTGAGTGGTGCGCGGCGCACTCATTGGACGCTCAGGTTCACTGGCGCAACCTGATAATAATAGGTGGCTATAAATAATAGCTATTACAATGTAAAGTCGCATAATTGTTTGGTTATTGGACGATTATTCTATAATGATAGGCACACGTTTTGCTTTTGTAGAATTTTCGTGTGTTTTTATGCTGAACTACTACTGGACTTAATCTCATGGCATCACATAGTAATAGACCCGTTTCACCACATTTACAAGTCTATAAACTCCCTTTAACGGGGATAATTTCTATTTCTCACCGCATGACAGGCGTATTTTTATCAGCTGGTTTAGTGTTCTTTGTTTATCTGCTTTCCGCCATTGCAGGTGGTATTGAAAGCTACGATGCCCTGCAAAGTCTTATGAATAACTGGCTGGTGAAATTCATTATCTGGGGCTTTATTGGCTCATTATTCTTTCATTGTTGTCACGGTGTGCGCCATTTAATTTGGGATGCTGGCAGAAGTTTTGCTAAAGAAACCCTAGATTATTATGCCAAAATAGAATTAGCGGTTGCGGGCGCATTAACGCTATTTACCTTTCTATTCCTTTAAGCGAGCTTAGCAATGGATTTTGAAACCCCTTTAGCCAAAGTTTTAGGTTTAGGCTCTGCCCAATCTGGAACATTTCATTGGTGGATGCAACGCGTCACCGCTGTGGCTTTATTACCCTTATCGTTTGTTTTTATTCAGCTTCTCAAATTGAGCATGACCGCGCCTTATCCTGAAACGGTGAGCTGGCTGAGTACACCCTTTAACACCGCTTGCATTGTTGCGTGGATTTTAACGGTGTTTTATCACGCCGCGCTGGGCTTGCAAGTGGTGATTGAAGATTATATTGCTCACGAAGCCGCTAAAATTATTGCCATCTGGTCAGTGAATTTAGTTTTTGGATTTTTAGCCTTATTGGCATTACTTGCGGTGTTACGCACAATTTTGGTGGGCTAGACCATGACTTATAAAATCATTGAACATGAATACGATGTGATTGTGGTCGGCGCAGGTGGCGCGGGACTACGCGCTACGCTAGGCATGGCAGAACGCAACTTAAAAACCGCGTGTTTGAGCAAAGTCTTTCCAACGCGCAGTCACACCGTAGCCGCACAAGGTGGCATTAGTGCGGCACTGGGCAATATGGGTGAAGATGATTGGCGGTTTCATTTTTACGACACCGTGAAAGGCTCAGATTGGTTGGGCGACCAAGACGCGATTGAATATATGTGCCGTGAGGCGATTCCTGCCGTTATTGAATTAGAGCATTACGGTGTACCGTTCTCACGCACTGAAGATGGCAAAATTTATCAACGCGCTTTTGGCGGCATGACTACCCATTACGGCAAAGGACAAGCGCAACGCACTTGCGCGGCGGCGGATAAAACAGGTCACGCGATTCTGCACACGCTCTATCAACAAGCCTTAAAAAATAACGCTGAATTTTTTATTGAATACATTGTGTTAGATTTAATCATGCAAGACGGCGAGTGCAGAGGCGTGTTAGCGTGGTGTTTAGACGATGGTTCATTGCATTTATTTAAAGCCCACGTCACTGTACTGGCGACAGGTGGCTACGGTCGTAGCTATTTCTCTTGCACCTCAGCGCATACCGTCACAGGTGATGGTAACGCAATGGCTTTACGCGCTGGCTTGCCGTTGCAAGATATGGAATTTATCCAATTTCATCCCACAGGCATTTATGGCTCAGGCTGTTTAATTACTGAAGGCGTGCGCGGCGAAGGCGGTTATTTAACCAATTCCGAAGGTGAGCGTTTTATGGAACGCTACGCCCCGTCTGCTAAAGACTTAGCCTCACGCGACGTGGTCAGCCGTGCCATGACCATTGAAATCAATGAAGGACGCGGCGTAGGTAAAGACAAAGACCACATTTATCTGCACATCGAACACTTAGACCCCGCCATTATTCACGAGCGTTTGCCCGGCATTGCCGAAACCTCGAAAATTTTTGCAGGTGTTGATGTCACTAAACAACCGATTCCTGTGTTGCCCACGGTGCATTACAACATGGGTGGCATTCCGACTAATTACAAAGCCGAAGTGGTGACTTTAGATGGTGATAATCCCGATAAAGTGGTGACAGGTTTAATGGCAATTGGTGAGGCGGCTTGCGTATCGGTGCATGGCGCGAATCGCTTAGGTTCAAACTCATTATTAGATTTAGTGGTGTTTGGCAGGTCAGCGGCGATTCGTTGCGCGGAATTGGTTAAACCCAGCACCGCGCATAAACCTTTAGCCAGTGATGCTTGTGATAAAGCACTGGCGCGCTTTGATAAAATCCGCAATGCCAGCGGCGAGTTAAGCGTGTCTGAAGTGCGTTTAAAAATGCAAAAAACTATGCAAAGCAAAGCGGCAGTATTCAGAACCGAGGCGACCTTATTACAAGGTATTAGTGAAATGAATGACATTAATCGTTCTTTTGCAAATATCGGTATTAAAGACCGCTCATTAATTTGGAATACTGATTTAGTGGAAGCTTTGGAATTAGATAATCTATTAGGACAAGCCAATGTGGCAATTCACGCGGCGGCAAATCGTCAAGAAAGCCGTGGCGGTCATGCTAGAGAAGATTATCCTAAGCGTGATGATACTAACTGGTTAAAACATACTTTAACGTGGTTAGACGGTTATCAGGTTAAAATTGATTATCGCCCTGTTCATTTATATACCTTAACTGACCAAGTTGAAGTGATTGCGCCTAAAGAGCGGGTTTATTAACTATAATTATCTGAATCTGGATTGGAAGATTAACAGGATTTTAATTTTACATCTTGTTAATCTTTTAATTTTAATTCAGACAAATACTCAGTATTTAAAAATCAAATCGCTTCATGATAAACCATGCAACTTAATCATGAATAAAACTTTGAATACGTCTATAGCGTAAATTTGGAAACGCTATTACTAACTCTGTTAAGTTCACACTGCGTATCAATCCATTCTTGTTTTGTTCCAGATTAAATGTTTAATTATCTTCGACAGAGCATTGATTGGGTGCATACTATTAAGAAAATCGGTAGTACATCAAAAAAGTAGGCTAGTTAATATTAAAGCTTTCGGAGTTCAAACCTAGGTTTGAACTCCAGCTAAAATGGCGTTTTGTTAAAACCTACTCTTTTGAAGCACTACCAAAAAATCAGTATTTTCGCGTGTTTTCAATAAGCTATCTTTTTCGACTAGCAATCGTGCAATTTATAAACACCATTATAAAAGTAGTATCCATATAATAGCTTTTACAATTAAGGCAAAAAAAAGCCCTGTCAAATTTTAAAATCTGACAGGGCTTTTTTATTAAAACGACAATTAATTAATCGTTTTTAGTCTCTGTTGTTTGTAATTCCGCTGTTTGATTCCAATCTGAAAAGGGGAAAGGCATTACCTCAGTATTAAAGGTAATAAACAAGAGAATATGATAAGTATAAACTGAAAGGCTACGCCCGAATTGTAAGACGTTTTGATTAGCAGTTCCTGTTAATAACACTGAAGCCACTTGTAAAATAGTAATCGCACCTAATAAAGTCCGTACAATACCATCAATGACTGAAAACACCAGCATAAAGAAAATCCGCCGCCAAGTGCTAAGCTGAGTTAAATTGTAGCGAATCTGCTCGTCCATATTCATTAACCTCTATTCATAATATCGCGTAAATCCAATGCCGCCGCATTCGCCCGCGCAATATAATTAGCCATCGTTAAAAGATAGTTAGCAAATAAACCATAACCATCACCGTTTAATACCATAGGGCTGAGGGTTGGCATTAAAGAATTTTCCAATTCTTTAATCATAATATCTACAGTACGCATGGCACGTTTATCTAATAAAATATCTTTAAAATCGTGTTTAATGGCGCGCAAAATATGTAATAACGCCCAACTGGCACCACGCGCTTCATAAAAGACATTATCAATTTCCATCCAGCTCACTTTCGCTGAAGGTGTGCCTTGTTGTGAGGCTATATCTTTTTCTAAATCGGTTAAACCCGGACCAAAATTCGCCCCTGCATTATTAGCCGCCAAACGGGTTGATAATCCACCCAAGCGTTTGATTACCACTTCGGTATATTGCCATAAGTTATCAGCGCGTGAATAAAACTGCGCTTGTTTAACTTCGCCGCCGTAATGTTGCAAACGGGTCATGTATTTATGCAAATACTCAATACCTTTTTCGTATTCGGCTTCAGTAGAAGGCAAAGCCCACGAATCATTTTCAAAGTAGAAATAAGGTTCGGCAATCGCTAAATCGGCATCTTCGGCTGATTGCGATTGGTCTCTGGCAAAATGGTTACGCAATGCCGAAGTCGCGTCACGCAACATAATCAATGCCCCATATTCCCACGCGGGTACGTTATCTAATAATACCCCCGGTGGCATCACGTCATTGGTTAAATAGCCGCCCGGTTTATGTAATAAGGTTTCGGCGATGTGCGCCAACGTATTGGTATAGACATAACCAATGGGCATATTATCAGTCGAATGGGTTTCTTTAGCGCGTTCTTCCGCCTCATCCATGATATTAAATTGCCCAGGTTCATGACCCCACCACATACCTAAAACAATAAGAACAATTATGGCCGCGGCGACAAATACGCCAAAGCCCCAGAGAATACCTCTGGATTTATCATCATTCAGTGAGTCGTTTGCCGCCATTTTTGATACCTTTTGAAGAAGTGTGCCTGCATAAAAACGAAGTGCTTTTTACATAAAATATGGCGACATGGTAGCAGGTTTTTTGCCGTTTTGTTATCCAAGCGGGATTGATTGCGCCTTTTTTTTGGTTTTAGAACGCGCTTTATTATTGATTTTTAAAGTCTGTTAAAAACTATCTTTAAACGCGCTTTATCTAAATGCTTCAACGCAAACAGCGAGTTATAGCCATCTGAATGAAGATGTTTGAGATGTAAAAATTATAAGATTGTTTGTTTTATCGTAACTACCTAGCTTGCTTATGTCTGAATCAAGATTTTCAAGATTATAAGACTACAGGATAAATCCTGTGAATCTTGAAATCCTGATTCGGATAATAGAATAATTAAAACAAACTAGATAGTTACGTTTTATCTTAATATCTTTCAATCTTCATTATCTTCATTCAGACAACTACAATTATAAAGGCTTAGGTGCAATATAGCCTTCTGGTTTTTTTGCCACAATCGGTATTTGTCCGCGACATTTTAAAACGCATTCCTCAACTGATTTCTTTTCAATCGCTATTCTAAAAGACCTATCCACTTTTAACCACCGCTCAGCAATACTTTCAGATAAACCTTGCGCTAAAATGGCATTTCTTAATAATATCTCTCTTATTGCTGACATTTCCTCAGTAATTAACATGTGCATGTGTGCAAAGGCAGGCGTGTCACCTTTATAATTATTCGGGCCATTAAAGGCGGCAATCATAAATAAACTTTGTTTATAGACTAAAGCCTCTTTTGATTTACCATAAAAGAATTTTTCTAACCAAGGTTCTACAAAAATCGCATCATAAAAGCGTTGATGCACCTCAAAAATAATCTCTTCCCCGCCAATATCATTAAATAAATGACTATCCTCTTCTTCGATTCTTAATTCAGTGCTATTACTTAAATCCATTTCAGCAATGGCTTTAGTCATAATCGCGGATACTTCATCAAAAACCTCCTGCCACGCAGTTTCTAATGGCTCATCAAAACGTTCCTTTAAATGTTGCTTTAAAACAATCATTAAAGCTTGTTTTACCGTGGGAAAATGTTTTATTTCCGCGCCATAACGCTCAGCGTGTCGCTCACCCATTTTCGCTACAGAATCACTAATTGCCTCTAAATGTTTCACATTTTTTAAAGTAGCCAGCATATTAATAAACTTGCGATTTAAAAATGCCACATTACCTGAAAATACTTTTTCTAAATGCACATCTAATTGAAATAATTCTTTATAAAAATTTTGCGAGAGTTTTTCTATATGCGGATTGAGTTCATCAATACACTCTTTTACTAATAAACGGTTTTGAATTTTCATATTATTACTCTATGGGTTTAATTAATACATTAATAATCGCTTGTAATAAATTAGGACTATCCTCATCATCATAACGCGCAAAAGGTAATTCATAATCTTCTATGCTTTTAGGTTTATAATCAGGTTTTGGTGGATTAGCTTTTACTTGTGCATCTAATAACTGTCCACCCGCTTGTTTCCATTCCATTAAATGCGTTATTTCACCACAATCTAACCACACGCCATGACGCATACATTTATCGACAATCACGCCACTGCGTTGCCCATAATTCACGCGATTCATTAACACTTGGCACACAGGGCATTTAAGATATTTAACCTCATCATTATAATAACGGTCTTTATTGATATTATCTAAATGTTGTAGATTAATTAAGGACACATGTCCGACACTACTCTCTAATAGGTTTTCTATTTGTCCATTTTCAAAAAATAAACCAAAACAAGTAGGACAACGTGCTACTAAAAACGCGCCGTTTAAATTCAAATCGATTATTTGTAAATGGGTATTACAACGCGGACATAATTGATTGGAGTCTTCTTGTATTAAAATATACTGTTTATTATTTAAATCCACATCATTGCGTGTACCGCAATAAACACATTTATTACTATTAGCAGGTAAAGGCGCGGAGCATTGAGTACATTGAGCCATAAAAGGTGTTAAAAATAAAAACCATGACAAGATGCAATTATAGTAAATAATCGCTTACACTATTTAAGTTTTTTATAACAAAAGATTATTGATGATGAATAATATTTTTGAATTTGCTGAAAACTGTTTACATAACGCTGATATTGCAGAAAAACTGACGTTAACGCATCAGGCGTGGCAATTATTAGAAGATAATACTTTGGATTTTAGTTCACTCAAACCTGTGCAATCAATTGATTTAACGCGTTTTCCACAGCAACCGCAATTACTCGCACCGCGTTTTATGCCTAAACGCAAATTAACCACCCCACAAGGCAAAGTTGCCTTTTTTCATGCTATTGCCCACGTTGAATTTATGGCGATTTATTTAGCGTGGGATATTTTGTATCGCTTTCGCGGTTTGCCTGAGGCGTTTTATAAAGATTGGTTACGCGTTGCCGATGAAGAAGCCCAGCATTTCGCGCTATTACAAGCACATCTAAACACCATGAATGCCAGCTATGGCGAGCTACCCGCGCACACAGGCTTGTGGGACAACGCTCAAGACACCGCCCATGATGTTTTGGCGCGTTTGGCTTTAGTGCCGCGTTGCTTGGAAGCCAGAGGCTTAGATGTAACCCCCGTTTTAATTGAGAAATTTCAACAACTTGGCGATAATGCCAGCGTGGCATTATTAGAGCGGATTTTGACCGATGAAGTGGGGCATGTGGAGCGCGGTTCGTATTGGTTTAACTTTGTTTGCCAGCAACGGGGCTTAGAGCCTGAGCTGAGTTATCAACGCCTGATTGCTGATTATTTTAGAGGACACAAACCCAAAGGCCCATTTAATCGAGAAATGCGTATAATTGCGGGTTTTACCCCCGCTGAATTGGACTGGCTAGAAAGTTAATATTATGAAAAAAATTATATTTGATTACCCTTTATTTAATCTTGGCTTTAGAGCGTTTTTTGCCTTGGCGGGATTATCGGCTTTATTATTAATGGTGCTGTGGAATAGTATTCACACAGGTAAAATAACGCTTGCTAATTATTACGCGCCCACGCTGTGGCACGCCCATGAAATGCTAGCAGGTTATAGCGTTGCTGTTATTGCAGGATTTTTATTAACCGCTGTTAAAAACTGGACAGGCAGAGCCACAATTAAAGGTGATGCTTTAGCGGGTTTGTGTTTATTATGGCTTTATGGACGTATTGTGCCGTTTTATTCAGAATTATTACCCGATAGTTTTATTGCCTTAGTTGATTTTGCTTTTTTACCCGCTTTAGCTTATCAAGTCAGTAAACCGATTATGCAAACTAAGTATTATCAAGGTTTAGTCTTTATTGCGATTTTATTAATACTCAGCTTTGCTAATGGTTTAGTTCATGCCGAGCAACTAGGTTTTAGTCAAACCGCATGGTTGGGTTTGCAATTAATGGTGGCGACTATTATTTTATTAATCATTATTATTGCAGGCAGAATACTACCGTTTTTTACTGAGCGTGGTTTGACGGGGGTATTATTAATTCGCAATCCGATTGCTGATAATGTTGCCATTGCTACAGCAGTATTATTATTTATTTTACAATTAAGTAATGTTTCAGGTGCGTCACTGGCAATTGTGGCAATATGCGCGGCTATTACTAATGCTTATCGCGTTTTTGGCTGGTTTGTACAAAAAGTTTATTATGTGCCATTACTGTGGGTTTTATACAGCGGTTATGCGTGGATTATTATAGGTTTTGTTTTAATGGCGTTTGCGACTTATAATTTAATTAATCCCGCTTTGGCTTTACATGCTTTAACTTTAGGCGGTATTGGTTTATTAACTTTAGGGATGATGGCGCGGGTTTCTTTAGGTCATACAGGACGAGCTTTAAAAGCGGCAAATGCGATTGTATTAGCGTTTGCCTTATTAAATATTGCGGCATTAATTCGGGTGTTTTTACCGATTGTGTTTCCGCAATGGTATGACAGTTTAATGTACTGTACGACTTTGACTTGGTTGGCGGCGTTTTCTTTATTTGTTTTTGTTTATACGCCTATTTTAACCACTGCTAGAGTTGATGGTTTAGAAGGGTAATAATAGTACACTACTAAACCTGCTAGGTTTTTAAAACCTAGCAGGTTTATTTTTGCCTACTTAATTATCTTTTACATTTAAAGCAAGCAAAGCTTGCACTCCAAAACTGTTATTTAAAAAAGCACCGCCGTAGCAGTACATTCTAAAGTCTTCGCGCTATTACTTTGAATCACGCCATTAACCAACGCAGGACCACCAATAGAAGTTGCAGTGCGTGTCACTAATAATTGACTTTTAAAACTCACCGATTCACCCAAAGCATTAACATTCACGTCAGGCAATAATACAGTTAGCGAATCGGTATATAAATCAGGTTTAGCATTTTTAGTAATCGTTATTAAATTACCTAATACCGTAGCTTGGTTTTGTATTAAATCACTACCCATCGCACCATAACCTTTTTTGCCAATCATAATATTAATTTGTGGCTGACCGATAAAACTACTGCTTGAATAATCCACTGTAATATTTTTTGCTGTACAGTGATATTGATTAGCGGCAATTAAATCCGCAAAACTGTTTTGACTTACTAATAATAAAGCCAATAAAAACAGATTTTTTGTCATTGATAATCTCATAATATAACTCCTATGATAAATTGGTAGTGCCTCAAAAGAGTAGGTTTTAATAAAACGCCATTTTAGTTGGAGTTCAAACCTAGGTTTGAACTCCGATTGTTTGATATTAACTAGCCTACTTTTTTGATGCACCACCGATAAATTAATAAAACCCAAATTTAAGTTATAAAAAAAGGGAGTTAATTCATTAACTCCCTTTTTTTATTTAAACTGCGTTACCGTGTTGAGCGGGAACGTCACGGCGCGTTGCACCTGTGTATAACTGCCGTGGTCTGCCGATACGTTGGTCAGGATCGCCAATCATTTCATCCCAATGGGCAATCCAGCCCACAGTTCTGCCCATTGCAAACATAGCAGTGAACATATTGCTAGGAATGCCCAAAGCATGTAAGACAATACCTGAGTAGAAATCGACATTAGGATAGAGTTTCTTTTCCACAAAATACGGGTCTTCTAAGGCAATTCTTTCTAACTCTAAGGCAAGTTTGAAAAGCTTGTCATCATGCAAACCTAATTCAGTTAACACTTCATGACAAGTGGCTCGCATCAAAGTGGCGCGTGGATCGTAGTTTTTATAAACCCGATGCCCAAAGCCCATTAATCTAAATGGATCGTTTTTGTCTTTAGCTTTGGTAATAAATTCAGGAATGCGCGACACGTCCCCGATTTCATTAAGCATTTTGAGTACCGCCTCATTCGCGCCACCGTGCGCTGCGCCCCACAAACAAGCAATACCTGCGGTAATACAGGCATAAGGATTTGCACCACTAGAACCCGCTAAACGCACCGTTGAGGTAGAAGCGTTTTGTTCGTGGTCGGCGTGCAGAATTAAAATTCTATCCAAGGCGCGGACTAATACAGGATTTGCCACATAATCATCACACGGTGTGGCGTGCATCATGCGTAAGAAGTTTTCAACGTAACCTAGTTTGTTATTAGGATACATAAACGGTAAGCCTGTGCTGTATTTGTGACACATGGCCACAATGGTTGGCACTTTGGCAATTAAACGGATCGCGCTTAAATCACGGTCTTTTTTGGACTTAATATCCAACGCGTCATGATAGAACGCAGACAACGCGCCCACTACGGCGACCATAATTGCCATTGGGTGTGCGTCGCGGCGGAAGCCTTTGAAGAAGTTATTAATTTGGTCATGCACCATGGTGTGCATGGTAATATCATGTTCAAAGGTTTGCATTTCGCCATGATTGGGCAATTCGCCGTTTAACAGTAAATAGCAAACTTCCAAAAAGGTACATTTTTCGGCTAATTGTTCAATTGGATAGCCGCGATACAGCAAAATACCTTCTTCGCCATCAATATAGGTGATGCTCGAACGACAGCTTCCCGTAGAGTTAAAGCCGGGGTCAAAGGTGAACATGCCTGTTTGTTTATACAAGGCTTGTACATCAATCACATCAGGACCTATCGTTCCCGATAAAACAGGTAATTCGCCCAAAGCTTGAGCATCCTCATTGAGGATAATAGTGCGTGTTGTCATGGATTTTCTCTCTGTTTTTTTTGAAAACGTGGATAGGTTTTAAGTTGGCGTAACTGCGCTAACGGCTTGCTGTGCTAACTCAGTGACTTTTGCCCAATTTTTAGCTTTGACCACATCGGCTGGGGCAAGCCAAGAGCCACCAACGCAAGCGACATTACTCAATTTTAAGTAATCGAGATAATTACTCGGTGAAATGCCGCCTGTGGGGCAAAAGGTAATCTGCGGCATAGGGCCTGCAATGGATTTCAGCATGGGAATACCACCCGCCGCCTCGGCTGGGAAAAATTTAAAATGATCCAGCCCGTATTCCATGCCCTGCATCAGTTCTGACAAGGTTGCAATCCCTGGAATTAAGGCGATATTACCCTTGACCGCCGCCGCGAGTAATGTCGGTGTCAACCCAGGACTTATAGCAAAAACCGCGCCCGCTTGCTCAGCGGCGAGCAGTTGCGCTGGGGTGGTGACTGTACCAACGCCGACAATGGCATCGGGTACTGCCTGACTAATAGCACGAATAGCATCTAATGCTACGGGTGTACGCAGGGTGATTTCTAACACGCGAATGCCACCTGCCACTAAGGCTTGCGCTAACGGCACGGCGTTTTCTAAGTCGTCAATGACCATGACAGGCATGACAGGGCAAGCGGTTAATACGTCTTTGGGTTGCAGTTTCCAGTGTGTTGTTGTCATAGTTATCAGTAATGTGAAGGTTAAAATTCTGTTATACGTTTTTTCAATATAGATTTTGCTTTATCCATACTAACATTTTGTTCATTAATGATTTCGGTAATCATATTTTTTCCATATTGCCATAAGAATTTATCTATTTCATAATTAGATTTTTCTTGAAGATTGAAAAATTCTTTAAACTCTTTAAAAAATTTATAAAAACTTTCATAGTTTTTTGGAGGTGCAAAAGAATATTTATTATTCCTTTCTTGAATTAAATATCCAATCATCACTATCCAAATATGACTATCATAAATTGGTGTTTTTCGCTCACTTAAAAAATGGACGTATTTAGATGCGAATGACAAGTTATTTCTTGAATATTCTTTGCCTTTTCTATCACTATCCCAAGTAATTGTTGAAATACTATCAATTAATTTAACAAAATCTTGCTCTTCATAATTAGATTTTTTAGGAATACTGGTAACTATTTTTTCAACAACAGGGGGTATATATTGAATTGCTGTTGAATAAAGTTGATTAAGCGCAGCAACCTTTATGGAAACTTCAAATCTATTTGATTCATCATTCATACATTTAAATAATTTTGATAAACCTTCGTTTATAGCATCACCATTTTTACTTTTATTAATAGCTATCATATTTGCAAAATGGTTTTCATCTATTTTTATTAGTTTCATTTATTTTTTGATAATCAATCCACACACTAGAATCTACTATTATAACAAATCAACTCGCATTTGTTCTAAATCACCTTCCCAGTGCAATTGACCTTTAAATTGTTTAATTTGCTCTTGCTGTTTTAATGCTAATAATAATTTTAAACCTTGCTCTACTGCTTCACGTTTTGATTTAAGTCCAGTGACTTGTAACACATTAGCCATTAACTCATCATTAATAGTGAGTTGTGTACGCATAAATAACTCCATCATAAATTAAGAAAAAACCATCATGTAGGTTTATAGTGTTGTATAACAAAGAATTTTCTATCAAAATCGTGAAATTATAGTGGCGGATAAAACCACGACTTAGGTACTTCAAATCCTAAAGAGCCAAGCGCGTCTAATTCCTCAGTCACTGCATTTGAAAAGGCTTTATAAAACCTTTCGGGTATAGGTAACGATTCAGTCGCATTAATTTTACGTTTTATTTTTTCAGGTAAATAATCATGATGTGCAATACCTAAAAAATCCTCAATACTACTTAATAAAACATTGGGGCGTAATTGAATATCATCATAATTAAGCAACTTAATTGACTCACAGGGTAAATAGTTTTGCATAGTAATAATAGATTGACTATAAGAACTATGTAATAACAAGCGACTGGCTTTATCAAAGGCAATAAAATTAGCTTCTGTTAATTCATCTATATTACCCATAGAACGTTGCTGCATTTGATAATGAAATTTAAAATGCGACCACATACGCTCATAAGGATTACGCAACACATAACTGACTTTAACTTCATTTGTCATTGCCAAAATAGCTTGCCATGTCGTTTGCGTTATTAAACAGGTTAAATTACTAAAATCCGCGCAATACTGTGACGATGCTAATTGTGTCGAAAAACGTTGGCGATACCAATTATCATCCATTAATGTATCTAAATAACTTTCATACCACTGCATTAATTGCTGATAATCACGGGCTGTTTTATCACCTTTAAAACGTAGTAATGCGTTTTCAAATCGCTTGCTTTTATAATCTTGATTTAAAATACGTTCATTACCATCACGATAACTTAAATAATGTAATTCTTTTTCAGGGCTGAAAATAATATCGGGATGTTGCTGGAGTTGTCGATATAACCACGTTGTACCCGCTTTCATCGCGCCTACATTCAGGTAAAGCTTATTGAAAAGTTTTATTTTCATGCCGTGTATTTTTGCTAATAAAATAATGACTTTTGATAAGAAAAAAGGGTAGTGCTTCAAAAGAGTAGGTTTTAACAAAACGCCATTTTAGCTGGAGTTCAAACCTAGGTTTGAACTCCGAAAGGTTTAATATTAACTAGCCTACTTTTTTGATGCACTACCGAAAAAAGGTGGGTGATATACCCATCTTTTATTAATCAATCCACCGCAAATAAATTACTCGCGCCAGTTTCAGCCGTAGACGCGCCCAAACGGAAACCGCCAAACATCTCACGACCCACGCCATAATGATGATTCTTTGCTGAATTAGGCAACGGCACACGCGCCGCAAATTCCTCAGCATCAACCAACACATTACAATCGCCCGTTTGCAAATTCAGCGAAATCATATCGCCAGCCAGAACCTTAGCCAGTGGGCCGCCCATTTCACACTCAGGGCAAAGATGGATAACCGAAGGCACTTTACCCGACGCACCCGACATACGCCCATCTGTCACTAACGCCACTTTAAAGCCCTTATCTTGCAACACGCCCAGCGGCGGGGTTAATTTGTGCAGTTCAGGCATACCGTTAGCGCGGGGCCCTTGGAAACGAATCACTGCGACAAAATCTTTTTCTAACTCGCCGCGTTTAAATGCCGCCAACATTTCTTCTTGGTCATCAAAAACGATAGCAGGAGCTTCAACGATTTGATGGTCTTCGGACACCGCTGACAATTTCGACACGCCGCGCCCTAAATTACCGTGCATTACATGCAAACCGCCACCTTTGGCAAACGGTTCTGCTACGGTGCTTAACACTTGCGTGTCTAACGATGTCGCTGGCACGTCTTCCCACACTAACTGCTGGTCAATTAACTTAGGTTCTTGTCTATAGCTGTTCATGCCGCGTGTATCGGCGATGGTGATAATGTCTTCGTGCAGTAAGCCATTGTTTAATAACTCCGCAATCAACACGCCCATGCCACCCGCCGCTTGAAAATGGTTCACGTCCGCAGGGCCGTTAGGGTAGATTTTCGCAATCAACGGCACGGCTTTAGATAAGTTATCAAAATCGTCCCAATTCAACACAATGCCCGAAGCGCGAGCAATGGCGATTAAGTGCATGGTGTGATTAGTCGAGCCGCCAGTTGCCAGCAAACCAATCACCGCATTAACAATGGCTTTTTCTGAAACGACATGCGCTACTGGGCGATAGTCATTACCCAGCGCGGTAAATTTCAACACTTGTTTGGCGGCGGCTTTGGTCAGCTCATCTCGCAATGGGGTATAAGGATTAATGAACGAACTACCCGGCAAATGCAAGCCCATCATTTCCATCATCATTTGATTACTGTTCGCCGTACCGTAGAAGGTACAAGTGCCAGCGGCGTGATACGATGCTGATTCAGCGGCTAATAATTGTTCACGTCCGATTTGTCCTGTAGCGTAAGCCTGACGAGCGCGGGCTTTTTCTTTGTTGGTAATACCACTGGGCATAGGCCCTGCGGGGACAAATACCGCTGGTAAATGCCCAAAACTAAGTGCGCCAATTAACAGACCGGGAACAATTTTATCGCACACGCCTAAGTATAACGCGCCGTCAAACATGGCGTGACTCATGCCAATAGCGGTTGCCATAGCAATTAAATCACGGCTAAACAGCGACATTTCCATACCCGCTTGCCCTTGGGTAATACCGTCACACATAGCAGGCACACCACCCGCCACTTGCGCCACGCCACCCGCTTCACGAATCGCGGCTTTAATTAAGTCTGGCGCGTCTTTATAAGGCTCATGCGCTGACAGCATATCGTTATACGAAGTAATAATGGCGATATTGGCTTTTTGGGTAGCGCGTAAATCCAGTTTTTCTGTGGCACTACACGCGGCAAAACCGTGAGCTAAGTTACCACAACCCATACCTGAGCGATTTGGCTCGGTTTTTCTCACGCTGTTTATATATTTTAAATAGGCAGAGCGAGTCGGATAACTGCGTTCCATAATATCATTGGTGACTTTTTCTATAATCGGGTGCATGGTAGTTCCTATTTTAAATTTAAGTTGTTTTTATCATTCAATAATTAAATTTAATTGAGCGATATGAATAAAATCTTTAACGTTATGCGTAACTAATGGTAATTGATATTGTAATGCAGTGGCGGCTATCCACGCATCTTGACTTGAAATGGGTTTTCCTAATACTTGACACTGAGCACGAACTTTTGCCCAATAATGACAAGTTATGGTATTAGCAGGAATAATTAAATAATCGCGCTGTAATTTAGTTTCTAATTGATTAATGCGATTTTGTCCCCAATCGCGCACAAAATCCCATTGATATAATTCAGCCACGGTCATAAAAGAAAGTGCTAATTGATTATTTTCTAACACATTGACGTAATTATTAATACGATTATCGCCTTTTAATAAAAAAGAAATGATATTAGTATCAATTAATACCGTATTCATAAACCCGCTTTATCTTGTTGGTGTTGCACGGCAAAATAATTTAACCAATCGTCTGTGGTTTCTGTTTCAGGTAAAAAATCGGCTTGATATACGGTGCTTTTTTTAAAGGCTTTATTACCTTGCTGTTCTTCTAATTGCTTAAGTGTTTTTGTTTGCCAGAAATTATCGCGCAAGGCTGAAAAATTAACATCATTAAAACAATCTATCTGTGGCAAAGTTAGCATAATATCGGCTAATAATTCAGGCTCTTTATTAGTTTGTGTATAACTAGCAATGATTTTTTTAAATAATTGCTCAGGTAATAATTGTTCTTTTTGGGCAAGTTGATAAAAACTTGTTTCTAATTCAGCATCGAGTTGTAAAGTTAGCATCATTATTCCTATAAATCGGGATTATTTTTAATAAACGCAAATCGCTCTACGCAGTAATCATAAAAATTATCGTAAATACTGATTAATTTATTATATGCGCCATAAATACTATTTAAACTATCGACAATTTCTTGGCTATTAAAACTGTATTCGTGCGCGACAGCATTGCGTATTTGTCGCAGTTCTAACCAATCGTCTTTATAAAGTAATTCTAATTTTTCTAAGCGATTTAAAATATCAATAAACGGTTTATTGCTGATAGTTTCACTGAGCAGTAATAATAAAGTAGGGAAGACTTTTTCACCTAAGGTATCTTGCAATTTAGCAAAACGAAATAAAAACTGGTCGATATGTTCAATAGTGTCTTCATCAAAATTATTATAACTTGTCAGTGTTAGCGGTAATTGCGCCTGCATTTTTTGATACGCCCAGTTAATGCGTTTTTTATGTTGCTTGCATTCATATAGGCTATTGCTTAATTTATTTTCTAATACTTTCATAACACAATCCCAGTATTCAACGCGCTTTGCTCAATTAAACGGCTATTGTCGCTAGCAATCAGCACATCAATTTTTTGTTCGCCTAATAAGGATTGTAATTCGACTAAAAATTTTATTTTTTGCTGATAAATATTGTTTGTTAATGGACTGATAATATATAAATCTATATCGCCACCGCGTTTATTATCATCAACTCTGCTGCCGAATAATAACACCTGCACGTCATCACCAAAGTATTTTTTTGCACTGTTTTTAATAGTATTAATTTCAAAAGAACTCAGGCGCATATTAATCATCAATAAATATATCGCTTAAATCAATGCTTAAATCGGGAAAAATAGCAGAGTTTAAAATATCATCATCGGCGGACATGGATTTTAATTGATAAATACCTTGTTCATTTAATACAAATTGATGTATGGCTTGTTCATAAGGATACACTAACCAATACTCAGCAACGCCGCTTTCTTGGTATAACTGATATTTTGTTTGCATTTCTTTTTTGGAATTACCTTTGGATAAAATTTCAATAATCCAATCAGGCGCACCATTACAACCTTGCTGGTCTAATTTATTCAAATCACAAATCACGCATAAATCAGGTTGCACGACAGTATGAATATCTTGACTGGCTAAAATAGATTTTCTACGGTCGTATAATCGAACATCAAACGGCGCGGCATAAACGCGGCATTTTTTATGTTGAAAATATATAGCTAATGGACGCGTTAAATTCATCGAAATATCTTGATGTTTTACATTAGGCGCGGGTGACATTAAACTAATTTTGCCTTTAATTAATTCAATTGCCTCATCAAATGTCCAGTTTATATAATCAGCATAACTATAAGTAGCGTTTAAATCGAGTTGTGATAATTGGGTTATTTTTGCCATGCGTTTTCTCGGTCATAGTTAATGCAAATTATGTATTATTTGAGCTACATAATATCAATTATGTGACTTTTTTTATAATAGGTTGCATGGTGGTTTCTGTGTTAAGAAATTCTATTTTTTAATAAACGAACGAGTTCTTGAAAATCTAAAGGCTGTTGCTCAAGTGGTAGTCTTACTAACTGTTTTGCGATTTCAATGTGTTGTTCTTCACCTGTGAGCAAAATATTATTGGCATTTTTAACTTGAAAACAGTCATTGGCAATTGTATGAAAAATCTCTTTACCAGACGACATGCGATAAAGCCACGTTCCAGAGCCATATTGTAACTTTGGTAATCCACCGCTTAATTCATCAACAAAATCAGAGTAAATTTCTTTGATTTTATTTTCTTGTAAAACATCTGATATTTCTATTTTTCGTACATTTATAGTTTCAAAGCACTGTGTTAGTTGTTCGATACCTGCATCTTTATTTGCAAAATGCTCTTTTATTTTAAAATGGGGAGTATTCAATGGTTTTTGAAGTTCGCGATTCAGTCGATATAAAGTTAAATTAGCCGCATCAAGAAATAGACGTTGTTGACATACATTAAGAATACGTTTTCTAATTTCAAACCTTGGATTAGTTTTTAAATAAGCGGATTTTTCAAGATAATCAGGGTCTATAAAATAATTTTCTAATTCCGTTTTATGCCAAATTAGCATATTATAAGTATTAATATTAGGAAAGTTTGCCCACGATTTATCAACTGTTATTTGTTCTCTGTCATCACGGTCAATTAAAAAATAATATGATGGATGTTCGCGTATTAATGCTTCAGCGGCACTACGAACATTATCACAGCCACCCATCGTTCTTACATCAATATTTAAATGATTATTAGCTAGTAATTCTTTAATAATAATCGCGTCGAATTCTGTAGCGTCATTTTTACCTTCTACAAATAGCTTATGTTGAGAACTTTGATTAATTTCATCAGTATTAACATCAAATTGTAGTTGCATAATTAAACCCCATTATCATCGGCTACAAGAATGGCGCGATGTTTTTTATCTACCGAACGAAATATTTCTTCTGAATGGGTTGCTAAAATATATTGGTTTTCGGGAGCTAATTTATAAAGCTGTCTGACAAAATCCCCATGCCATTCTGCATTCAAATGTAATTCAGGTTCATCAATTAAAACGATACAAGGCTGTTCTTGAGTATTCCGCCAAATTAGAAATAGTGTTGCAATCATTTCTTTTTGACCTGAACTTAATCCATCAAAAGAAAATGATTCTCCACCTGTGCTGGGTTTTATACGAATATCGACTTTATTATCGGGTAAAGGACGAAGATGTTCAATTTGACCGCCACAATATCGCTGAATAAGATGATTTAATTTAGATAATACCAATTGAGATTCTTGTTCATTAATACCTTCAAATAAGGAGGCTCTACCCATTAAAGAACGCAATATCTCTAATTTAAAAGAACTCACTGGATTACTGGTTCGCATTCCTGAACGTGTAGAAATTCGCATAATACGATGTTTAGGATAATCATCTGCCATCATACCGAGTTCTGGATTAGACTCTTGAACTTTTCGATAACTATTAAAATGCAGTAAAGGCGGAATAACTAGAGGCTCACCCGAAAAAGCAAAAATGCTATTTAATGAATCATCAAGCTCATCAAAATATGGTTTTTTATCAAGTCTATTAAATAATGATTTTTCACCTTTAATAATAGGTTTTGAAAATCCAGTTTGATAATTGATTATTATAAAAATGCTACATTCTTTATCGTCTTGTTCAAATTTACCTTCAATACTTGCCTGTTCCTGACCCGCTTTTACTAATAAGTTGGCAATATCATTTTCTCGAAAAATCCTGAATTTTTCGCCAACTATTCCAGCTAACATTAATAAAGCACAGCATTCAAGTATAGAAGTTTTCCCTCCACCATTTTTGCTACCAAAAACTAAAATATCCGCATCTCCTTTCATTAACGGACGCGGAAAATTAATTTCTAATGAATTGAGTTTTTTATAATTCTTAATCGTTAAATGACTAAGATGAATACCTGATTTTTTATCAATCATAGTGGTTTTATATTGAGTTGTTTTAATTCATACAGTAGTAGAATCGTTATTAAAAATAATAACTGTATATCGTTTCTACGTTCAATGTAGATTTTCTCTAGTCGGTAATTGGCTGGTACTTCAATAAAGCGTGTAACATTGTTAAAGCATCGCCTACTATATTTGAGAAATTACTAAATTAAGGCAATGGTTTCGTTATTATCCGTTTGCCCATAGCGTTGTTTGATAAATAAAAAGAAATCATAAACTTCTTGTTGCGCTAATTCAGGTAGACTTTGCCAGTCTTGCTCATTAATGACTTGCATTATGATTCTCAACTATTAATCAATCGTTTTATTCTATTAAAAATAAAATTCAAGCCAGCCAATAACTCACTTAAATTATCTAAACTATAACTTTTGGTATTCTTAATAAAAACATCATCAACTAAATATGCAAATTCCCACGTTTTACCATCGGTGACAATACCATAAACCGCTAATGAATTATTGGCATTTAATTTTTGTGCCGCCACCAATTCAGCTAAACATTGCCCCCAGCCTAATTCAAAATCATTTTTTTTCGCTTCCACAATCGCCACTAAAGGCATTTCTAAATACAACTTACCATAACTCGATTTCTTTGAAATCACATAATCGGGTACACCCGATAAGTGCGCGTCAAAATAAATAGATTTTTGTATCCATAAAGCAAAATAATCAGCGTAATACTTATAAACTTCACGCAATAGCGGAAAAATAATAATTTCACACCGCGCCGCCTCTGAGGCAAAGACATCTAAATTAATTAAATTAAACTGTAACTCGGCTAAAAAATAAGGCGATACTTCAAAAGCTATCGGTTCAATAAAATTCTGCTCACGGTATTTAATGGCATATTGCTGTTGAACTTGTGGAATATTTTTAAATTGGGTAAAGGGCATAATAGTGATTTTATTAACTGCAATTATGCAAGTGTGATAATTGTTTAAAGGAATTCAAAGCTTGCTTTGTGTTTTATTGTTTTAAATCTATTTCACAAAGCAAGCTTTGTATTCCGAAGTTTAATTATTTATCATCACGCACTAAACGCACCGAATAATAATAACTTTTACCACCCCAACTACCATAACCATTATAAAAATCCACCAGCCACGCTGAATTAGCATCATTCTCAGCTTCTAACGATGTCCAAGACCAAATTTTGGGAGTATTAGGAAATACTTTTTGATTAATTGTAGGGCGATTAAATTTACCCTTACAAGCGGTTTTACCATGACCATCGGTGCTAGTTTGATTACTACTGCAATAAACTAAACCTTGTAATTCGTCTTTAGTGGGAACGCGCCAATCTTTATAACCTGAGTATTCAAATTTTCTAGGCAATGCCATTGCCTTTTCCCAATCAATCGCATCTTCTTTACCTGTACAAGTCGAACCGTCCCATGTTTTACCAATACTACAACGCATCCACATTAATTTTGTATTGGTATCTTTAACTAAACCCTCATTGACTTGATAATGTTCTATAGTTTGCCATTGCTCGGCATAACTTAAATTATTAACGCTTATTAATAACAGCATTAATAGTATTTTAACTAAACTGTGAGTCTTCATATAAACGCCTCTATTGCAATTAAACGATTAAAAAATTAACTATCTTAAATGATTAGATATTACCTGATTTAATACTTGCAATGGGAGTATTAACTATAAAATTAATACTCCCACTTTATTGCTTTTTTATTCTTCCCACGCCCTGCCGTCTCGGGCAATTAATGCCACTGAGGCAACAGGTCCCCATGTTCCCGCAGGATAGGGTTTGGGGGTGTCATTATAATGCCGCCACGCGTCTTGAATCGAATCCACCCACGTCCATGCTTGTTCAATTTCTTCACGGCTTAAAAATAAAGTGGGATTACCGCGCAAAGCTTCTAATACTAATTTTTCATAACCACCAAAAATACGGCTCTTTTTAAAGGTTTCAGAGAAGCTTAAATCCAAACGGGTTTTTTGTAATTTAATACTTTCATCAATGCCGGGGATTTTATTGAGCATTTCAATTTCAACGCCTTCATTGGGTTGCAAATGAATAATTAATTTGTTTTGTGGCAAATCACGGAAACTGTCTTTAAAAATATTGTGCGGTAATTGTTTAAAATAAACCACGATTTCAGTGCGTTTGCCAAACAGTCTTTTACCCGTTCTTAAATAAAACGGAACACCCGCCCAACGCCAGTTATCAATATCAACACGCAAAGCTACAAAACTTTCAGTGACGCTTTCAGTATCCGCGCCTTCTTCTTCTAAATAACCCGGAACAGCAGAGCCTTTTAAATAACCCGCAGTATATTGTCCACGCACGGTTTTTTCTTCAACGTTTTGTAAAGTAATCGGGCGCAGGGCTTTTAATACTTTGATTTTTTCGTTGTGAATACTGTCGGCTTCTAAATTAACAGGCGGTTCCATGGCAATAAAGGTTAATATTTGCAATAAATGATTTTGCAACATATCACGCAATTGCCCTGTTTTATCAAAATATTCCCAACGTCCTTCAATACCGACTTCTTCAGCAACGGTTATTTGAATATGGTCGATGGTATTGTGATTCCAATTGGTAGTAAATATAGAATTAGCAAAACGCAAAGCTAATAGATTTAATACGGTTTCTTTACCTAAATAATGGTCAATTCTGAATACTTGTTTTTCAGTAAAGACTTTAGCGACCGCATCATTAATTTCTTTAGAAGATTTTAAATCGTGACCGATGGGTTTTTCCATTACCATGCGTGATTCTTCGGTCAATACCCCAGATTTTGCTAAGCCTTGGCAAATGTTTTTAAATAAAAACGGGGCTACGGCAAAGTAATTAACGGTGACGCGTTTTTTAGGTTCAAGTACGCTTTTTAATTGCGCGTATTGCTCTTCTTTTGTTAAATCAATTTGCAGATAATTTAAGCGGGCGGAGAATTTTTCCCATATCGCCGCATCAATATCTTCATGTAAAAATTCTTGCAGACTTTTATAGCTTATTTCAATAAATTCTTCTGCTGTATGAATATATCTATCAATACCTATAATACGCGTATCGTCTTCCATGAAATTGGCATTTTCTAATCGATACAGAGAAATAAGTAATTTGCGGCGCGATAAATCGCCTAACGCGCCAAAGATAATTAAATCACAGGGTTTAAAGGTTTTTTTGTCTTTCATTCGCGTCGCCGTTTATTTAAAAGAAATGATATGTCATGCGTTGTTGAAATAGCATTATCTCATAATTTACTTAAAAAACGCGTGGCGTGGCTAAAGCTCAAAGCAAGCCTTACGCCAATGGTTTTTAAGCGTTGTTGGTGATTAAATTTAGTTTTTAGGCGATATTATTTGACAGGTTGGCTAGTCTGCTCTTATAGTATTGACACAATACCTAAATTGCAAAGCGGCTCAAATACTGATATGTATCTACAAGGCTTAAATCTTTAAGGTATTAGATTTTTTAATAATAATAACAAGAGGATATAGTCATGAGCGAAGAAGATAAACAACATGATAGATTTTGGTTGTATGTGGGCGGCACAGTGCTGGCATTATTGATGACCATTGCTGTGGTTAAGCAAAGTGAGAATGAGAAATTCGCGCCCATCAAGCAACAAATTGACGAAGAAAACGCGCAAATGAATATTCGGGTTTTAGAGAATAGAGGTTAATGCCATGAAAGCACCTTTATTTGCACTAACACTGCTCGCGCTTTGCTCAACTAATGTGCTAGCCACTGAGTATATTTACCGCGATTTAATGGCAAATACTCTGCCTTCACCTGCCTGTACTACTCAGCAAGAAGCCTCAGAAATCGCCACTAAAAGCTATAACCTTGATAAATACAGTAAGCGTTTTTGCCAATCTCAAGGTTATGGTTGGCATGTGGAAGCTGTTAAAGATACGGGTAAGGTGGTTTGCGGTGAATGCACAGGTAAGAGTTCGGCTAATTCAAATAAAAAACAATGCCATGTTGAAGATATGGTGGTGACTTGTAAGCGGATTAAACCGGGGTCAGTGGGTATGTTGCCCGGTAAGGGTTAATAGTGTTTGAATCAGGATTTACAAAATTTTAGGATTAGCAGGATAAATCCTGTGAATCTGCTAATCCTGTCAATCCTGTCAATCCTGATTCAGACAGCATAATAATTAATAACAAGCTAATAAAATAAAGGGGCGATTTAATCGCCCCTTTAATCAAATTCTTTATCCGCTCCAATAAACTTATCTAAACTTAGCCAAATCCAAGTTCAATGTTATCTTCTTGCTTCAATGAAGATGGTTTCACACGATTCTTACGAATCGTACCAGAGCCTTCCTCTCCACAAGCGTGACTTCCCGTAGAGCTTACGGTAGTTGTTACTAGAAATAAATACGAAACAAGAAAAATGAATAGCTTGGTTTTCGCTGTTAATTTTTAAGGTTTCGAGTATAAAATCTAAAGACTAATTCTATTTAAGTCAAATTTAAATTTTAAAAAACGGTAATCAACTAAACATATTGTATCGCTCAATACTTACTCAAAATGACTAGGTTCAATTAACTTTAGTTAAGTTTTCAACTAGCAATTATTAACCCTCCTCAATTTAGCAGCCGACTACTTACCATAGCGGCTTTTTTTTGCTAATTGAAACATTTACAAACGATATAAAGGCTCTAAGCCGTCCTGTTTTAAAGTTTTTAATTTTCCTTTAGCTTTGTGTTCATTAAAGGCTTGTAATAGTCGTTTACCTTGCCAGTATTGCCCTTCTTTGCTGTACAAAGCGGCATTTAATAACAAAATCTCATCACGCAAACGCAGTTCACACACTTGCGCCAAAGCCGTTAAACTGCTGACTGCAAACTCTTGTTTTCCCCAAGCTAATAATGCGGCGTTGGCGGCTTTAGCATCATCGGCTTGGCAGGCGCGTTTTAATTGTTGTACACAAGCTTTTAGACTCAATTCTTTAGCTGACGGCTCAATTATTTGCGGCTTTTTAAAGAAGCGTTCGCGTAATACATAAGCCAAAGTTATCAGCCACGCCACACCAAAAAATACCGCTAACCACATCCAAATAGAATTTTCTGGCGCGGGATTTAACTGGGTTTTACTAGGCGCGACTTCGCTGGTTTTAACTGGCGCGGGAGTCACATTAGGCGTTACTGCGCTTGGGGCAGTCACTGCGCCACCGATTGCAGTTAAAGTAGTCGCTGGAATTTTAGCGATTTCAACTTGCCCAGTTTTCGTATTAAACCAAGGAATCTCAATTGCGGGTAGCGTGTAATCACCCGCTTTAGACGGAATCAGCGCGATTTTTTCTTCTCTAAAAGCAATTACACCATCGACAGGTTTATTTTCCTTTAACACAGGTTGATCAAGATAGGCTTTTAAACCCTCAGCCATAACGCCTTTGTTTAACTCAGGCAAAGACCCCACGGTTGTGCCTTTGGCAAGTAAACTTAAAGTCCGCGTTACAGGCTCGCCCACTTTTACTTGCTTACTATCAGCCGACCATTGTTGTTTCAAATCCAATTGCTCAGCGGTGAGCCACGCCCCTTTAAAATTAGCAGGTGCGGACTTAACATCTAACACAATTTCTTTAGATTGAATGCGTTTGGCTTGGGTGGCTTGAGAATTAAAGAAAAAACCATTAAAACTACGACCACCGCCACTGACCACCTCAGCGGTGAGCGATAAGGGTTTAATCATTAATTGTCCGCTTTTTTGGGGGAAAATCGCGTAATTGCGTTCAGTCACTGAATAATCTACACCATTGATTTGAGTGCTGTAATTACTGTCTTCACCGATTTTTTCAACCAAAGCATCGCTGAGTTCTGGTTCGGTTAATTGCGCTTGAGCAATTGATACCCGCGTGTATAAACGTACTTTATACAATACTTGGCTTTGAATATAAGGCGTTTGCGTGGACACTTCGGTTTTTAAAAACAACTCATCATTGCTATCAGTCTGTTGACTGTTAGCGTCTTGGGTAATTAATACTGTGGCGGTTTCACTGACATCATTACCAAAACGAATTGAGGGAATAATCAAACTGCCTGCTTGTTTGGCAATTACCGTGATGACCCATTGTTTAGTTGAGCTGGTTTTACCATTCACCCATGACGCGCTATTACGCTGGCTTTGACTCAAAATAGAAAAGTCATTTTCCAAAGGACTAAAATCAGGTTCGCCGTCAGGTTCTTGGTTTGCCGTAAAAATAATGTCAAAAGAATCACTCAGGTTCACGGGATTATGATTTAAAGATACATGAATGCCTGTTGCATAGGCATTAACTGAAAAAAGCAATAATAAAAACAATCGAATAATCATAATAAGTCAAGGTGGTTATTTAAGCGTATAATGGAAAAGAATATTACTAGTTTTAAGTTTACTTGTATATATGAGTATTAATAAATACTAGGGTAGTTAATTAAATGTAGGGGCAAAATATCTTTTGCCCTTAAATAACGAATCGTTGCACAAGGGCGAATATAATTCGCCCCTACACACCCATTTTAGTAACTAATCGTTTTAAAAAACCTATAGTATTTTACGCTTGTAAAGACGTTGCAGTGCAACGTCTCTACGAAAAAATGTTTATTAATAATTACTCGCTTTTTATTCATACTATACAATTATTCTACAAGGTTTTTAATTAAACTGATTAATTATTAATCTCTTCTATGCTATCTCTTTTAATTTATATTTAGGAATCATAACATGCGTTTTTTTATTTGTGCTTTATTATTAATTGCAAGCCAAAGCCTAATGGCGGCGGCAAAAATTGAGCATTGGCAAACCCCACAAGGCAGTGAAGTCTATTATGTTCATACTGACGCGCTCCCGATGGTTGATATTCAAGTGAATTTTGATGCGGGTAGTGCCAGAGATGCTGAGCAATTTGGCTTAGCCGCTTTAACCGCTGGGGTGTTAGATACAGGTGCGGGTGAGTGGAATGCCGATGCCATTGCCCAACGTTTTGAAAGTGTCGGCGCGGTCTTTGGTGCGAGTAGTAGTATTGATATGGCAAGCGTATCTTTACGCACTTTAACCGATAAAGCCTTATTTGATAAAGCCTTAGATACTATGCAGGTCATTTTAAGCCAACCGCATTTTGCTCAAGCGGATTTTGAGCGTGAACAAAAACGCACTTTGGCGGCATTAAAACAAGAACAAGAATCCCCCGCAAAAACCGCCAGTTTAGCCTTTTACAAAGCCCTTTACGGCGCACATCCTTATGGACAACCCAGTGATGGTAATTTAAAAACCGTTGCCGCTTTAACCGCTGACAATTTAAAACAATTCTATCAACGTTATTATGTTGCCGCTAATGCAATGGTAGTCATTGTCGGGGATTTATCTAAAGCGCAAGCCGAGCAAACTGCGGAAAAATTATTAGCTAAATTACCCGTAGGACAAAAACCAGCACCCTTGCCCGAAGTAACCCCATTAACTACCGCGCATGCACAACATATTGATTTTCCTTCCTCACAAACGCATGTATTAGTGGGATTATTAGGCAGTTATCGCAACGACCCTGATTATTTTGATTTATATGTGGGTAATCATATTTTGGGCGGTAGCGGTTTGGTTTCAAAATTATTTGATGAAGTGCGAGAAAAACGCGGTTTAGCCTATAGTGCGTCCAGTGGTTTTATGCCTTTATTAAAACAAGGCCCATTTACTATTAGTTTGCAAACCCGTAATGATCAAACCAGCCAAGCTTTGCAAGTATTACACGATACCTTAAATACCTTTATTAATAACGGTATTACTGAGGCTGAATTAATTGCCGCCAAGAAAAATTTAGTCGGTGGTTTTCCTATGCGTTTTGATACGAATAAAGAATTAGCCAGTTATGTCAGCGTTATTGGTTTTTATCATTTACCGCTGGATTATTTAGATACCTTTATTAGTAAAATTGAAGCGGTCACGGTTAAATCAATTAGTGACGCTTTTAAACGGCGAGTCAATCCGCAATTATTGCAAACTATTACCGTAGGTAAAACAGTAACTGCTAAATAAGCGAGTTTTAAACCCGTCTTTTATACTATAGCATTTTTCAAATTAAACAGTTATTATCAGGCAAATAAAAGGCGTTAAGTTTTAAAACTTAACGCCTTTTTTTATATCATTAAAAAAATTAATTAATGGCTTTCTTGTTTAATTAATTTATCCATCACTTCAAGCATTCTTTCATGTGAACCTGCTAATGGGCCATTGGTTTTATATTTACCATTAATAATCACCGCAGGAACGCCTGTAATACCATAACGACCCGCAATCACAGGGGCATTACGCATTTTAGAATCCACTAAAAATGAACTATAAGTTTCACGGAATTGTTTTTCATCCACGCCATGCGCTACAAAGAATTTTGCTAATTGATCTTCAGTTTCTAAAGATTCTTTTTTATTTTGAATGGCATCAAAAAAATCAGCATGAACTTTATCAACTACACCTAAAGCCTCGGCTACAAAATAAGCTTTGGCATGTTTTGCCCATAATTCACTAAATACTGCGGGCTGACGAATAAACTCAACATTTTTAGGCAGTTTTTTTACCCACGCTTCTAAAGAAGGTTCAAAACTATAACAATGTGGACAGCCATACCAAAAGAATTCAATCACTTCAATTTTATCGGGATGTTGTGTGGGTTGCGCTGGGGTAATGGCTTCGTAGCCTGTCGCACTAGGGCCTTCTTCGGCAAAACTAAAACTTGAGCAAGTCATTAATGCGCTTAATAAACTGGCTTTAATAAGGTGTTTAAACATGGTATATCCTAGGGGGTAGGTTTATTTAAATAAGTTTAAGCAAAAACTTAACGCATAATAGAGATGTGATAAGCCAAATCTTTAATTTCTTCATCAGTCATTTTTTTAGCAATCATGACCATAGGATTTTCTGGATTTTTACTGCGCACACCGTTTTTATAATCGGTTAGGGTTTTAATTAAATAATCGGCGTGTTGTGATTTTAACGCGGGGAAAGCGGCGGGTTTATTACCTTCACCCAATGGTCCGTGGCAAGCAATACAGGCAGATACTTCACGCACTAAATCACCATTTCGGTATAAATCACTGCCTTGTTTTTCATCTTCAATAGCAGACGCGGGTAGAGTATCAATAGAGGTTTTTTGCTCAGCATAATAGGCGGCAATATCTTCAATATCTTGCTCGGTTAATGCCAATGCCATTGCCGACATCATCGCGTCATTGCGCGTTCCGTTTTTAAATTCTTGTAATTGTTTAATCAAATAAGAGGTATGCTGTCCTGCCAATTTAGGAAAAGACCCCACCGTGCTATTACCCTCTTCACCATGACAGCCCGCGCAACTTACGGCTTTTGTTTTTCCCGCCTCAGCATTACCTTGAGCGTGTAAAATACTCGATGTGCTAACCAATAGTAATGCGAATGAAAGTGCCAGAAAGTTTTTTTTCATGGGCTGTTCTCCTGTGTAATAAAGTTATTATTTTTAGTAACGCACTTTTAAGTGTTGCTCAAAGTGACATTTAACCATCAATTCTACTCTAATTGCTCCTCCTAAGCGAGATAACCATGAATCCTCTGTATCACCAAACAAAATTTATTAATAGCTCACCGCATCTGCGTCACGCGCCCCCCGATCAGGGTTTAGAGATTGCGTTTGCAGGACGTTCTAATGCAGGAAAGTCCAGCGCGATTAATACCCTAACGCGTCAACAAGGTTTAGCGCGTACCAGTAAAACCCCGGGCCGAACCCAATTACTGAATTTTTTTGAAATCAACGAGCAACTGCGTTTAGTCGACCTGCCCGGCTACGGCTATGCCAAAGTTCCACCAGCGGTCAAATTGGAATGGCATAAATTAATGGAAACCTATTTACATGACCGCCAATCTTTATGCGGCATTGTATTAGTAATGGACACGCGCCACCCTTTAACCGAATTTGATCAACAAATGATTTTTTGGTGTCGGCATCGGCAATTGCCTTTGCATATTCTGCTCACCAAAGCTGATAAATTGGCTTTTGGGGCGGCAAAAACCACCTTATTGCAAGTACAAAAAGAACTCAATCCCCTAGGTTTAACCTTGAGTATTCAATTATTTTCTGCCTTGAAAAAGACAGGTATTGATGAGGCTCACGCCGCTTTAGATACCTTATTTACTCAGTCACAGGCATAAAAAAGCCTCAAGCTGACAAGCAGTTGAGGCGTGAGGAGATAATCAGTCGCTATGAAGAGGAGGGGCGGACTGATTCAACACCTTGCTGAAGGTATCAGTTGCTTAGAATAGCGGCAATGCAAAAAGTTTCCGTATTTAAAAAAAATTGTAACTATCTAGCTCAATTAATTATTCTATTGTCTGAATCAGGATTTCAAGATTTATCCTGTAGTCTTAATAACCAGAGAAAATCCTGATTCAAACACAAGTAAGCTAGGTAGTTACAAAAAATTTTAAATGACAGTAAAAATTATTTCACTAACGTTATTCCCTTTTTTAAATAAGTTAATACGCTGGTAGAGACGTTGCATTGCAACGTCTCTACACTACAACGTCTTTGCAATAAATGCGTGATTATAAAAAATCATGCTCCATCCTATCTTAATTCATCAATCCATAACACCATGCTATTTTTTCTTACGCTATTAGGTTGGTTAATTGCCTTGTTTTGGTTAATTCACGCTAGCGTAGTAGTGCATTTTTTATATTATCACCGCTTAAAAACCATTGCCGATTCAATACCTGAGTTACCGCATTATCCAAAACTATCCATTATTGTCCCTGCGCGTGATGAACAACAAAAAATCGCTCAGGCTTTAAATAGTTTATTGGCTTTGGATTATCCTAACTTTGAAGTGATTGCCATTAATGACCGCTCCAATGATGAAACAGGTCATATTATGGAGCAATTAAAACTTAATTCCGATAAACTCAAGGTATTACATATTAAAAGCTTGCCTGCTAATTGGCTGGGTAAAACTCACGCTATGCACTTAGCGGCAAAACAAGCTACGGGTGAGTATTTATTATTTACCGATGGTGATGTTATTTATAAAAGTGATGCTTTAAAACACATTATGCGCGTGGCGACTCATCAAAAATGGCAACATTTATCATTAATGCCACAATTATTAACAGGCGATTATTGGGAAAATAGTGTCACCCAATTTATGGCTTTATTATTCATTATGTTTCTTTATCCTTTTAGAATTGCCAATAATAAAGCTAAAAACTATGCAGGTGTTGGGCCTTTTAATTTAATTACGCGCGATTGTTATTATAAAATTGGTGGTTTTGCCGCTTTGAGTTTAGAAGTCGTGGAGGATATGGAATTAGGCAGAGCAGTGAAACAACACGGTTTTTCAAGTCAATTATTAATTGCTGAGGATTTAGTACAGTTTCGTTGGCAAGAAAAAGTGTCTGGGTTAATTAAAGGCATTGAAAAAAACAGTTTTGCGGCTTTAGATTATTCGGTGTTTAAGTTAATCCTATTAACGCTGGTTTTACTGCTGATTGTGATTATGCCTTATTGGGCGGTTTATAGTTTAGCGTTTAGTCATGCTTTGGGTTATGTTATTGCTTTATTAGTATTGCATGGGGTATTAGCAATTGTGGGGATTCGCGCAAAAGTGGGTTGGTCTATTAGTTTGGCTTTATTGTTTTCTTTTGCGGTGACATTATTTGCGGTGTGGCGTTCGGCGTTGTTGGCTTTAATACAAGGTGGCATTTATTGGCGGGATACGTTTTATAGTTTGCCTGTATTAAAAGACGCTATGACTATGCGTTATAAGGTTTATAAAAGACATTAGTTTATTATCTATTATTTTGGTGATTTTTATGCCTTCAATTACTCTAAAATCTCATTATGATGGGCAGTCTATTTTACTAGATGAACCTTTTGATTTGCCCATTAATTCGTCTTTAATTGTCACGATTTCTTTACCTGAAAGTGAGCAATGGGCTACATTTTCTATGAAAAATTTAGCGGAGGCTTATTCTGATAATGAACCTGAATATTCATTAGATGATATTAGACTCGTTGCGACAGAATAAAATAATAGAGTTGTTGCGATAATAACATTAAGTCACAACAAATCTAATAACGACTGGCAGTCCTTAAAGGACTGCCAGTCGTGCAATAATTACACAAACCTTTCTTAATTATAATCACACCAAAAAATACAATGAGAATTCTACTTTTTGCGTTTACATTCTTTCGCAATTAACCTTAGCTTTTCAATATAATTCTTAGTAGCACGCTCAATTATAGGTTTGGATAATTCAAAAAAATGTTTATTTAATTCAGGCATGGATTTCAGACTAACAGTTGTTTCCTTTTTACCAAGTGGAGAAGTATAAAATGCGATCAATTGATCAAGTTCTTCATCACTAAAATGAACACCATACGTTTTTGCCCATACATCAACTATATCTTGAGCAGTCCAAGGTGCTTCTAACGACGTAATAAATTCCTCAAAAGCGGCTTGAAAACGTATACTAGATTCTTTATTTGGCTTGTATTCCTTTATCATTTGATCAAATACTTGTTGACCTTCTTGCCGATTCTGCAATTTTGTAGTTTCCATTCGTTGCTCGAATGCTTTTAAAAGACCTTGCGCTTCCATTAACATCTGTATTTTTTCATTGCGGTCAGCAGAAAAACTTGTTGATGACATAATACTTAGAAAGCAAAAAATAATAATGCGTACTGATATAGCTTTTAGCATGTTACACCTCTTAAATATGATTTATGAATTACTATTTTATTTAATAGCATCAGTCCTATTAAATTAAAAGGTTAATCTTTATTTTTTAATGAATCAATCTATTTTTTTATAATTGTCACCTATCCAACAATCCCGCTCCATTTTGTCATTTATCCGACAGACATTATCAAACAAAATAATTGAATCCCTTATAAAATCCCCGCTAATTCATAACTTGAAACTTAGGTATATTCATTGCTTTAGGCAAGCAGTTAATAAATCCAGTCCGCCTTTTAAGTTGAATTAACCAAGGGACAAGCCATGAAAGAAACTTTTTACGATGTCATGCGTAGGCAAGGCATTACACGGCGCAGTTTTCTAAAATTTTGCAGTCTAACTGCCGCCTCATTAGGACTCGCGCCAGCCTTTGCCCCCAAAATCGCTCATGCAATGGAGACCAAACCGCGCATTCCCGTTTTATGGTTGCATGGCTTGGAATGCACTTGTTGCTCAGAATCCTTTATCCGTTCAGGACACCCGCTTGCCAAAGACGTGATTTTATCGATGCTCTCACTCGATTATGACGACACTATCATGGCGGCGGCAGGGCATCAAGCCGAAGCGATTATTGAAGAAGTCGTTGAAAAATATAAAGGGAATTACATTTTAGCCGTAGAAGGCAACGCGCCTTTGGGTGAAGACGGTATGTATTGCATCATCGGCGGCAAACCCTTTGTGGAACAACTGCGTTACGCGGCTGAAAACTGCAAAGCCATTATTTCTTGGGGTTCATGCGCTTCGTGGGGTTGCGTGCAAGCGGCAAAACCCAATCCTACCCGCGCCACGCCTACCCATAAAATCCCCAACTTAGCCGATAAACCCATTATTAAAGTTCCCGGTTGTCCGCCCATTGCTGAAGTAATGACCGCTGTGGTCACTTATTTATTAACTTTCGATAAATTGCCGACCTTGGATAATCAAGGCAGACCGCAAATGTTTTACAGCCAACGCATTCACGACAAATGCTATCGCCGTCCGCATTTTGACGCAGGGCAGTTTGTTGAACAGTGGGACGATGACGCGGCGCGACAAGGGCATTGTTTATACAAAATGGGTTGCAAAGGCCCAACGACTTATAACGCCTGCTCAACGGTGCGTTGGAATCAAGGTTTATCGTTTCCGATTCAATCAGGACACGGCTGTTTGGGTTGTTCAGAAGATGGTTTTTGGGATAAAGGCAGTTTTTACGAGCGCGTCACTAACATTAATCAATTTGGTATTGAAGCCAATGCCGACAAAATCGGAGGCATTGCCGCAGGTATCGTTACCGCTGGCGTTGCCGCTCATGCGGGTATCACTGCTTTAAAACGCGCCCAAACTCAAGGAGAACAACAATGACCGCGATTAATACCCCAAACGGCTTTCATTTAGACACCGCTGGACGGCGCGTAGTGGTTGACCCTGTAACGCGCATTGAAGGTCACATGCGCTGTGAGGTGAATCTTGATGAAAACAATATCATCCGCAACGCCGTGTCTAGCGGCACGATGTGGCGCGGCTTGGAAGTGATTTTAAAAGGCAGAGACCCGCGTGATGCGTGGGCATTTGTGCAGAGAATTTGTGGCGTTTGCACAGGCACACACGCACTAACCTCGGTGAGAGCTGTTGAAGACGCGCTAAAAATTGCCATTCCTGAAAATGCCAATTCGATTCGTAACATCATGCAATTAACGTTGCAGGTGCAAGACCACTTAGTGCATTTTTATCATCTTCATGCCTTGGATTGGGTGAATCCTGTTAATGCTTTAAAAGCCGACCCCAAAGCCACGTCAGAATTACAACAAAAAATATCGCCGCATAATCCTAAATCTTCGCCGGGTTATTTTAGTGATGTACAAAATCGCATTAAAAAGTTTGTTGAATCAGGACAATTAGGGCCATTCAAAAACGGTTATTGGACGAATCCTGCTTATTTATTACCGCCCGAAGCGGATTTAATGGCAGTCACCCATTATTTAGAAGCGTTGGATTTTCAAAAAGATATTATGAAAATTCGCACTATCTTTGGTGGTAAAGACCCGCATCCTAATTGGTTAGTCGGTGGCGTTCCTTGCGCGATTAATGTCGATGGTGTGGGCGCGGTGGGTGCAATTAATATGGAGCGATTAAATTTAATTTCTTCTTTAATTGACCAAAGTATTACCTTTATTGACCAAGTGTATATTCCCGATTTATTGGCTATTGCGGGATTTTATAAAGGCTGGTTATACGGCGGGGGATTGTCGAGTACCAGTTTATTATCCTATGGCGATATTCCCGATAATGCCAATGATTATTCGGCAAGTAATTTATTAATGCCACGCGGCGCGATTATTAATGGTGATTTAAAGAAAGTTCATGAAGTGGATTTAAATGACCCTGAACAAATTCAAGAATTCGTGCCGCATTCATGGTATGCGTACCCGAATGATTTAAAAGGTTTGCATCCCTTTGATGGTATTACCGAACCACATTTTAAATTAGGTAATAATACTAAAGGCACAAAAACTAATATCCAAGAATTAGACGAAAATGCCAAATACTCATGGATTAAAGCCCCTCGCTGGCGCGGTCATGCCATGGAAGTGGGGCCTTTAGCGCGTTATGTGATTGGTTATGCCCAAGGTAATAAAGAAATTACTGAACAAATTACAATGGTTTTAAAAACCTTAGATGTGCCTGTCGATGCGTTATTTTCAACTTTAGGTAGAACAGCGGCGCGAGGTTTGGAAGCGCAATGGGCGGCGGGGAAAATGCGTTATTTTATGGATAAATTAATGCTCAATATCAAAGCGGGGGATTTAGCCACCGCTAATGTGACTAAATGGTCACCCGATACTTGGCCCGCACATGTTAAAGGCGTGGGTTTTACCGAAGCACCGCGTGGCGCGTTGGGGCATTGGCTGGTGATTAAAGACACGAAAATTGAGAATTATCAATGCGTTGTACCAACCACTTGGAACGGTTCACCGCGTGATGAGGCAGGTAATATTGGCGCGTTTGAAGCGGCGTTGATGAATACTAAAGTTGAACGCCCCGAAGAACCTGTTGAAATTTTGCGTACTTTGCATAGTTTCGACCCGTGTTTGGCGTGTTCAACCCATATTATGAGTCCTGACGGTAGCGAATTAACACAGGTTAAGGTACGGTAAGCATTTTTTATCCACGAAATACACTAAAAGCACGAAAAGTTTTTATTAATTGATGCAGGAGTTCAATAGCTTTAGCTATTGATATTAAATACTAATAAGATAACGCTGGAGGTCAGGCTTCGCCTGAGCTTGTCAGGCAAAGCCTGACCTCCAATTATTATTAACTCAGCTAAATTTAATTATTAATTACTTTTTCGTGTTTTTAGTGTATTTCGTGGACTTTAAACATTTGGAGATAACCATGAATAAATATTTTTTATTACTAGCCTTATTATTAACCACTACTACCGCCTCCGCTCACACAGGTATTCACGCTATTAATGGTTTTATCAGCGGCTTTACTCACCCTTTTATGGGTTTAGACCACTTATTAGTCATGCTCGGCGTTGGTTTATGGGCAAGTCGTTTAAATAAATTAAATGCCAGTATAACTATTGCCGCGTTTTTAAGTTTTATGGCAATCGGTGCAGTATTAGCGTTAATTGGTTTTGATATTCCAAACGTAGAAATAGGCATATTAGCCTCAGTATTAATCACAGGTTTATTACTCAGCGTATCGCGCCAGTTACCTAATTATTTAATTGTGAGCTTATTAGCTAGTTTCGCACTATTACACGGTTTTGCTCACGGCGCGGAAATGCCACAAGCCGCCCAGCCAATGAATTACGCTTTAGGTTTTATATTGGCAACTGCGGTATTAAATGTCATTGGCTTAGGATTGGGTTTATTATTCAATAAAAACCAATTGGGCTTGCGAATAGCAGGTTATATCACCAGCGGTTTGGGTTTATATCTATTAATCAACGCATAATTATTTAAACGCTAGGAATGGCAGTCTTTAAAAGACTGCCACTCCTAAAACATTTAGGAGCGACTCATGAGCAGCCAACCCGCCCTTTCATCTCCCGCCGTCTACGTTTATGAACTGCCCGTGCGTATCTGGCACAGCATTAACGCCTTATCTATCATCATCTTAGTTATTACAGGCTATCTTATTGCCAGCCCTTTAGCCTCAGTGGGCGGAGAGGCTTCGGAACATTTTTTAATGGGCTATATTCGCTTTGCCCATTTCAGCGCGGCATATATTTTAGTTATCGGCTTATTGTTTCGCTTGTATTGGGCATTTGCTGGTAATGAACATGCAAAACAATTATTTATGCCGCCACTACTGAGCAAAAAATTCTGGCAAGGCGTGTGGCATGAAATCCTCTGGTACAGCTTTATCGACAAACAACCGCGCAAATATATCGGACACAATCCTTTAGCGGTGTTAGCCATGCACTTTGTTTTAGTCTGGGGAACGTTATTTATGAGCGTGACAGGTTTTGCCCTGTATGGCGAAGGTGAAGGACAAGGAAGCTGGCAATATTTGTTATTTAGCAGTTGGGTGATTCCGCTGTTTGGACAAAGCCAAGACGTGCATAGTTGGCATCATCTCATCATGTGGGTGATTATCTGTTTTGTGATTGTGCATATTTATGTGGCAGTGCGCGAAGACAAAGTTTCGCGGCAAAGTATGTTAAAAACCATAGCAACAGGTTGGCGCACTTTCAAAGATGACGCGCCTTGCGATGACTAAGGTTTTATTGTTAGGCATTGGTAATCTGCTCTGGGCAGATGAAGGTTTTGGTGTGCGTGTCATTGAAACCTTATTAAAAAACTATTCCTTTCCCGAAAACATCACCGTGCTGGACGGCGGTACACAAGGCGTGTACTTAGTTCAGCACGTTCAAGAAAGCGATGTTTTAATCGTTTTTGATGCCATTGATTTTGACCTCCCCGCGGGCAGTTTAAAGCTGATTCATAACGAAGACGTGCCGAACTTTATGGGCGCGAAAAAGATGAGTTTGCATCAAACAGGCTTTCAAGAAGTGTTGGCAATGGCGCAATTGCTGGGCGATTATCCACAGCATTTATTATTAATCGGTGTGCAACCCGTTGAATTAGATGATTATGGCGGTAGTTTACGTCCCCAAGTCAAAGCGCAAATTCAGCCCGCTATTGATTGCGCTTTGCAGTATTTAGCCCAATTCACTCTTTATCCCCAGCCGCTTGAGGCGAATGCTTCGGTCACGCTGTCTGACCCCATGCTTGATATGCAACGCTATGAAACTCAGCGACCTTCTGAATTAGAAGCGTGTCGTTTGGGTGATGAGCGCGTGGTTTATTCGCCTCATGTCAAAATTATTGCGCCTGAAAGTTCTGAAGGCGCGATTCCCATTGATGTTGATTTTCGTGGGCAGTATTAAAGCGATTACGTTTAATTTGAAGTTTGGCGGTAAAATACAGCTTTTAATTTTGGAGTATTTCAGCCATGCAACAAAATACTTTTAACCACGTTAAAACCCATTTTAGCGAAACTTGCCATCGAATTATTGAAGACCACGATATTTTATTAGTCACCCAAGACGATGCTGAAAATGTGGTCATGATGCCGCAATCGTTATTTGATTCAATGATAAAAAATACCTGTACTGATTTACAGCAAAAAATTTATATTAAACAGAATGAGTTTGATAAAAATAACAAAGAAAGAATTTACAATTTAATGGTATTTAAAGGACGTTGTTTGTCATACAGCAATGACTTGATGTCTAATTATATGCAGTTTTCCCCCATTATAAAAGGAAGTAACTTTTATAACAGCATATCTTGTATAATTGATTTACTATTATTCTTCTTTATTAATGATGAAATTTCAGCATGCTTAAAAGGACGAGGGCCTATGAACGATTTATTCACAGAAATACTTATAGGAAATTATAAAAAAGAAGATGAAAAATTTCTTGCAAATGCACATCGTGATATTCAGGATTTATTTCAATGGCGTACTGATTTTGTAATTGGAAGCAACTTTTTAGATTTTACAGTTAGTACATTTTCGGCATTCGAATATTGGGTTTCAAAAATTTATGACAAGTTAAAAAGCGAAAGTACAAAAGATAGTAGCAAAGTTGAACGTCTAAAAAAAATATTGATAAATATAATAAAAGTGAAGAAATTGATAAAGAGGTAATTCTTGAAAAAATAATGAAGAACTGTAGCTCTTATGTTTCTAGCAATGAAAAAATAGAATTCGTTTTGTCAAAAATTAATAAGGGTAATTATTACCGTGATTTATCTAAAGATAAAGAAACTATTAATTTTTATAGAAGTTACAGAAATACGATACATAATTTGGGAATAAATAAACAAAAGCATTCATCTTCTCAAGTTGTAAAAGGAATTCAAATATCCTTGAATGCAAATGAGGCATCTTATACTGAAAATCACAATGCAGGAATATTTTTATGTGAAGAACTTGTAGAAATATATTCAGCTATTATCAATAACCTAAGTTTGTTTGGTAATGAATGTTGTGTAGAAGTGGAATCAGAAAATACATTAGCAGAATTAACCGATGAAGCATTAAGCGAATACGAATAAAAGAGTTGTTGCAACATTGAATTTAAAAGAAAAAAAGATAGCAGATTGTTAGAGAAAACCTAGCCAAGCAAATGATAATTCCATAAACCAGCGCAAACGCCGAGAATAATATTATAAAAATCAAAGTCATGAAGTCTTAAGCGGTCAGACAAAATCCGATAACGTTTCATA
>JBAQSX010000100.1:0-161253 GCA_049296695.1 Methylococcaceae bacterium | reverse complement strand
ATCTATTGCAATCACAGTTTAGCACCACGATTTTTAATTGCTGTGTCCATTTCTTCTAATGTCACTCCATACGAGGCAGATAAAATACCGCAGGCTTGTTCAAGTTCATTGTCGGTTAATTCGTTATTATTTACTGCATTGAATAACGACTTTCTAAAAATTCAATAAAATCTAATACTTCTTTTTGCAAATGCTCTGGCAATCTTTGGAACTGCATTGTGATGTCATTAGAATAATTCATATCTTATTTTCTCATGATTGTTATATTAAAAACCCCCAGTTAATTGCTTAACTGAGGGTTTTTGTTTGAGTTCTTAAATCTATTACACTAAACCTGCTAGGTTTTTTTAAATGTTTACGCTAATTAATTAAGCAATCCAAATGTAGCCTGTGTTTTTACCATCAGTATTAATACCTAATGCCGACACACCGACTAATTCTATTAAAATATCAGTAGTAGCATTTTGAAAAACATAAGTATCACTTCCATAAACAAAAGCAACTGTTTTTTCAGTAATATTGCTACCTAAGTAAGTTAATACATTGGCAAAATTACTTGAATCTACAGTCAAAGCAGTAGAAAAAGTGTTTGCATCATCAAAAGTAATAATGCCATTAGCTATTTTATGGCTTTTTATTGTGCCAGCATCTGTTCCATTTGTTGTCGCGTTATCTGCTCTCTGATTAGAAGGTAAGTCCAGCTTATCGGTTTTGCTGACATCTCCAGAAGCATTACTAATGGACAGTTTATAGTTATTAACAACATCATAAGCACTGGTTGTGCTATGACCAGATGCCACAACGACTCTATCTGTTACTGCTGTAGTTTCAGACAGGTTATATGTATCGACACCATTGCCTCCGTTTAAAGTATCCGTACCTGCACCGCCTGTTAAAGTGTCGTTACCACTACCACCTTTAATACTATCACCTGTTGTACCGCCCGTAATACTAAATTTACCGTCAGTTTCTGCTGAACCGTCAAACGTTAATTTGCCAGAGTTACTCGCATTGCTTAACGTTAGGGTTTCACCGCTGGTTACTAAAATATCTTTAGTTGTGATAGTTACTGCGGTGCTGGTATTAGCTAAAGTAATGTTTTCAATGTTTGAAACATTATCAAAGTTGGTTGCCGCAATTGCAGTGTTACCTGTTAAGGAAATGGTATCGCTACCAAGTCCACCATCAACATTGTCGCCACTGGTTAAACCAGTACCTGATACAAAACTAAAAATATCATTACTTGAACTACCTGTAATAGTGTCGTTATAAGAAGTAGAGCCAATCACACCTTCCATATTGACATAACTATCTGTACCAAGTCCTCCAGCAAGAGTTACTGGCGTTGCAGTTGAACTTTGGACTAAAGTTAAAGCTACTCCAGCTGTTGCATCTGATAAATCTATCAAATCTGTGCCATTGCCACCGTCTAAAGTGTCGTTACCGCCGCCACCTTTTAAAGTGTCGTTACCATCGCCACCGATTAAACTATCGTTACCCGCTAAACCACTCAAACTATCATCACCTGCCAGCCCATTTACAGTGTCATCACCAGTGCCGCCGTTTAATGTCGGTGTTAAGGTGTCATTACCTGTCGTTCCTGTTAATGATTGTCCAGCTGCTATATTGTTAAACGTAGCAGTCGTTAATGACGTAACTGTTGAATTTGTAATTTCAATTACAAAATCAGCATTGGTAAAGTTATTGTCGTTATTCCAATCGATTGCAATAAAACTACGACTTGATGTTGTGAAATTAACGATAGAGGCGGTAACGCCACTGCTTGCAGTATCAAAACCTGCACCACTCACATTTAGTGCAGTATTCATTGCAGTAATAAACGCGCTATCTGTAATACTGGTTAATGAAGTCGAACTAGACACCGCTGTACCTACTTTAACCACAGACGTGAGATTGATTTTGTCAGCCGAACCGCCGTTTAAATTTAAGTCGCTATACAAATCAACATTGGATAATGCACCGCCTGTGAAGCTATCATCTAATGGATTAGCCGCAAACTGAATAGTGTCGTTACCTGTACCTGTGGTAATGACATCACGTCCTGCACCACCTGTAATCGTATTATTGTTAGCATTTCCTATAATCGTGTTAGCTAAAGTGTTGCCAGTCGCTGAAAGGGCTGTTCCTGTTAAGGTAAGATTTTCCACGTCACTAGGTAAAGTGTAATCGACACCGCTATTAACCGTATCTGTGCCGCCCACACTGTTTTCTTGCACAACATCACCTACGTTATCAACAGTATAAGTATCATTGCCTACATCGCCTATTAAAGTGTCTGCACCTACGCCACCATTTAATATGTTGTCGTAATTATTACCCGTGATAACGTTAGCAAGACTATTACCTGTAGCATTTATAGCGGTGGCAGAGTCGCTAAGCGTTAGGTTTTCAATTTCCGATGTGCTAGTGACATTAGGTAAGGTATAACTCACACTACTTTGAATCGTATCTGTTCCTTCACCTGTATTTTCAGTAATGGTATCTAAGGTACTGTCAACAAGATAAGTATCATTGCCAGTTCCACCAGCTAAGGTATCAGCTAAATTGTCACTTGTGCCACCGTTTAAAGTGTCATTACCTGCTCCACCACTTAATTTGTTTTTGCCTACGTCCCCAGTCAGTTGATTGTTTAATTCATTACCTGTGCCATTGTAAGTATTAGTGACACCAGTTCCTGTAATTAATAGATTTTCGACATTGGCAGGTAAAGTGATGTCCGTGCTACCTTTAATTAAATCTGTACCATCATCTGTGAGTTCAGTAATTTGGTCAGTTGTACCTTGAACAACATAAGTATCATCACCTAAGCCACCCACTAAGGTATCTGTGCCTGAGCCACCGTCTAAGATATTATCGCCTTCATTACCTGTGATGAGATTGTTTAAACCATTACCTGTACCATTAATTGCACCCGCGCCAGCGGCTAGGGTTAAGTTTTCAATATTATCGGTTGGGCTTGTCTTTAAGGTGTAGCTAATGCTAGTGATAACAGTATCAATGCCACTAGAACCTGTAATGGTTTCATCGACCACATCACTAAGACTATCAACTACATAAGTGTCGTCACCTGCGCCGCCTTTGAGGTTATCATTACCCGATTCCCCGTTTAAGGTATCGTTACCATTGCCGCCATCTAAAATGTCGTTACCACCCCCCCCCACTAAAGAATCGTTACCATCAATACCTGTTAAGTTATTCGCGCTACTATTACCCACAATAATGTTATTTAAGGCATTACCTGTGCCGTTAATATTGATTGCTATGGTGTTATCTAAAATTAGATTGTCAACATTAGTGAGCAAGGTATAAGAAATAGTGCTGTTGACTGTGTCTGTACCTTCACCACTGTTCTCAAGGACAATATCACCTGTATCATCAACGTAGTAAGTATCGTTGCCTGCACCACCAATCATGCTGTCGGCACCATCTGTACCACCGTCCAAGGTATCATTACCTGCATAAGCGTATAGGGTGTCATTATTCGCGCCACCCACTAAAGAATCATCATTATTTGAGCCTTTAATGGTTTTGGCTAAAGTGGTAAATGAGCCAATAGTCAAACTGGCAATATTGGAACCTGTGATTTCAATGACTAAATCATCTGTGCTAAAACTGCCATTGGCATTTAGGTCAACGGCTAAAAAGCTTCTACCCGCCAAATCACCCACGGTTGCATTAACAATAGCGGCATCAAAACCACCTGCATACTGTACAAAACCTTTGCCCGATGCGGTCAATAAGCTGTTCATATCGTCTACAAAAGTAGACTCAGAGACACTGCCCGAATTGGCTAAACCAACATGGGGTACCGTGACAGTTAAATCGATTTTGTCGTTCAAGGCAGCATTTATATAAAGGTCTTTATACCAATCAAGCCCTGCAATCGAATAATTACCCGTAGAACCTGTTACTAAACTGTCAGCAGGACCTGCCAATAACACGGTGTCACTGCCATCGGTGGCGGTTTCTAAACCGTTATAAACAGAGATGATGTCTCTACCCTCGCCACCTGAAATAGTGTCATTACCCAAGCCGCCCACTAAGCTATTATTACCGCTGTTACCTGTAATAGTATTGGCAAGTGCATTGCCAACACCATTGATGTCGGCAGTACCTGTCAGGGTTAAATTTTCAACATTGGCTAAGGTACTCATGTCATAGCTAATTGCGGTACTAATGGTATCTGTGCCTTCGCCACTGGCTTCAATAATCACATCGTAGACAATATCTACAACATAAGTATCATCACCCACACCACCAATTAAGGTGTCATTACCTAAGTTACCGTTTAAGGTGTCATTACCCGTAGAGCCGTTGATACTGTCATCACTTAACGTACCCGCTAAAGAATCATTACCTGTAGTACCTGTTACGGTGTTGGTAGCGTAATACAAGGAGTTTTTAGTCACTGAAGTTAAGGTTGAGCCTGTAATTTCAATGACTAAATCGCTAGCAGTAAAGGTATCACTATTATCTAAATCAACGGCTAAAAACACGCGATTAGGCGTGGCAGGGGTTGTATCAGTAGCTACTGTTCCTGCTAAATTACCCGCTGTGGCGGTAACCACAGCGGCATCAATACCAGCTGGGTACTGCACAAAGCCTTTACCTGTCGCAGTCAACAAGGTGTTCATATCATTGATAAAGTTGTATTCGTTAAGCGTACCCGAATTTGCCAGACCCACGTTGCTAATCTCAACGGCTGGAATATTGATTTTATCGGCAGAACCACTGTTGAGTATGAGGTCGCTATATAAATCAACATTAGAAAGAGAACTATTACTGGCATAAGAGTCATGTATGTCTGTCAACACGACAACATCATTGCCCGTGCCTGTTAAAATACTGTCTTTACCTGTGCCGCCAACGATAGTGTCATTACCTGCATTGCCATTGATAGTGTCATTACCTTCATTACCTATCAAACTATTGTTGGCATTATTGCCTTTGATGTTATTGGCTGTAATATTGCCTGAACCGTTAATATTATTAGCCCCCGTGAGGGTTAAATCCTCAACATTTTCGGGTAAGCTATAAGACACACTGCTGTTAATAATGTCATCTGTCCCTTCATTACTGTTTTCATTGACGACATCTAAACTATGGTCAACGATATAAAGGTCACTACCATCACCACCCGTTAAGGTATCAGCACCCGCACCACCATCAAGGGTATTATTGGCTGAGTTACCTGTAATACTATTTGCCAAAATATTACCTGTGCCATTGAGCGGGTTTGTTCCCGTTAAATTCAGGTTTTCGACATTGTCAGGCAAGATGTAGGTTTGGTTGGTATTGATGGTATCAATGCCTTGATTAATGGCTTCGGTCACTATATCGCCTGCATTATCAAGCGTATAAGTGTCATTACCATCACCGCCAATTAAGGTATCAGTCCCTTGTGCGCCGTCAAGGCTGTCATCACCTGCGCCACCTGTGAGTTTATTGACCGCATTATTGCCAATTAAAATATTACCCACACTATTAACTATGCTGTTGCCTGTGCCATCAATGGCATCAGTACCTATTAGCGTTAGATTTTCAACATTAGTAGGCAAGGTATAAGTGACAGAGCTTTCAATAATATCAGTGCCATTTGAACCTGTAGAGGTTTCATCGACTTTGTCGTTTATATCATCAACGGTATAAGTATCATCACCCGCGCCACCGCTGAGCGTATCCGCTCCTGCGCCACCTTTTAAATCATCGTTACCTGCCAGACCTGATAATGAGTTGTTAGCATTATTACCACTCAGCACATTATCTAAGCTATTGCCCGTGCCATTGATAATACCCGCGCCTGTTAAGGTTAGATTTTCAACATTAGTTGTTAAGGTATAACTGACACTACTATTAACCGTATCAATACCGCTTGAACCCGCAACGGTTTCATCAACAATATCACCTGTATTATCAATTAGATACGAATCATTATCAGCCCCGCCTTGCATGGTATCACCACGACCACCACCATCTAAGGTGTCATCACCTGCTAAACCTTTCATGCTATCTGTTCCCGAGCCGCCAATTAAAGAATCGTCAGCGGCAGTACCAATTAAGGTTTGCGGTGCTTGGGTGAAGGTGTTTTTAGTCAATCCTGTCCCTGTGAAAGTTGAGCCTGTGACTTCGATAACAAAATCCCCTGCATCAAAAGTATCGCTAGCGTTTAAGTCAACGGCAATAAAAGAACGATCGACACCTGTGCTACCCGTATGCGATAAATCACCCGAAGTGGCAGTAATCATTGCGCCATCAATACCGCCAGTAAATTGATTAAAGCCTTTAGCAGACGCGCTTAGTAAAGTATTCATATTGGCAATAAAATTACTTTGATTAATCGCGCCAGATACGGCAACACCGACATTATTTACTTGAACTGTTAAGCCGATGCCGTCATTGTTAGCATTATTGATTTGTAAATCGTTATACCAATCAACCCCTGCAATAGAATTAGCAGTGGCGTATGTGTCGGTGATATTGGAAGCAAAATTAACATCGTCATTACCCGCGCCAGTAGAAATAACATCGCGCCCTGCACCACCATAAATAGTGTCGTTACCCGCACCTGCAATAATGGTATTAGCCTCAGCATTACCAATCAGTTTATTGGCGTTATCATCCCCAGTTGCTGTAATTGAATCGTTGCCCATCAGTTGCAAGGTCTCAATATTGGCAGGGATGGTGTAGCTAACATAAGACTGCACCACATCATTACCCCCGCCTGAGGCTGAATTTAAGGTATATACGCCAGTATTGAGTGTTGAAAGAGTAAAGGATTGTATTTCAGCTGTAGTTGTTGTACCCGTGGTAAGCCGTGTTGCGTTAAGCTGTAAATCTAAGCTTGCGGTATCAACTACTGTTCCCGCTTGTTTCCAGATTAATTGAATGCCTGTTGTATCATTGGTTGTAACAGTGAAAGGTTCGTTGGCATAACCTGTCGCATTGGTAATGGCATTGACTATATCAGTTGATGTGGTACTTGCTGTTTTAACAAACTGGGTGGTGAGGGTTTGCTGTCCTGCGGTTAGCGTTAGGGTATAAGTGCCATTATTAGCAAGACTGGTGTCAAAAGTCTCCACTTCAATAGCTGATGCTGTGCCTTGAGCCACTTCAGTGGCTGTTACTTTGGTGCTATTAGGCAAGGTCAAACTAGCAACATCGGTGGTGACACTGGCATTTTTCCAAATTAAATCAATGCCTGTGGGTACGTCTAGTTTATAAACGCCCATTGTGGGGGTGACTGCAAAAGTTTGTACTTCTGGACTAGTAGCCGTTCCTAATGTTGCGCGGGTCGCGGTAATTTGTGTCCCATCGGGTAAGGTCAATGAGGCAAGATTAACGCCCGCGCCATTGGTTTTCCACGTTAATTTAATGCCCGTGGTAGCGTTGACATCAACTGTAAAAGGTTCTTGATTGAAACCAACACTGCCAGCAAGCGCATTAACTAATGCTGTTAAGCTAGGTGTGGTCACCAATGGCGCGGTCGTCACTTCAAAATTGCTAATTGCCACTGTGAAGGGTTCACTCGCATAATTTGTAGCATTCACAATATTGCTAGCCAATGAGTCTAATGTGGTTGCCGCGACTGTAATTGGTGTACCGCTGGTTGAGGCGAGGGTATAGTTACCCGCGCTGAAATTACTGATACTGATATGTTGTACTTCATTAACAGGCGTAACCCCTGTGGTCAGTTGTGTGGCTGTTGCATGTGATAGCGGCAGAGCCAATTTAGCAAGGTCATTGACCACACCAGCATTTTTCCATGTCAAATTAATGCCAGTTGTGCCGTTGACAGATAAAGTAAAGGCTTCGGTACTGTAATCGCTATCACTGCTCAGCGCGTTCATTAAATCATTTAAAGTCAGCGAACTTGTTAAAGGACTCGAGATTAAACTAGGTTCGATGATGACATCACCTGAACTACTGATGAAATTACCATTTTCATCTTCTTGGTCATCACCGCCACCGATTGGATTGTAAGCACTGTCAACAATATAAGTATCATTACCCGTACCACCGCTCAAGGTATCATTACCTACCGCGCCATCTAAAATATTGTCGGCTGAGTTACCTGTAATGACATTGGCTAAATCATTGCCCGTGCCATTGATAGTGGTCGTTCCTGTTAAGTTTAGGTTTTCAAGATAGTCGGCTAAGGTATAGCTCACTGAGCTATTAACAGTGTCATAGCCCGCATTTTCAATGACAACAACCGAATTGCCATTAGCGTCTACAACCGTGTGCGTCCAATTATCTACAATGGTATCGCCCACATTATCGATTACATAAGTATCATCACCCAAGCTACCTATTAGGTTATCTGCACCCAAGCCACCATTTAAGGTGTTATTGTTGTTATTGCCTGTAATAAGGTTGGCTTTATCATTACCCGTACCTATAGAAGCTGAGCCTATTAAGGTCAGGTTTTCAAGGTTCTGATCAGTAGCTAAAGAATAAGAAATTTTACTTTGTACGGTGTCTATTTCAGTTGTACTAGCAGTTTCAGGTGCAATTGAGTCAGTGGTGCTATAGATAATATAGGTATCGTTGCCAGCCCCCCCTGTTAAGGTGTCACTACCGTCAGCACCATCTAAGGTATCATTACCCGCGCCGCCTGTTAATGTGTTAGCGCGATGATTACCTGTCAAAAGATTATTCAGTGCATTGCCTATACCATTAGTATTATTAAAACCTTCCAAGGTTAAATTTTCTACATTAGCAGGTAAGGTATAAGTTTGATTTGTAGCCAGATTTGCTTCAACTTCATCAATTTGTGTGGGGTCGGCATTGGTTTCATTAACTGAATCTGAAAGATTGTCGATGACATAAGTGTCGTTACCATCACCGCCTACCATGACATCGTTACCATCACCACCGTCTAAGGTATCGTTGCCTGTGCCGCCATTGAGAATATCATTATCATTAGCATTAGTATTACCATCATCACCGCTTAAACTGTCGTTACCCGCGCCACCATCGAGGTTATCAACACCGATATTACCGCGCAAACTATCATTACCCAAACCACCCAGTAGCGAACTAATGCCAAAGATATTTGCACTGTTGATAATAGAATTATTTGAAGCATTACCTGTGACTTTAATATTAGCTGAAGTCGAAGCAGACCCTGCTGATCCTGTTATGGTTAAGTTTTCAACATTGTCAGGAATGACATAACCCGTCAATGTCGTATTTGCTATAGCCACAGTAGCGGTTAGTTGTATGGTATCGACTTCATTGGCGGCGGCGAGAACTTGTGCGTTGTAGGCGCTTATTTCAGCGGGGCTTGGGGTTGAAGAAAGAGGACTTATCACAGGTGAAGCAAGTTCCCCCGAAATATTATCACTTAGGCTATCGACATAATACAGGTCTTTACCCGCGCCACCCATCATTAAGTCAGCGCCTTGGCTACCGTCTAAAATATCATTACCATTGCCACCAACCAAGGTATCAATGCTTTGCGCACCTGCGACTGTGGTGTTACCGCCCACTAAACTGTCATTGCCATCGCCGCCCACTAAGCTGTTGTTACCCGCATTACCCAAAATAATATTATCGAGTTCATTACCCGTGCCGTTAATATTAGCCGACCCTGTGAGGGTTAATTTTTCAACATTATCGGCATTGGGTTTGAGTTGATACTGCCCTATAGGAAGCGAGCTAATAGTAAAACTTTGCACTTCAATCGCAGTGCCAGTGCCAGTAGTCACGCGACTAGCGGTTAGTGGTAATGTGGGATTACCTAAGGCATCAGGTGGCAGAGTTAAACTGACCAAATTGGGTACAATGCCAGCAGTTTTCCATGTCAAAGTGATTCCCGTCGTGCCGTTAGCGGCAACGGTAAATGGTTCATTAACATAACCTGTGGCACTGCTTATTGCCGTGACTAACGCAGATACAGTGGGTGAATCACTTAAAGCAGTGGTCAAAGTCGTTGCCGAACCAATATTTATATTAATACTACTTTTTACTGTATCCGTGCCTTGACCTACACGTTCAAGAATTTTATCGGCATCGTTATCAATAATATAGGTATCATCACCTAAACCACCATCAAGCGTATCAGCACCCGAAGCACCGTTTAAAGTATCGTTACCATCACTGCCAGCTAAACTGTTCGCACCGCTATTGCCTGTAAGATAATTATTGGAGGTGTTGCCAATACCAGTAATACCATTTGCGCCAATTAAGGTGAGATTTTCTACATAACTAGGCAAAGTATAGTTAGCACTGGTTTTGACGTTATCTGTACCTTCATTACTGTTTTCAACAATTTTATCAGTGCTGTTTCTAATGAAATAAGTATCATCACCCGAACCGCCAACTAAGGTATCAGTAACGCTACTGTCGATACCACCGTCCAAGGTATCCTTGCCTAAACTACCGACAATACTATTGATTCCCGCATTACCAATTAGCGTATTATCTTTGCTATTACCTGTAATATTTGCAGTGGCCGAACCCGTAAGGGTTACATTTTCAATAAAGGTTGCCCCTGTTAGCACTGAACTGTCGATTGAAATATCAATGGTATTAGGCGATACCACAGTATCAACACCTCCTGTGTCGATAGTGTAATTAGTGCCAGTGGCTTCAATAACCCTATCGCCTGTTCCCATCACATAAGTATCATTACCCGCCATACCAATCAGGGTATTACTGCCTGAATTTTGCGTACCATCTAAAATATTGTCTTTAGCGTTACCAAATAAAATCGACCCTGCTGTACCCACTGATGCCATGTTTTCTACTTCAGCAGGCAAGGTGTAATCAACAGTGGTATAAATGGTATCAATACCTTGATTGGCATATTCTACAACCGTGTCATAAACGCTATTGACGACATAGACATCATCACCGCCACCGCCTTCCATAGTATCTTTGCCAGTATCGATGTTATAAACGATAGTTGCAGCACCACCTGATAGGGTATCGTCGTCTAAAGAGCCGTATAAATAGTCGTTTGTGGTTGTTGTACCAAAAACCGTTGCAGTGGTGGGTTTAGTATTTAAAGCCATGATAAAAAATCCTCATCTTAAGGGTATGGGCAGTTGCAAACGCTGGTTTTGCACCTACTAAGAATTAGTTGCGAGTCTGCAAAAGACTAAACGAAAGTCGTGTTGGTCAAGTTAGTAACGCTTGAGCCAGTAATCTCAATCACAAAATCAGTGGCAGTAAATGTCCCATTACTGTCTAAGTCAACTGCCAGAAATACGCGATCTGTAGTAGTTGATAAATCACCTGCGGTGGCTGTTACCACAGCGGCATCAATACCACCTGTATATTCAACAAATCCTTTAACGCTAGTGGTTAATAAGGTGTTCATATTAGTAACAAAGCTGGCTTGATTTAAAGTCCCTGAAACGGCAGTACCCACTTTAACAACAGTTACTGTTAAATCGATTTTATCGGAACTATTGGTATTTAAGGTTAAGTCAGAATAGAGGTCAATATTGGCAATTGAATTACTTAAAGCGTAACTATCGGTAACACCTGAAGCAAAACGGATTACGTCATTACCGTCACCCACTGTCACGCTATCGCGTCCTACGCCCGCTACAATGGTATCGTTACCCACGCCACCGATGATGCTGTCATTGCCATCATTGGCTGTAATGCTGTCATCACCTGTACTGCCGTCAATGGTGTCATTACCTGTTCCTGTTAGCACCGTGCTAGAACCGCCTATCAGCGTATCGTTACCCGCGCCACCGATGATGCTGTCATTGCCATCATTGGCTGTAATGCTGTCATCACCTGCACCGCCGTCAATGGTGTCATTACCTGTTCCTGTTAGTACAGTAGTTGTTCCACCTGTGAGCGTATCATTGCCATTACCGCCGATAATACTATCGTTGCCGACATCACCTGTGACATTATCATTACCGTCATTAGCTGTTAAAGTATCGTCACCCACACCACCTAAAAGACTATCATTACCAAGGTCGCCGATAAGACTGTCATTGCCATCGTTACCGACTAAATTGTCATCACCCGCGCCACCATTAAGGGTGTCGTTGCCCGTTCCTGTCACTAAAGAGCTAGTCCCGCCAATAAGAATATCATTTCCCGCTCCGCCCATTAAGCTGTCATTACCCGCATCACCTGACAAATTGTCACTGATAACACCGCCATACAAAGTATCCATCCCTGTAGTGCCTTTGAGAGAACGTGAACTCGTTCCAAACGTGTTTGTGGTCAATGAGGTTAGTGTCGAACCTGTAATTTCAATCACAAAATCGGCTATGGTAAAACTACCTGTACTATCTAAGTCAACTGCCAGAAAACTTCTGCCTGATAATGAACCCGCATTAGCAGTGACAATCGCCGCATCAATTCCGCCACCCGTTTGGACAAAACCTTTACCCGCTGTGGTTAATAAGCTGTTCATGTCTGCAACAAAAGTACGCTCATTAATAGAACCTGTCACGGCGTTGCCCACTTTTGCAACCGTAACGGTTAAACCAATACCATCACCGTTATTATCGTTTAAATTTAAATCGGTATATTTATCGACTCCGATAATAGAATTGGCAAATGCGTAACTGTCAACATTTCCCGAAGCGAATTTAATGATGTTATTACCACCTCCTGTGCTAATAACATCAGCACCTAAACCGCCTGTAATAGTGTCATTACCTGCCCTGCCATATAAAATATCAATCCCTGTTGTGCCATTAAGAAAGAGTGCGCTAGTCACAAAGACTGAAGGCGTTAAAGAAGTAATAGTTGAACCTGTAATATCAATCACAAAATCGTTGGCATCAAAAGTACCACTGGCATTCAAATCAATGGCTAGAAAACTCTTAGCCGATGTCGTTCCTGTGGTGGGGGTAAAATTGGCATTGACTATTACCGCATCAATACTCCCTGCAAACTGTACAAAGCCTTTACCTGAGCTAGTGAGCAAGCTGTTCATATTGCTAATAAATGAGGCTTCACTGACATTACCCGATACGGCAAGACCGATATTGGCAACAGGTACGGTTATATCGATGCGATCACCTAAGGTTGCGTTTAAAGTTAAATCGTTGTACCAATCAACTGAGGCAATTGAGTTTGCCGTAGCAAAAGTATCAGCTATGCCAGCTGTGAACTTAATGGTGTCAGTGCCTGTGCCTGTGGTGACTTTATCTTTACCCGTACCAGCAAAGATAAGGTCATTGCCTGTACCGCCGTCTATGGTGTCATTACCCGCCGCGCCATTTAGCGTATCGTAACCATCGCCGCCTATTAGGCTATTGATTGCGTCATTGCCGTTTATGACGTTATTTAAAATATTGCCTGTGCCGTTAATTGTGGCGGTACTGATTAAATTTAAATTTTCTACATTTAACGGTAAGGTATAACTTGCTGTTGATATGATTACATCAGTGCCTGAACTGCCCGATATGGTTTCATTGACTACATCACTGGTATTTCTAATGATATACATATCATTACCCGAACCACCAACTAAAGTATCGGTTTTAGCTGTGCTTTCTATACCACCATCTAAAGTATCGTTACCCGCGCTAGCGACAATACTATTCACAGCATCATTACCCGCCAAACTGTTGTCTTTGGCGTTACCTAAAATATTGGCAGTAGCTGTACCTGTCAGTAATACATTTTCAATATAAGCCGCACCCAAAATTTTGTCTTGAGTTGTACCTGTTGGGGTATTGGATTGTTGAGAGTTGGCAGTAATTAAGGGTGAGATATTGACTGTTGAAGCCGAAATAATGGTATCAACACCGCCAGAATCGGTGTAGTCAGTCGTGGTGGTTGTGGTATTAGTGACGATGTTGCCTTCAATCACTTGATCATTAGAATCAACAATATAAGTATCATTGCCAGCGAACCCTCTTAGGGTATCGCTGATATTATTTTGTGAGCCACTATCGAGGATGTTGTCTTTGCTATTACCTGTAATAGCAATTCCTGATGAACTTGCGGGTTGTACCGCTTGAATATTTTCGACTTCATTGGGCAAGGTGTATGACACTGTTGTATAAATCGTATCGATACCCTGATAAGGGTTTTCGATGACCATATCACCTTGATTATCAACAATATAACTGTCGTTTCCCGCACTACCTTCCATGGTATCTGCTCCGACACTATTGGTAATGTAAGCGATGGTAGCAGAACCACCGCCTGTGATAATGTCATTGTTGGCTGTGCCTAATAAATAATCACTTGAGCTTACCGTGCCAAATACGGTTGCCGTGGTGGGTTTGGTTGCAATCGTCATAATAAAATCCTCGGGTTAAATGCTTACCGTTGTGGGGCGGGACAGTTCGTTTAATTTTATGATAATTAAGTTTTCTTTAATGTAACTTAAAAACACTATGGCAACAGAATACTGCTGATTAAAATCCAAGTCTAACATATTGGCGCGTTAGCAAACAGAGCCAAACAATAGGATAAAATTCAATGTAACAGACAATAAAAAACCGCCGTATTTCTGTGAAGAAATACGGCGGTTTGATATAAAAAATAGCTTATAGTTAAAGATTACATAAAGCTTGCCAATGCTAAGCCTGTGGTACTTGAACCTGTTACTTCAATTACAAAGTCAGTCGCGGTAAAAGTATCACTAGCATCTAAGTCAACCGCAATATAGCTTTTGTTATTTAAATCCCCCCCTGAAACAGTAACTAAAGCGGCAGTAATCCCTCCTGGCTCATCTGTAGCAAAACCGTTACCACCGCCTACATTTAATAGTAAATTCATATCAGCAATAAATGTAGCCTCCGTAACACTACCCGATACGCCATTACCTAAAGAAGCAACGGTCACAGATAAATCAATTTTATCAGCCGCTGAACTGTTGAAGTTTAGGTCTGAATATAAATCAACGCCTGCAACGGACGTCGCAGTGGCAACGGTATCAGTAACGCCTGCTGCAAAGCTAATAATATCGTTACCATTACCAACGGTGACTGTATCCGCCGCTGCGCCGCCTACAACAAAGTCATTACCTTCACCTGCGTTAATAATATCACTGCCACCTTCACCCTTTAAGGTATCGTTACCGCTAGGCACAATTGTGGTGTTAGAACCTGCTACACCCGCCGTAACATAGACTACAGTCACATTACTACTTTCATTTAATGTATCAGCACCACTGCCACCTAATAAGTTATCATTACCACCGCCGCCATTAAGAATATCGTTACCTGCATCACCGTTTAGAGTGTTTGCCGCACTATTACCTGTAATAGTATTGGCAACAGAAGTACCCGTGACAGCCGTTGGAGCTGAACCACTAATAATAAAGGTTTCGAGCTCTTCGTTACCGCCACTAAGCGCAGAAAAGTTACGTGTTACGCTTAGTTGTACTGTGTCGGTGCCACCTGCTGTGCTAGAAACACCTGACAGAGGCGCGCTTGTTGTGGTTTCAGAGATTGAATCACTCGTGTTGTCCACAATGTAGCGATCGTTACCTGCACCGCCATACATGTTATCTGCGCCTGCACCACCATCTATAGTATCGTTACCATCTAATCCGTGTAATACGTTCGCGCCTGTTGTACCAAGAATAATATTTTTCAAGGCATTACCTTCACCTGTAACAGCCGCTCCTGTTAAAGTCAAATTCTCAATAGCATGTGTTAATATCACATTATTAAGTGCGCCTGTATCAGATAAGGTGTAACTGATACTACTTTCAATAACATCCACGCCTTGGTCATTAGCATCAGCATCCGCTACAGCGTCTGCCCCAGCAAATGTTGCACTTGTAGCATCTTTGTATTCAACAATTTTGTCAACAAGACTATTTACTACATAAGTATCTTTGCCAGCACCGCCTCCTAATGTGTCATCACCAAGACCACCATCAAGTCTATCAATACCTGCATCACCCACTAATGAGTCAGCACCCCCACCTCCAATTAAGGTATCGTTACCTACATCGCCTGTTAGGGTATTATTTGCAGCATTTCCTGTTATCAAATTAGCTAAGGCGTTACCTGTTCCGCTAATTGGGACACTACCTGTCAGCGTTAATTTCTCAACACCCACCGCGTCAGCACCAAAAGTAAAACTTACAGAGCTATTAACTATGTCTGCTGTACCTTCGTTTGCGGCTTCAATAACGCTGTCATTTTCTGAGTTAACAAAATAGATGTCATTGTCAGCACCGCCTGTCATAGTGTCGTCACCAAGACCGCCATCTAAAGTATCAGTACCTGCATTACCTAAAAGCTTGTCATTACCCGCGCCACCCAAAAGATTATCATTACCAGCATTACCCGTAATAGTGTTATCACTACCATTACCCGTAATGCCGTTGTTTGAAGTGTTGCCCGTGCCTGTAATAGTTCCTGAGCCAGTAAGAATTAAATTTTCTAGGTTCGCACCTAAAGTAAAACTAACTGAGCTTTGTACTTGATCAGTTCCTTCATTGGTTTTTTCTGCAACTTGATCACCCGTTAATGCGCCAATTGCAGAAGTGCTATTATCCACAATATAGGTATCATTATCTGCGCCACCTACCAAACTGTCTGCACCACTACCACCGTTTAAAGTATCTGAACCCGCGCCACCTGTCAGTACATTGCTGTCACCATTACCTGTAATCTTGTTAGCTAATGTGTTACCCGTACCATTTAATGCGCCAGCACTCATTAATACTAGGTTTTCAATAAAAGTGGGTAGTGTATAGGTGGCATAGGTTTTTACAGTATCGATACCTGCATTAATAGCTACAGGAGTAGCTGCAGTTGACATGACAAAATCATCCACCTTATCAGCGGCAGATGCCCTGACTATATAAGTATCATCCCCTGCACCACCTGCTAGTGTATCGCCTAAGATATCATTACCACCGTCTAAAAAATCATTACCTGCGCCACCACTAATACTGTTAGTGCCTACGTTACCAAATAAACGATTGCTTAGCGCGTTTCCTGTAATGCCTGCCGTACTTGTATTAGCACCTGTTAATATCGCGTTTTCAATAAACGTCCCACCGACAACACCAACCACTGAAGCACTATCTGTTACAGTTATTGTAGAAATGTTGATTGAAAAATTTGTACCAGGTGCAACAATAGTATCAATACCACCCGCATCAACGGTATCATTGGCTAACACTGTTTCATCCACGGTGTCGCGTGCGCCTGGAAAATAAATATCATCACCTGCAAGACCTACTAACGTATCCGCGTTAGTTGATGCCAGCGTACCATCTAAAATATTGCCTTGCGCGTTGCCTATCAATGTCAATGCACCTGAACCCGCACCTGCAAGATTTTCTACATTAGCCGCCAAGGCATAGTCGACACTACTATAAACAGTATCTGTGCCTTCGCCCGCATTTTCAATAATAGAATCAGTAGTGTCATTAATGACATACACATCATCACCATCACCACCTTCCAAAACATCAATACCATCAGCTGTATAAGCAACAACTGCCGCACCACCTGAAAGCGTGTCGTTATCAGACGTACCTAAGATGTAATCGTCTGTTGTAGCGGCACCAAAATAACCATTACTTCCATTTGTTAAAGTGCTAGCAGCAGCTGGTTTGCCGCCAATATTACTAAGACTCGTAGCCATAAATAAATTCCTCTTATTAAATTAAATTTCGCCGTAATAGCGAAGGGTTGGTTGTGTTGCATTAAAATCAATTTTCAATATAGCGCAATTACAGATAAAACATTATGTTCTTCGCTTTTTCTACACACAAGACCTAAGCAAGAAGTGTTGGTTCAACAAAAATGTACATTCACTGCAATCATGCTATCGCTATGATTGCCCAGATACAGCACTTTTCAAGCCATTTTTTTGGAAAAAATTAAAGCAAGTTTTACAGACACAGTATTGCCTTTTTAGATGCTATTTTTCTTATTTTTTAGATGACTAGATGGTTTTTTTTATGCTTTTATTGCATAAAAAATAGTTAAAAACTATCGAAAAGACGAATATTTGTGTCAGTGCATGACAAAATTTGTCAGTTTTTGAGAGCAATGCGGGGTTTAGCCTGTGCAGTGAAGAGTGCTTTTTTGTAATTATCTAGCTTGCGGCTGACTCAGAATTTTCTATGGTTATAGGATGTGAATCTTGAAATTCTGATTTAGACAATAGCGTAATTAAAACAAGCTATAGGGTTTTCACAACGATGAGTGACTAAAAATATTAGAATGATAGGGGTGAATCATATTCACCTTTGTACAATTTATTATTAAAGGCAAATATGATTTGCCCCTACATTAATAAACTCTACGCAATTTTAGATAGTAATTAAATGATTTTAAAAATCTATAAATAGTGATAATTATTTCAATTAATCTAAAACAATAAAGGCGACTTTAAGTCGCCTTTATTGTTTTATTATTGTTTAGCTTCTGAGGAAATATAAGCCTCTAAGTGCATAGCCCGAATCATCATGGCTAATTCATCACGTTGCCGTTTTAATGGCTCAACTTCAGCTTGTAACATTGAAATATTATCAGTTACTGTGCCTTTAGCTTCATTAATTTTTCTGAGCATTTGCAAGCGGCTTTCAATTTGCTTTTTGTGGTCTTTAATTTGATTCATTAACGGTGTTAACACACTATTACTCCACATAGTCGCGTCATGATGGGCTTGACGCAAAATATCCACAGCCTTAGTCACTAAGGTACTATATAAATGCTTAATAACTAAACTTTGTTCTGTCATGGTAGTGCGAGTGCTTAATCTAAAAGCCTCACCTTCTTCAAAGACTTTTTCTAATTCTTCTTGATAACGGGTAATTGAAAATAATTCAGGTTCTATTTCTTTAAAACCATATTCGTCTTTGAATTTTTTATGAATCGCTTTAACTAAACGGCGGGTTTCATTAGTAATATCAATTGATTCTTGTAATAAGTCACGCAAATCATCAAATAATTTACGAATACTTTGTTTCATACCGTGCGTGGTCATGGTTTTGGCAATTTCATGACGTGCATCGTTAATAATAGGATCGATTTTTTCATTAGAAAAAGAATCAATTAACATAGTCGCTTGAATAATAAAAACGCGGCGACTGGCTTGGAAGTTTTCAATATTGGCAGTATACAGGTTTTGCTTATCGCGGGTTTCCGCCATGAGCTTACCCATCATATCTTGATTTTGAAAATCAACTTTTCTAAATTCTTCTAATTGTTCTTGCGCATGTCGTAACGCGGTATTCGTAGTATTAGAGGATTCATTAATTAAAAAACCAATATCACGCACCACCGCATTCATTAAGATATTACGGCGTTGTTTTAATATATCGTTAGCTAAATAATTTTCTAAAGTGGCAAGACGGCTTTTTTCTAATAAAACTTCATCAGCTTTAACTTTGGCAAGTAAGGCTTGTTTTGCCGAGACTGGAAAAATCGCATTTTCGTTGATTTTTAAAATAGTCGCTGAGCTTTTAATTTGCGATTGAATGGAATCATCATAATTATTAATGCCTGCTAAATCATCCCACATGGCATCAATTTTATTCATTACCACCGCTAAACCTTGCTTTTTACCACCGCGAGAAATGCAAACGTGGTTATGCCACATTTCCAAATCACTCTTAGTCACGCCTGTATCGGCGGCGAGTACGAAGATGATAGCCTGTGCGCTGGGCAACATACTTAAAGTTAATTCAGGTTCTGTGCCTAAAGCATTCAGACCGGGGGTGTCTAAAATACACAAACCTTCTTTTAATAAGGGATGAGGAAAGCTAATAAGCGCGTGTCGCCAGCAAGGAATTTCAACTTTATCAGGGTTAGCAAGCCCTTGTTCTTTGGCTTCGCGTTCATTCCACAAACCTAAACGATCCGCCATTTCCCTATCAACAACTTTAGTGGCAACTAATTGTTTAAAGGTTTCTTGCATTTGCGCGGGCGAATTGCAATCTAGGGCAAAATGTGTCCAACGATCGGGTAATTGCTTGAATTCAGCTAAGGAAGTATTTTCTAGGCGGGTTTCAATATTGAGTAAGCGAATATAACTGCCACCTTCTTCATCATGAAACAATTCAGTAGGCGACATGGTGGTACGCCCCGGTGAAGAGGGTAATAAACGCACCCCTGTTTCGGCAAAAAATAAGGCGTTAATTAATTCAGTTTTACCACGCGAGAACTCAGCCACAAACGCTAAAGTCACTCTATCTGTTTGCAAGCTATTGAGTATATTGATAATCGTATCAGAACTGTGGGTATCATTCATGTTGTAGCGTACACGCCACTGCTGATACATTTCTATTGCCTGTATTAGTTTTGCACGCCATAGCGAATATTCGTGCATTTTGTTTTTAAATTCCAGATTCCTCATGGCAAGCCTTTTTTGCTAATACAATTTTTAAAAATACAATTCTTAAAGTGTGTTGAAAGAGTCGTTCAAACCTATTCTTAATTGTAGTCTATATCTTGATAAGTGTAACAAACGATTGCTTTATTTTAGGTCACGCGCCATAACAGGCTTGATACTCTTTAATCCGACTTAATAGTGATGAATCGTTAGAATGGTTTGTTAAATAATCAATGATGTTTTCTAAGCTAATGATGGCAATGACGGGCATGTTATAGCGTTGCTCAACTTCTTGAATGGCTGAAATCTCACCTTGTCCTTTTTCTTGTCTGTTCAAAGCAATTAATACGCCAGCGGCTGTTGCCCCCGCTTGTTCAATAATTTCTACTGACTCATTGACCGAAGTCCCCGCTGAAATCACATCATCAACAATAATCACCTTGCCTTGCAAGGGCGCGCCGACCAATAAACCACCTTCACCATGATCTTTGACTTCTTTACGATTAAAAGCAAATGGTGTATCTGTGCCTGTTAATTGCGCATAAGCAATTGAAGTCGCACTGACTAATGGAATGCCTTTATAAGCAGGGCCATAGAGAATATCAAAATCTACCGTTGAATGATGCAAAGCTTGCGCGTAAAACTGTCCCAATTTGCCCAGTGAAGAGCCTGTATTAAACAAGCCTGTGTTAAAAAAATAAGGACTGATACGTCCTGATTTAAGTTGAAACTGCCCAAATGTCAACACGCCCAGCGATAGCGCGTATTCAATAAAATCTTTTTGATAATCAATCATATAGTTATGTTTTACTATTGAATAGGGTTTAAACAATGAATTTTTCTAAAATATTATCTAAAAAATTCCAGCCTTTTGGTGAGCAATAATAGCGATTATTTTGGCAGTCAAGCAAGTTTTGTTCTAAACACGCGCTTAAAGCAGGCTCTAAACTCGCAACACTCAGCCCCGTTCTTGCCCTATAGTTTTCAAGACTAAAACCTTGTTTTAAACGCAACTGATTCATCATAAATTCTAGCGGCAATTCTTTAATATTAATCAATTCAAAGCCACTTTGTTTATGGTCTGCATTTAAATATTGCTCAGGACTTTTCGTTTTAAAATTGCGATAAATAATATCAGGTAAGTGTTGACTGATTTTGCCATGCGCCCCCGCACCAATACCTAAATAATCACCAAATTGCCAATAATTGAGATTATGACGACATTGTTTATTAATCTTACTATAAGCTGATATTTCATAATGATGATAATCATGCTCGGCTAAAATGACTTGGCAATGCTCTTGAGTATTAAAAATAATATCATCACTAGGCAAACGCGGCGGATGATTATAGAAATAAGTATCGGGTTCTAAGGTTAATTGATATAAAGAAATATGGGTAGGATTTAAATTAACCGCTGTTAATACATCGGCTTTACTGGTTTCAATACCGATTTCATCAGGCAGACCAAACATTAAATCCAAATTAAAATTAGTAAACCCTGATTTTAGGGCAATTTCTGCGGCTTCAATGGCTTCACGCGCTGAATGCACCCGACCTAGTTTTTTTAATAATGCGTCATTAAAACTTTGAATACCAATCGATAAACGATTAATACCCAAAGCTCTAAATTCAGCGAATTTATGGCTTTCAAAAGTGCTAGGATTGGCTTCTAAAGTAATTTCTATATCCTTAGCAAATACTAATTGTTGTTCAATGCCGCGTAATAATAAATTAATAGCCTCAGGTGAAAATAAACTCGGTGTGCCGCCACCAATGAAAATACTTTGCAAAGGTCTCGTAATAGTATACCGCTGGCAATCATTACGCAAATCCTCTAATAAGGCTTTAACATAATTCATTTCAGGCAGAGTATCGGTTTTAACAGCACGCGAATTAAAATCGCAATACGGGCATTTTTTAATGCACCAAGGAATATGAATATATAAACTTAGAGGTGGTAACTGATTCAAGGGCGTTTTATAGAATGTTTGAAAAGAATGCTAAAGATAAAGCATTCAAAAAGAAATACCAGATACTACTATCTTAAGTATTAAAGAAGAAAAATAAATTTGTCTAACATTAATAAACCTATCGGGTTTTAAAAACCCGATAGGTTTACAGCACTAACTATTATCAGCAACGCGCAATTTTTGCCCCGGTTTTAAACCTTTAGCTAAACTGGAATTTGATTTCCGCAATTCAGCCACTGAAGTATTAAATTTCTGGGCGATTTTATTAATAGAATCGCCATTTTTAACGCTGTAATTAGTCACATGCGCCTTAGTGCTTTTTGCCATTAATTTAGTATCGGCATGTTTATTAGTATTTTTAGCAATTACTTTATCTGAGCTTTTGCTAGCAATGGCAATACTAATTCGCTGTCCTGATTTCAAACCCTTTTTATTCAATTCAGCAATTTGCCCATGACTCAAACCAAACTTTGCCGCCAAAGACCGCACCGTATCGCCTTTTTTAACGCTATAACTTGCCATTGGCGGTGCGGCGGGTTCTGCTTGTTTACCATTAGGAATATGTAAGGTCATGCCTGTTAATACCGAATCGCTGTCTTTTAAATGATTAGCTTTAGCCAATAATTTAACAGTAGTGTGATTACGGCTGGCAATTTCACTTAAACTCTCGCCTGATTTAACTTTATGCTGAGCGATTAACAGTTTTTCTTTGGCTTTAACTTTAGCAATAATTTTCGCACCATCATGACGACTGCTTTTTAAAGTCTTTCTTTCTTCGTCGGCGGCAGTAGTAATAATGTGATTATTACGCGCGGCGGCTTTTTCTTCTTCACGCTGTTGTTTGGCGGCTTTCTTTTCTTCATAAATAGCCAATTGCGCTAAACGTTCTTCGTTATAGCGTTGCAAATCAAAGCGTTCTTCATAAGGTAATTGCGCTAATTTAGTTTTAAAACTTTGCGCTTTTTCCACAGGGACTAATAAACGATGCGGCCCTTGTGGTGCAGTCATATTACCGCTAAACCCCGGATTTAATTTTAAGAATTTATCAAAAGGGGTTTCAGCTAATTGCGCGGCTTTACGCAAATCCAAAGGCGATTCAATATTGACGACTTCAAAATAAGGTTTGTCGGGAATATGGCGCAGTGGAATATTATATTCTTCGGCATTAGCAAATAATTTGGCAATAGCGAGTAATCGTGGCACATAATCAGCGGTTTCTTTGGGCAGATTTAATGACCAATAATCAGTAGGTAAGGCGTGTTCTTCATTACGCGCAATCGATTTAATCACATTGCCTTTACCGTAATTATAAGAAGCCAAAGCTAAAAACCAATCGCCATCAAAAGATTCACCTAAATTCTTTAAAAAAGTAGTCGCGGCTTTGGTTGAGGCATAAACATCGCGTCTGCCGTCATACCATTCATTTTGTTGCAAGCCAAAATCACTGCCTGTTGAGGGAATAAATTGCCACAAGCCCGAAGCATCCGCAGGTGAATACGCGTCAGGAATAAACGCGCTTTCTACTACGGGTAATAATGCTAATTCCCCCGGAATATTCTTTTCCTCAATTTCATTTAATATTAAATGCAAATAAGGTTCAGCGCGTTTTTGAATACGTTCAATATAATCAGGATGATCTAAATACCATTCTAATTCTTTATCAACACGCTCATTATCAATATCGGGCAGAGAATATAACGCTAATAAACGATCCCACACGGTATCGTGTTTGCCTGAGAGGGCTTTAGGATTGGTTTTATTGGGTAGATTACGATAATAAGGTGAATGATAGACATAACCCTCATTTTCAGGGGTATTGGCATTATTATTTTCGTAGGCACTAAGTGGCTCTTTAGGGTCTTCTGAGCAAGCTGTAGTCATCACAGAGACTGCAATCAATAATAATGGGTTGATTGATTTGTTAAATACACGCATATCATCTAGCCTAAAAAGTGTAGTTCAATAGTTGGATTCGATTATACCTTTGTTTTTTCTCAAAATCATTAAGCTATCTTAAGCTAATAACAAAGACTTGACAGCTTTTTGACAATGCAAAAAAAGCTTAATTCAGTAGAACCTTAGAGAAATACACTCAAGCGCGACTATTTTTTAGTAAAAAAACGTCTATTTAAAGCTTATGAAATGGCAAAATTACCGCATTATTGGGCGCAGTAAATGGCACTCCAACGCATGTCATGCTCTGTGGTTAAAGCATTGCAATCAATAGTAAACTTGGCGAATAAATAGTAAACTTATATAGCAGGAAAACTATGAGTTTTTAATTTATATATTTGAAAGGAAACCGTTATGGCAGAAAACAAAGAATTAAACATCATGGAACTTATCTATAACAAGATTAATGACATGATTGGCGCAGGAAACCAGTTGTTTAGTATGCAGTTTCCAGCGCAACCCTTAAATTATCGTTTGTATCAGTACGACACCAGCGATAGAAATAGCATTTTAACGCGCCCCTATTCGGTTGCCGAACAAGAGTTTCGTCTCTCAGATCAACTATTTGATGTGTCGCCCATTACCGCTGGGTCGAATGGGGAAAAGCTTTCGATTGTGTACGACACACTTATCAACAACCTAATTCCTAAAATTGATTATCTCGCACCTTTCATCAAAGATAGGGCAGGTCTTGGCACTTTTTTGCAACAAGACAGTGGCGAACAAGATGAGCAAGGCAATTCAATGTCTCGCATTGAACTTTGCAAAAAACTGTATTTGGAATATCTGGAAGCAAAAAACGCGTGGAATGAAAAGAAAAACAAAACCTTTGATGACTTTAAAGAAAAGCCAAATGGTTTAGATGACTATGCTAAATGGCAAAGTTCTGTGGCTGTGGTAGAGCAAGAAAAGTTAAACAACCTATATAACGATGTGGTTGTCAGAGGTCTTTTACATGAAGTCCTTACGATTCTAGGTTATTTGAATGCCTCATCTATTGCTGAACAACTGGAATTGAGCAAACAAAGAATGAGAAATTCCGCGAGAATATCGCTCGATGAATCGATGACGGTGTATCCAGTGCAGTTTCAACCAAACAATTGGTTTAAAGCACTCTCGCCCAATCTCAATCCCGAAGATTTGACCATGGCAAAAGAATCGATTCGGGATGTGTTTATCGCTAAACAAAGAGAATTGGCGCAAGCAACAACAGAATTACAGCAATTGATGTTGCTCGCTGTAGATTCACGCGATATTGAGACACTCAATAACGATATAGCAGCCAAAAAGATAGAACTTAATAAATCAGAAAGCGACTTGATTAAGCAATATGGTGAAGGCGTTGTCGGGATTGCTAAAATTTATTTCAATGTGATGAATGTGAGGGGTACAGTTGGGGCAGTTATCCCTGCCAAGGCTAAGAAACTGGGTGCTATAGATGATTCGTCTGCCTATATGGAAGCCTTGGGACACGCAGTTGAAGGTGTTGCTACAACGTATAACAAACAAGTAGCCCTTAATCAAAGCCTCGCAAATCTTTCAGACCTCCAAGCTAAAAAAGCACAACTTGAATCGCGGGATTGGCAGTTTAACAAATTAAGCCTAGAGCAACGGGTAAATGCATTGCAAACAGAGGTTGGTTATTACAGTGGCCTCCTGTCAGGCGTATTTAGAGAATCAGGTAAAACAACACGCATAGAGTTAGAACGCAAATCCTATGCTAATGGAACGTTGATTTACGAGATTGGCATTGCTCCTACGGTTACTGGTGGTAGTTTTACTCTTAAGATAGGCGATAAACCAACTGATTCTATCGCTGTTGCGAGTGTTTCGTTAGAAAATCACGAAGTGATTGACTACGCTAAGCTTAAGACTGATATATCAGATGCGGTCAATAAATGTATTAATGAAAAGGAAGAGGCAACTATAGATGAAGTTTCAGGTAGCAAGGGATATTGGACGCTGACCATAAAAGGTCTAGAAAAAGAACCGAATGTTTTTGCTATTGAAGATACATTGAAACCCATAGTTGAGATAAAAGAACCCTCTCTTTTATCCACGCCGCTTACCGCCGAAGAAGCTGAAATTAATGGAATGTTTCAAGATATTGTTATTACAAACAACGAATCATCCCAAACCGCAAATAACACATCGACGACTTCAGCAAACACTGCAAAATGGGGAGTAAGCGCGTGGTTTGCCTCTGTAGGCGGTCAGCACAGTTCATCGAGTGCGAGTACCGCTCAGAGTTCTTCATTTTTTAATCAAGAAATAGAAATTGGCTTTCGAGTGGCTAAAGTATCGTTCGATCGCGGGGGTTGGTTCAACCCGCAACTTTTCAAAATGTCTCATGCTTTTTACAAACTAGCTGACTTGAGAATAGCGGACGGTCTGACAGTAGAACAAATTAGGGAAACAATCGCCAGTAAAGGGTCGCTTGAAAAACTGGTGCAATACCCCCCCGAAAAGGCAATAAAAGAAGGGAAATACATCTTGCCAGCTTTTCCTGTAGCGATGGCGATAGCAAAAGATATTACCATTAAAGTGAAAATGACCGAGACGAGTAGTTCGGCAGCGAAATCTGTCATGGAAAACGCCAGTGCTACCAGTGGTGGTTTTCTGTGTTTTTCAGTCGGAAGTTCTTCCTCGAATAAGAATTCCTCAGAATCAGCTCTTCATGGGGCGCATGGCGAGTATTACTATATTCGTATTCCTGGGCCTCAGGTGCTGGGTTACTTTTTGCAATTCGTTCCCAAAGATAATACCGCGCCTTATGTTCCATTGACAGACGCGTCGGGAAATAGTCCTGTGCTTGATGCTTTTCATCTTTACGATAATCCACATCAGATTAGCCGTGACGAGGGGCGGCGCACACTTGATAGTCAAGAAGACGCGATAAGCGCGTTACTTACAAAAGGATTCGATCCAAATCGTAATCCTTTAATTATTCCAGAAGATACTGACGAATAAGCGGCGAGTCAGAAGGTTAGTTAAAAACTAAATAACGTTAAGTTGATATTAACAAGAAGTTCGCCTGTATTTTGCGTAACCAAACCTCCGAGATTTTTTAATATTTCGGAAGTTTGGTTTGCTTAAAAATACCCACTTGTTGTTAACAACTTATAACACACGCAAAAAACAAAGGAGAGAACACATGCAAGTATACAGGTATTACGGTCCATACAACCCAAACTGGAGAGATTCAAATTTTATCACCAATACCATCAAGAATGTGAATAACGTTTTGCCTGCGAATCAGTTATTTCAACTTGCTGTTAACCCACCCACACCCCTCAATATTGATAATGCATATAATCATCATCGTGCAAACACAGAGGATGATTATATTGAAAATGGTTACGCCGTTTACCTATACGGGACAGCGGCTCAACTCATACCACTACTGGGTAAGGATAGGTGGTCGAGAGATAGATTGACCGTTATTATTGCGGGTCCAGTGACCCGCACTATAGTCATGCATCTGATTAAAGTAAAAAGCAGTAATAATTCTAGAACGACTAAAATATTAATAGTTTTTGCTTCAGTTGATAGTTCGTTCGTAGGCTTAGCTAATCATAAGAATGTAGCTGACATCTATAATACCCCTACTACTTGTTGCATGGTTGCTGGATTTATTAATCGCGAGACGGTGATTAATGAGATTAGAAAATGGGGTTGATTTTTTAACCTATGCGTAACTTCAGTTATTCAGCGTTAAAATTACAGTTTGCCGTAGAACGGTAGACATGAAAAACCCCGATGACTTTTTGTTTAGCTTGACAGCAAACAGTCAATCGGGGCTTTAAACTCGTAAGGCGAAATAGTGATAGCCTATTCCGCCTTATATGACAAATAAAAACCATTAAATTTAGCTTTTAGAAATTTAATGGTTTTAAAATTAACCAAAGCCTAATAATTTAACAGTCAATTTACCGCGTTTTTTGCGTTTATTGGCCGCATCATTTTCTTCATTTGTCGTAGTGGCTTGTTGCGCACTTTGGCTGACACTCGCGGCGGTATTGCTAGCACCCGCAGAAGCAGGTGGTGGCGCGGCAACCGTTGCCACGCCTGAGCTTGAACCGCCACCAACTTGAATATTACCCGACCCTAAAACCGCAGTGGCAGAAATACTCACGTTAGTCGCGCCAATACCCGCCTCACCTGCATTCACTACGCCTTTAGGGGCAACCAAATACACGTTACCATTCAAATCAGCGGCTCGAATACCACTACCCGATACGGCGGGTTGAATTAAGGTATTTTTTTGTTCATTTTTATAATTAACCAAAGTTTCAGGGACTGCCAGCGAAGACTTAGAACCGCGTCCCGCATCAACGTCACCTGCGCCTGACCACACTAAAATATCGCCCTGCCCTTGGGTGAATACTCTGGATTGATTCACCTCAAAATTATTCTGCACAAAGGCATTAATACTGCCATCACCTTGGGCAATAATGCCTAATTCAGACGGTTTCTTTTGTTCTAAACCGGGGAAAGCAAAGGCTAAACCTGCGTTGATATTACCACCCGGAACAAATAAATTAATATCGCCGCCTTGCAAGGTTTCTAGTCCACTTAAAATTAAACTTAAATCGCCTTGCCAAGTATTTTTAGGGAATAAGGTATCAATCGCTTTAAAACCGTTTTCATTACCGACATTAGAATTTGAGGCTACTTTTAATTCATTAAAGAATATTTCGCCTGTTAATAAATTTAATTGCGGTTGAATGCTTAAATAATCAGCAGGATTTAAAGCATTAAATTGCGTTAATGCCTCGGTTTCGCTTAAATCATTATTGGCTAAACGTTGACGCATAAAACCCGTAATTAATTGATTAATTTTAGCGACATTACCATCAAAAGTATTAATCCAACCAGTGACTAAATTGGTTAATGCGGCTTTTTTATCAGCCGTAAAATTAGCACTAGCTTGGTTTTCTTTAATGAGTTCATTAAGGTATTTAGTAAAACGTTCATTACGGTGCGCGGTATCTTTAACTGCACTTAATTGATTAATGTAATTAATAAAACCTGAGTAATTGGGTTCATTACCATTTAAGCCGACTAAAACATTTAAATTCGCGCCATTAACAGGTAAGTTTGCATTGTTTTTATTACCCACAGTGAGCAAACCATTTTGCGCCCCTAAATCAACATTACGACCTGCTTTAACTAAAACATTACCCGGGCCTGCGATTTCTATTTTTTGACTTTCAACGGTGGGTTTTAAATTACCAATATCATCAATGGTGGTGTTATAACGAATATCACGACCCGCTGAGAATAAGGACACATCGTCAGGATTGATATTTTGAATGGCAATGGAAAGATTACTAAAATCACGTCCTGCTTGAATAATGGCGTGTTTAGAAATATTAAATACTACGTCAGTAATATCACCTTGTTGGGTGACAATTCTCGCGGGTTGCGTATCAGTGCCGTGCATAATCGCAGGGGCGATGGTTTGCGCCCCGAAAGCTGAAGCAAAGTCAGGGGTAGTTTTAGGCGCAGTAGCGGTTGGCAATAAACCGCTAGTCACGTCATATAAAGTCACGCCGCCGTTGAGATGACTGCTAATGTTTTGTTTTGCCAGTAATTCTAATTTAGTTATCGCCGCTGGGAATAAGTTAATGGCATCTAAGACAATACTGCCACCAAACGCGATAGTTTGCAGTGAGGCGGGATAAACGCTAGTGACCACATCATCACCAGCACGATTCAAAGCCAGCAAGGTGTCGTCACGAATAATGGAGGTATCTGTGCCGAGTTGTACATCACCTGATAAGGCGTTGACACTAATACCGCTCGCCGCGCTGTAGCTGTAAAACTGATTGACGTTAGATAAGCTCATCACATCAGAGACCCCGCTAATGGCAACGCCTTGAGTGGCATTTAAACTTAAGGTGCTATCACCCATTACCAGTTGCACACCGTTAGTGAACTGAGTGCCGCCTGTAATCGCGCCACCTGCGTTAAGTGTTCCCGCGCCTTTGCCTAGTAAATACGCGCCACCTGCAATATTACCAGCCGCGTTCATTTGCAAACTGCCGCCGCCATTGACCTGCACGTCATTACTGCTAAAGTTGGGCATATTGGTGTTGGGATTAATACTGCCGTCGGCGTAAGCATTGCCGATTTGTTTGCCTGTGGTGGGCATCATCACTGATAAATCATTGATTGAGCCGCCTGCGTTAATCTGCACATTACCACCACCGAACGAGCCGATATTTTGGGTAAACGCGCTTACGACAACACCCCACGCGGTTGGTGTAGCACTATTACCGTCACCTGTTGTGCCATTACCCCAGTCACCAATACGCGGCAACCACGCGCTAATAAACTGAGCGCTGACCGCGCCTTGAATATCACGCGCCGCTTGAATGACCACATCACCACCCGCCACAGGGTATTCCACATTAGTGGTGCCACCTAAGCTACTGCCATAAGTATCACCTAAACTGCCATAACGACCGTACTGACTGCTGTCATCGGGTCGTCCTGCGTTATAAACCGTCGCCGCTGAGTTTTTAAAGATAACATCCGCGCCTGAGGCTAGGTTAATATCGCCTGTGCCTGTGTGTACGCTAACGGTACTGTCATAAAGATAATAAAAAACTTGATTACCCATTGCGTCATACGCAGGGCTACCATATTCATCATAAACAGGATTATTCATGTCAGGCAAAGGATAACCATCACTATTGCGTACAGGCTCTGGATTATTGGTGTATTTATAGTTATAAATCGGATTACCTGTAAAGGCATCATAAATCGGTGTGCCGTATTGATCGACTAATTGGTCATCAAAATTGACTTGTGGCACACCGTCTAAGGTGTCAATAACAGGCGCGTCTTTACCGATGTTTAAGTTATGTGAGCTTGCGGTAAGCAGACTATTGGCACTGCTCAAATCAGCTCCTGCCACCCATTGATAAGACCACGAATTGCCTGTTAGCATGGTGTTTGAACCATCATTGGCAAAACCGTCTGTCACCGAAGCGGCAATACTTAAATTACCGCTGGCATTGACTGCCAAACTACCCGCCACGCCGTTGTAACGCCAATCGGCAAAATCCCAATTACTTTTTAAGACCAAATCACCATCGACATTAATCGCAATGCTAGGACGTAACACAATGTCTGCTGAGACATTCGTTGCGCTGGCTCTGCTCATATAGTCGTCAGTATCAGCTTTGATTTGGGCAATGTCTGTGCTGTGAATTTCACCCGCCACCGATAAGTTGCTATTGTCATATTGCTTAACCGCATCAGCATAAAAGGCGGTGTAACCTGTGACTGAGCCTTTAATGGGGTCTATGGCAATACCATCATCGGTACGAGCGGCGCGTAAAATTACTTTATTAGCATTCACGCTAGAACCTGTGTTAATACTAATATCGTTAGCGGTATCGGTATCAACGGCGGATAACAAGACTTTGCCGCCCTTAGCATTTAATTGACTGCCAGACTCTAAACTAATTTTATCGCCAGCATATAAGCCAATCGAACCACCTTCTTGCGCGTTGATTTTGCCTGAAATGTCAACTACGCCTTTATCGGCAACTAAGCTAATGGTTTTAGCATTAATGGTCGTGGTCGCGCCTTGATAAATATCTTGGTTGCGACTGCGTACTGCAAAGTCTTGATTAACACCCGCGCCGCTGAGCGTTTTTGCCAAAGCATCAAAACCACCCGCTGAAAACTGTGCTACGTCAATGCTGGTACTGCCATTAGTGGCTTGCAAAGTACCTGATAAATCAACACTTTGTTTAGGCGCGGATAGGTTTAACGAACCACCTAAAACACTGCTATCGCCAGCATTAAGATTAACACTTGAGCCTTTGGCTAAAATCACCTTGCCTAATACTGAGCCAGCATTAAATGAGCCGCCAGCGGTGTATTTAGTAGTATCGGCAAATTGCACCGCACGACCTGCTAAATCGACTTTAGCCTCAGAGCCTAAAGTAACATCGTGTTTTAAAGCCGTTAAACGCACTGTGCCTGAAGGTAAAATCACTTGGCTATTGAGATTAATACTATCGGCAACGGTTTGTAGTGTGCCGCCAAATTCAACACTGCTAGGACTGCTATTAGTTTTTGCATTATTAAAACTTACCGTATGCCCTGTGGCATCAATGGCTAAGGTACTGCCACCTGTCGCAGTTAAATAATCGCTAGTTAAAGTTAAATTAGCGGCAACATTTAATTGACTATCACCCTCAGCATTAATAAAACCGCCTTGCACGCTATTATCAGTATTGGTTTTAGCGGCAACGTTGATTTTAACGTTATTAAAACCATTGATATTAAACGCACCGTCACCTTGAGTGTAATGGGTGCTGGTTAATACTAAGCTACCGTTACCTGTGCTAATGGCAGGATTTTGGGCGTGATTGGTATTTTCTAACACTAAAGTATCAGCTTGGATTTTGGCAGTTTTACCTTGATTGGCAACGCCGACTAAACCCGCAGAGTCAATGGTCAACGCGCCAAACTGCAAGGGCGTATTATCAGCTTTGCCGACATTACCATATAAACTAATGGCTTGCTGGCTGTGTAGTTGCAAGTCATCAACGCTAATACTCGCTAATTGGCTATTAGATAAGTTTAATGAATCGCCACCGAGTTTATCGACTTCACCTAAAGCAATCGCTTTAGCATCTAGGCGCAATGAGCCGCCTGTCATTTTTAGCTCACCGTTGAATTGGTTGCTATTGCTAGCATTCAGTAACGCCGATTGTAGGGCGTTGCTGTTATCTTTTAGCGTTGCGCCTTCTAAAATAGCGTCTTTAGCAATAATTAAATCACCCGCATCACCCGTGCTGTCGGTGCGTTGTAACTGCACTTGTTTATCGCCTGATAAACGCAATAACGCGCCGTCACCTGAAACATCTAACTGAGTGTCGCCAGTATTGACTTTATCGCTGACGCTTAAAGTCGCACCGCTGTTGACAGTAATGCTGTCTTTAGCGGTTGCTAGTAAATCTTTAGCACTGACTTTTACGCCAGCATCAAATACCACTTTATTAGCGGTAACGTTTAACTCGGTAGAGCCTGTGGTGCTGTTAATACTGCGTGTGCCGCCTAATAATAGGCTGTCTAAATTTAAGTTACTTAAATCAGAATCCAAAATGGTTAAACTGCCGTCAGTGTTTTGGACATTGGCTTGTTTGACGATTTCAATAGCACTGGCAGAAATATCCACTTTCGCGCCGCGACCATCATCTTGTGCGGCTGAGTTAATCTGTCCTGCTAACACTAATTGTTTATCAACGGTTAAAGAAATTTGTCCGCTGTCTTTTGGAATAGCAGGCAAAGCGATTTCTTTAGTAGCGGCTTGCTGAGTGAAAAAGTCATTAGCAGTCCGTTCATCATATTGCGAATGTTTGCGAATCTCTGAGCCTGATTCAATTAAGAAACTCTGCCATCTGCTATCGCGTATGCCAGTGCCAGCCACTAATTGATAACCCGAAACAATAGCCAAACCATCTTTAGTGTAAGTAGTGACGCGATTATCTAAGCTGTTAGCTTGTGGGGTGATTAAGAACGCGCCAGTCAATAAGGCATAACGCGGTGGCAAGATGGTGTAGTTGCCAGCGGGTAATTGGGCAGAGCCACTTAAGTGAATCTGACTACCGACAAAAAAGTTAGCTTGCGTGCTAGATGATAAGTTAGCCACCGCGTTTTGTTGCGCGGGGTCATAAGGCGCGAGGGCTGAGCCTAAGCTGGGAACAACCGCAAAACCACCGTTATACGAACCTGCATTGCTAGAACTAATGGCGGCTAGATAATCATTCGTACCACCCGCGCCTGTTTGGAATTCATAACCTTGCAAATCACCGCCGCCTGACACATCAATAATACTGCCTTGCTGCATATTGATTTCTGGCGCGTTAAAGTTTAATTGCTTGGTTTGAATAGGAACGGGTTGCGAATCTGTATCAAAATTATTAAAGACTAAGTTACCCGCCGCCGCATCCAGAGGATACAGCCAATTCACGCCACCTTGAGTGACACCAAAAGGAATCATTTGTCCTTTGCCTGACACTGAGGTCACGCTATGCGAACCAAAGCTTAAGCTATTGCTGGCGTTTAAGTTAATAGTACCAAAAGCGGCTTTTAAAACACCGTCTTGATGAATCACGGGCGCGGTAAAAGACAATACGCCATTAGCGGCAAGCGGTGAAGTGTCGGTGTTTTTACCGTTTATGCTAATCGTGCCGCTTTGCGTACCGTTGTTATCAACAGTCGGCGTTACCGTAAAGCTGAAATTACTTAAGGTGGTGGGATAGAGTTGGCTGGCGGTTAATTGTAAATTCGCACTGGTGTTGAAACTGCCAATAAAGTCTCGCTGACTGCCTATGCGCACACCAATGGCACGCATATCGTGCTGGCTGGTAAGTGCGATTTGTTTAAAACCGTCCCAACGCATTGAACCCACTAAATCGAGCCACTTAGCTTTGGCAACAAAACCACTTTCACCTATCGTTGGAGCGTCGCTAATATCTGCATTATCACGACCTTTGCCTTTTTCAGATGTGCCGATTTTTAAGTAAGTAGAGGCTAATTGAACTTGATTACCGTCAGCACTGATTTTGGGGCTACTTAAATCTAAGCGTTGCGCGGTGGCTAAATTAACGTTACCGACAAAATGAATTTCATCGGAACTGCTTTGATTATTGCCCAAACGCACATCACCAAACCCCGCTTGTTTGATTAAGTCACTGCTCAGCGTGGCTTGCCCACTCATACTGCTAGGAATGGCATTGCCAAACTGCAAGCTAGCATCCAACTGTGGCAGAGTCGTTTGCGTTAAGTTGATAACCGCAGGGGTTAGGCTAAAGTCGGTGGAAAAATCATCGGTACTGCGTAAATTTCTATCAAACAATACCTCCAAACGCCCAGCGGCAGTGGAGCGAGAACCCGCTAAAGCGAGCATTGAACCGTTTAAAACAATGCCTTCACCTGAGGCTAGGGTAATTTTACCTGCATTAGAACCGACTTCGGTTGCCACATAACGTGAGCCACCCGCATCAGCTAAATCCAAGGTGTTTTTTGTGCCAGAAACATTCAACCGTGAACCGCGTTGTTGAAACACATAACCGCGATTGGCAAGCAAACTAATTTCACCGCCGCCCAAAATATCACCTGAGCGTCTGTTGGTGTTATCTATGGGGCGCATCACTACTGTGCCTGTAGCGACTAATTTTGAGTGATTGCCCAACCAGATGACTTGAGTGGCATCGTATTTATTAATTAAGGGGTCGGCTTTAATGGTTAAGGCGATTTTACCTGCTGGCGCGTTTAAACTACCATCAACGTATAAACTGCCTTGGCTGGTGTTTAAAGCAATACTGCCTTGTTTATCAACCGAAATATCACTGCCTGTGTCTATGCGCACCCCTGTTAAACCCGCTAAAGTGAGGCTTACGGTTTGACGCAAATAATCAGGCAACGCCGCAATATAAGTAATAGCTGACAGTGAATCATTACTGGCTCTGTGCTGATAATCGTTGTTAAGCCAGAAGTTTTGTTGCGTGAGTTGCAGTTGAGAGTTGTTGTTGATAACTAATTTTTCATTGCGACTGCTGAGATTGATTTTACTAAATCCCGCCCACGAAAAATGATTACCGTTTTGGTGTAACTCTAAAGCTTTCATGCCTGTGGCATCGGCTTTACCCACTACAATTTTGCCGCTACTTAAGCTGAGTGTGCCGTTATTGCTCATGCCATAAGCGGATAAATCACCGTTTAAAGTCAATAAAGACGGTATGAAACCATTACCAATCGCCGCTAAATCAATTGTGCCTGCTTTACCTTGCGTTAGCGTGTTATTTAAACCCAGCCACGCGCCAGCATCGGCTTTAATTTTTGAACCTGCCGCGAGGGTTAAATCACCAATCGCACTCATTTTTACCGTGCCGCCGTTAATGGCTAAGGCTTCGGTAGGAATATGATTAAAACCTTGCGCTAAATCATTGACCCAACGCCCAGAGACATTAAGACTAGCCCCTGAGCCAATATCGATTTTGCCCAAGGTATCCGCGTCTGCGGTATTCGCAAAATGAGTGGCTAAATTAATGGTGCCATTAGGCGCGTCAATATTACCGTCAACAGTAATGCTAGTGGCATCTACGGCTAAATAACCGCCCACTGCACTATTAGTTCCTGCAAAAATCGGCTGAGAGAGTGCCGCATTAGAACTATCAACTTGGCTAGGTGGCGCAGAACCTGTGGCGAGTTGTAAGTTAGTATCTTTAGCAAAACTGACATTGCCTGAGGTTTTCAGCACTATGTCTTGTAAGCCAGAACGGTTAATGCCATCGGTATTAAAAACTAAATCGCCATTGCTTAAGGCATCGTTAATACCCAAAGCTAAAGGATTACTACTGTTAGCAAAACGTATATTTTGCGTGGCTAAATAAACATCACCGCCGTCTTGTTGATTAACAATAAACGCGCCGCCAAAAGGCAGTTGCTCCATTGCCCGTTGATTACGTCCCGCCTCTGAACCTGCTGTTAAATTACCATCCCACGCTAACACAGGGGCTTGCACATTAATCGCGCCAGCGGCTTGTCCTTCGCTATAGCCTTGTTCAAAAATAGTTTTATTATCAGCAATTTTGGCGTAATGCTCTTTAGGGTCAGCATTGCTAATATCGACTAAACTGCCATAGTCGGTGACTAATTGCGTGGTGCTAATCGTGCCGCTTTGATAATCGACCGAACCGCCTGAAATATCAACACTCGCGCCCGAATTGACCACAGTGTCGCCATTAGAGGTGAAATTAATTTCACCACCATTGCCTAAGCGTTCATCAATACCGCGTTCAACCCGCGCTTTTGCGCCTGTGGTATCAACAATCGCGGTATCTTTGCGAATATCAATCTCAATAGTCGCGCCTTTTAAAACTCCCGTTTTTTGATTAGGCGCGTCGCGTAATTCATAACTTTGTACCGACACTTCAGCCACATTGCGCGACATGGGAACGCTAACATGCTTAGTGCCTGACACATCTAATTTAGCGTTTTTATCGATTAAAATGCGTCCATGCTGAGCGTTATCAGTGCTGGGCGCGATAATAATTGAACCGTCAGGCTGGATAATGCTTAAGTCATCGGTGGCAATCATGTTTAACTTGCCGCCCGTGGCTTTAACGGTCGCGTTGGCTTGCACTTCAATTTTATCGGCAACCACATCAATCACGGATTGACGTTGCGCTTGCGCGTCAATTGCCGTGCCGCCTTCTTTAGCATCGGCGATGATTCGAGTCACACTGCCTGAGCCAAAAGTGACTTTTGAGTGATTAGGGTCGGGATTATCGCTGGTGGGCTTAATATAATCTTCATCACCTTCAACGCGCACGGTTTTAGTGGCGGCTATTTTATTAAGTGAATCGATTTTGTGTTGTTCTTGGGCTAATAAACGAATCGAACCGTTTTCATTAACCGAAGTCGTGGCAGTGACGCGTCCTTGTTGATTAACCGCAAAACCTTCTAAAGTGATATTACCTTGACGCGCTAAAATTTCACCGACTTGTTCATTAGTAACCGTGCCGCCTTTATCCACTTCGACAAGCAAACCATGAAACGGGCTGTTTTTATCGGTGGCTTGCAAATAAACCTTGTCTTTACTGGCAACTAAAATAATTTGTCCATATTTATCAGCTGATAACGAACCTTTGTTGCTAATTTGCGGAGCTGCCATCACCATTAAGCCATCTTTGCCAACGTGTAATTTTGCGCCGTGCTGAATCTCAATTTTTTTAGAGCCGTCAACCACCACGCCGTCTTCACCTAAAGAAGGTTTGTCACTGTCCGCGCCTGCTTGTTGAGTAATGCCATTTTTCAAAGCCTCATCGGTGATGTTCATCGTTGATGCGATTACAGTATTGGCATTAACGACCGAATTTTCACCAAAAACAAAACCATTGCCATTGTACAAATACACCTGACCATTAGCCGACACCTCACCTAAAATCTGACTAGGATTAGCATCATTAATACGATTCAAAGCAATAGATGAACTGCTAGGCTGTTGAAAATCAACATGATTATTTGCACCAACGTTAAAAGACTGCCAATTTAACGTGGCTTTATCGCTGGTTTGCCGAATGGTCATGGTGTTACCTGCTGTCTGTGCAGTGGCAGCACCTGAGCTAACTAAAGTAGGCTCAGCAACGGGTAATTGCGCTTGCACGGGGCTGATAGCAGTAAAAAACATGCCGCTAGCCAGAGCTAGACGAATACAGGCCGCTAAAGGATTTAATGGAAAATGAATTTGTTGCATCACGTTATTATTGCCTGAGCTGAGGAGTTTTTAATGACGAAAACAAAAACGAGAGTATTAAACTCTCGTTTATTAATTTCATGATTACGAAAGCGTAATAATTAAAATTCGGTGGCTATAGAAAAATGTAATTTAGGATCACCGCTATGAATAGTATCTTGAGAAATTAACGGGAAACCTAAATCTAAAATACCGTTAAAATACTTCCAACACTGAAAACGTACCCCAAAACCCGCACTGGCTAATTGATAATCTTTAGTTTCACCCAAAGACGCTTGTTTAACCCAAGCCTTACCGCCATCAATAAACACTAAAGCATTTAAACGATTCACACTTTCCCATTCGCGTGGTACTAATCTAGGTGAGCGTAATTCTAATGAGCCTAAAATACCATTATCAGCAAAAGCTTGGGCTTCAAAATAACCACGAATACTATTCATGCCACCTAAAATAAACTGTTCATAAGGGATTAAATGTGAATCTGAAAATTGTCCATTAATTCGACTAGCAAATTCAAAGTTTTTAGGCAAAGTATGATTAAAATTTAAACCCGCTGTTAAATAAGCGTAATTGGCTTTTGCCGCGCTGGATTTATCGGTAAATTGTGATTGATTATTCGCTAAACCGCGCACGGCAAAATTGACAGCAATATTAAAAGCGGCAATATAATTCTTTTCTTTAAAAGCCCCGTTATACTGCACTAAAAAAGGCAAGTAATTAATGGTTTTATCGTCAGCGGGATTATTAATAAAATTCAAAGTTTGTTGTTGATTTTTATAACTGACACCAACGCTTAAACTATGCGAAAAATCATTAACCGCAGGCAAAGTTTTACTTAAACGCAAGCTGTAATTATCACCAATACCCAACGCTGAAATCGCGCCGCCACCTGAAATTGAACTATTAGACGAGGAGCTAATGGCACTAAAACTTAAACTATAAGTGTCCTCAAAAGGCATTGAATAAGTCCCCGCCCAAACATCGACTTCATCGGCATTTTCAGGCGATACTTGATACATCAACGACGCGCTGTGTAGTTTTTGCCAGAGATTGTCATAATGCAGAGAAGACACCACCCGCAAACGGCTAGTGGTTGCGGTATTACGGCCGTTTAATTCCAAACGAGCATGTAGGGGAAATTCGTCTTTAACTTTTAAATCCACCTCAATATCACCACGCTCTTCACCTGCGCGTAAAATCGGCGTGACTTTGCGGTCTGGAGTTTGCGCGGCAAGTTTGGCTAACTGCTCCTGCATCACATTCATATTGGGAACTTTGCCTTCTGCCAATTCAGGCACAGCGGCTTTAATTTTACCCAACGAAAAATAACGCGATTCTTTGACACGCAAACGCGACACCTTACCTTCGGTCACTTGCAAATAGACCACGCCGTCATTGACATCTTGCTCAGGAATATCTACCGCAACTGTTTGATAACCTTTAGCTTTATAGACTTCTTCTAAGGCTACTCGCGCTTTTTCCACCGATTCAAGGCTCTTTTTAAGCCCTAAAAATGGATAAACCGTGCGTTCCAATTGCAGACGGGGCAATAAAGTGTTGCCTTTAATGCGTAGTTCTAATAAATCAAAAGTAGTGTCGGCTTGCTGTTGCTCTGTAGTTGCCGCATCCTGCTGGGTGGCAAAAGCCGCATTTAAGCCACCGACTAGCAAAATGCAGACAGTGGCTAAAGGAAACAAAGGGCTTTTGCTGAATTCACATAAGTGCATGTTGTTACTTGAAACTATTTGATTGAAAGTGATTTTTATGAATAAAATCAAGAAGACGTGATTATATGAAGCTAGTGTTAAGCTTTTATGACAAAGGCTGAGGCTTGTCGCCAAGCAACACGCCAAATCGTCATATAAACTGATACAAGCTAGTGCAAACTGCACATTAATCGATAACTCATTTTATGATAATCACGAGATGGCATTATTATTACCAAGAAAGTATAAAAAATAATAATGCTAATATTCGATTCGCTATCTTAGTATTCGATATAGCGTTATAAAGATTGTAAAAATAAAATTAAATCTAATCGTTCCCGATTATCTAAACCAATACTGAAACGTCTATCATAAAAATCCACGACATTACCTAATTGCGCAGCCATACCATTATGAAAATAAGGTGCGCGCGCGGCAAGTCCGCGTAATACAGGAATTTTAAAACGATTCATATCTTGCCACCTCCCTGTAATTAAAGCGCGACCTAAATCAGTGGTTTTAATTAATTGGTAGTCCTGCATTGGGAATGCTAAATACAGGAGTTAAACATTTACTAGCTAAAGTTATTAGACTTTAGCATTCAGTATTCAGTATTCCTATTGCAGGACTACCGTAAAAATTGCATTATCTATTTTTTGTTTTTCTGATAGGTAGTTATTTTTATATCCTATAAAACCGTAATACATAATATTAGTAAAATTCAAATTGTATTTCTTGATTATTATTAACGGTCTTCTTTGTTCCAAATCCTACATTAATCTCTATTCTTAATAGTATCTCACAATCCCTTTGCCATAAACCCGACAAAATGTAAGTTACAGCCATTGTTATTAATAGCACAATAATTATTTTTACTATTAAAAACAATTAGTTATTAGATTGGCACAGCGGTTGCTTTTAGTAATCACGTCAGTCACACAAAACAATTTCATATTCGTTTTATTAAGGAGAAGATCATGGCGTTACGTCAATGTGCTATTTATGGTAAAGGTGGTATTGGTAAATCAACCACTACTCAAAATTTAGTCGCTGGTTTGGCTGAATTAGGTAATAAAGTAATGATTGTTGGTTGCGATCCTAAAGCGGATTCTACTCGCTTAATTCTACATTCAAAAGCCCAAACAACTATTATGAGTTTAGCCGCTGAAGCGGGTAGCGTTGAAGATTTAGAATTAGAAGACGTATTAAAAGTTGGTTACCGTGATATTAAATGTGTTGAATCAGGTGGCCCAGAACCCGGTGTTGGTTGCGCTGGTCGTGGTGTTATTACCGCGATTAACTTTTTAGAAGAAGAAGGCGCGTATGAAGAAGATTTAGATTTCGTATTTTATGACGTATTAGGTGACGTTGTATGCGGTGGTTTTGCGATGCCAATTCGTGAAAACAAAGCCCAAGAAATCTATATCGTATGCTCAGGCGAAATGATGGCGATGTATGCGGCAAATAACATTGCTAAAGGTATCGTGAAATACGCTAATTCAGGTTCAGTACGTTTAGCGGGTTTAATTTGTAACTCTCGTAATACTGCCAGAGAAGACGAATTAATTTCAGCATTAGCGGCAAAAATTGGTACAACCATGATTCATTTTGTTCCACGCGATAACGTGGTACAACGCGCTGAAATTCGTCGTATGACCGTTATTGAATATGAACCCGGTTGTAAACAAGCGCAAGAATATCGTGATTTAGCCACAAAAATTCGTGATAACAGAAACTTCATTATTCCAAAACCCATTACTATGGATGAATTAGAAGAATTAATGATGGAATTCGGTATTATCGAACAAGAAGACGAATCAGTTATTGGTAAAACAGCAGCTGAAGAAGCCGCAACCGCTTAATAATTGATTATTGCAAAGACGTGATTAATTAATCACGTCTTTACAGAATTTTAATCCTAAAACCAGCCTGTGAGAGATTACTCAGGGCGTTATCTAGGAGTTTATATCATGGCAGCTTTAACAAGAGAGGAAACTGAAGCACTTATTCAAGAAGTGTTAGAAGTTTATCCTGACGCAGCAAAAAAAGATCGCGCTAAACATTTAGCCGTAAATGACCAAGCAATCGAAAAATCGTCAAAATGTATTACCTCAAACCGTAAATCTCAACCGGGTGCAATGACTATTCGGGGTTGCGCTTATGCGGGTTCTAAAGGGGTGGTTTGGGGCCCTATTAAAGATATGATTCATATCTCCCACGGCCCAGTTGGTTGTGGTCAGTATTCAAGAGCGGGTCGTCGTAATTATTATGTAGGTACTACAGGTATTAATACTTTTGGTACGATGAATTTCACTTCTGATTTCCAAGAAAAAGATATTGTTTTCGGTGGCGATAAAAAGCTGGCGAAAATTATTGATGAAATCGAATTATTGTTCCCATTAAACAAAGGTATTAGCGTTCAATCAGAATGCCCCATTGGTTTAATTGGTGACGATATTGAAGCGGTTTCTAAAAAGGCTAATAAAGCCATTGGCAAACCCGTTGTTCCTGTGCGTTGTGAAGGTTTCCGTGGGGTATCGCAATCTTTAGGACATCACATCGCCAACGACGCAATTCGTGACTGGGTTTTAGAAAATCGTGATGGTGATGACTCTTTCCCAACCACACCTTATGACGTTGCTGTAATTGGCGACTATAACATTGGTGGTGATGCTTGGGCTTCGCGTACTTTGCTTGAAGAAATGGGTTTACGCGTGGTAGCGCAATGGTCAGGTGACGGCACAATTGCGGAAATGGAAAAAACACCTAAAGTAAAACTCAATTTAATTCATTGCTATCGTTCAATGAACTATATCGCGCGGCACATGGAAGAAAAGTACAGCATTCCTTGGATTGAGTACAACTTCTTTGGCCCTACCAAAATCGCCGAAAGCTTACGCAAAATCGCGGCGCATTTTGATGAAACCATCCAAGCAGGCGCGGAAAAAGTGATTGCGCGTTATACCGCTGAATATGAAGCGGTTATTGCTAAATACAAACCCCGTCTACAAGGCAAACGTGTCATGCTTTATGTCGGTGGCTTGCGTCCACGTCACGTTATTGGCGCGTATGAAGACTTAGGCATGGAAGTCGTGGGTACAGGTTATGAATTCGCTCACAATGACGACTATGACCGTACCATTAAAGAAATGGGTAATGCCACGTTATTGTATGACGATGTCACAGGTTATGAATTTGAAGAATTCGTCAAAAAAGTCAAACCTGACTTAATTGGCTCTGGTATTAAAGAAAAATACATTTTCCAAAAAATGGGCGTGCCTTTTAGACAAATGCACTCTTGGGATTATTCAGGCCCTTATCATGGTTATGATGGTTTTGCCATTTTCGCACGCGATATGGATATGACTATTAATAATACTTGCTGGAAACAAATGAATGCCCCTTGGAAAAAAACCAGTAGTGAAGCAGTTGCAGTAGCGGCTGGCGCGTAATTGATCGTTTGAATCAGAATTTATAGAATTAAAGAATTTTCAGAATTAAATCCTTTTTATTAATTCTGTTAATTCTAAAATTTTGTAATTCTGATTCAGACAAAAGAATTTTTTAAATCGAGCTAATTCATTAGCCATTCCCAAAACGTTATCCACAGATTGGTGGTGCGTAGGAGAGTCTGTCATGAGTCAAAATCCTGAAAAAATCGAACCCAGTTATCCGCTATTCCGTGGCGAAGAATACAAAGACAATCTGGCAAACAAACGTGAGTTGTATGAAGAACGTCATCCACAAGAAAAAATTGATGAAGTTTTTCAATGGACAACCACTAAAGAATATCAAGAGCTGAACTTTAATCGTGAAGCTTTAACCGTTAATCCTGCAAAAGCGTGCCAACCTTTAGGCGCGGTGTTGTGTGCTTTGGGCTTTGAAAAAACTATGCCTTATGTACACGGTTCACAAGGTTGTGTTGCTTATTTTCGTAGTTATTTCAACCGTCATTTTAAAGAGCCTGTAGCTTGCGTATCGGATTCTATGACCGAAGACGCGGCGGTATTTGGTGGTCAAAAAAATATGATGGCGGGTTTGGAAAACTGTAAAGCCTTATACAAACCTGACATTATTGCGGTATCGACCACTTGTATGGCAGAGGTTATCGGTGACGACTTAAACGCGTTTATCAATAACGCTAAAAAAGCAGGTCATGTTGAACAGGATTATCCAACCCCTTATGCACATACCCCAAGCTTTGTCGGTAGCCACACAACTGGCTGGGATAATATGTTTGAAGGCATGATTAAGTATTTCACCCGTACCACGATGGAAGATAAAGTCGTTGGTTCAAACGGTAAAATCAACTTAGTTCCCGGTTTTGAAACTTACCTAGGAAACTTTCGCGTCATGCACCGCATGATGAAAGAAATGGGCGTGGGTTATACCTTATTGAGTGACCCTTCTGAAGTGTTAGATACCCCAGCAGACGGCACTTTCCGCATGTATGCAGGCGGTACAACCCAAGCTGAAATTAAAGACGCGCCTAACGCGATTGATACTTTGTTGTTGCAACCTTGGCAGTTAGATAAAACCAAAAAGTACATCAAAGATACATGGCATCAACCAGTGTCTGCTATCAACATTCCAATGGGCTTAGATTGGACTGATGAATTCTTGATGAAAGTCTCAGAACTCACAGGCAAAGAAATCCCTGCTTCTTTGGAATTAGAACGCGGTCGTTTAGTTGACATGATGACTGACTCACACACATGGCTACACGGTAAAAAGTTTGCTTTGTATGGTGATGCTGACTTTGTTATGGGTATGACTAAGTTCTTATTAGAACTGGGCGCAGAACCCTCAGACGTATTGTGCAACCATGCCAATAAACGTTGGGAAAAAGCCATGAACAAAATGCTGGCTGAGTCGCCTTATGGTCAAAACACCAAAGTTCACGTTGGCAAAGACTTATGGCATTTCCGCTCTTTAGTGTTTACTAACAAACCTGATTTGATGATTGGTAACTCTTACGGCAAGTTTATTCAACGCGATACCTTGTACAAAGGCGAAGAGTTTGAAGTGCCACTGGTTCGCATCGGCTTCCCTATTTTTGACAGACATCATTTGCACCGCATGACAACCTTGGGTTATGAAGGCGCGATGTACATGTTGACCACTTTAGTGAATGCGGTATTGGAACAGTTGGATAAAGAAACGCGCGGCATGGGTACGACTGACTACAACTATGATCTCGTGCGTTAAACGTGAGTTTTTAACCCTTTCGTTAAAAGCCGCGTTCTAAGTAAAAGGTGACCCGTAGCGCGTCATACTACGGGTTACTCTTCAAACGATAATTGATTTTGATGTAATAACGTTATGGTTATGTTAAGTCATGGCATAAAAACCGTACAATAACTAATTGATTATCTTATAGAAATGTTATAACAGAGGACAAGCACATGCCGAGCATCATGTTAAGAAAGCGCGAAGACGGCAAATTGCTGTTTTATGTTGCTAAAAAAGATTTAGAAGAAACCATAGAAGCAATCGAATTTGATACCCCAGAAAAATGGGGCGGCGAGGTGACTTTAGGTGATGGTTCACGTTATTACTTTGAACCCATGTCGCCGCCACCGAGCATTCCAACTACTTTACGCGCAAAACGCGTTGATTCAGGAGATGATGACTAATGGCCCTTTATATTGTTGAAGCAGACTGCATTTCTTGTGGTGACTGCGTACCTGTTTGCCCTACCGATTCGATTACCGAAGGCGCGGTAGTTTTTAAAATCAATGCCAAAACCTGCACCGAATGTGAAGGTGATTTTGACAAACCCCAATGTGTGCGCGTTTGTCCGATTGACAATTGCATTTTGCCTTTAGCTTAAAAAAGCTAATCTCGTTCCCACGCGCTGGCGTGGGAACGCATTTAAGACGCGCCGCGTCATAAACCGTAAGCGCGGTAAAACTGCATTCCCACGCGGCGCGTGGGAACGAGAACACAAAACCAAACTATCAAAGAGGTAGCCCAGTGATTAGTCCAGAGCAAGTCCAAGAAATCGCGGACCTTATCGCCGCGCAACCACTCAATGAAGATGTCATTTTGCCTTTATTAAGAAAGCAATATGAAACAATGCACTTTACCTATTGCATGGACGATGACATAGGACGGCGTAAAGCTGTGTTAGAAACGGAACACTTCAACCTCTATTTAATAGACGGGCGCGAGCATTGCTTATGCCTGACTAACGATTACAGCATAGCGACAGGCGTAGTCGTCGCTGAAATAATCCCAGAATAACTGCGGGTGAACGCGATGACAACCACGCCTCAGCCTACTGTTCCCATAGCCGATTGCAGCTTATGCAGTTACCGCAACAAAACCCTGCTGACAGGACGTTGTATGCCAGGGGACACCTGCGTTGCCGCTGTTAGCGGTCGGCAAATTGACCGTTTTTTGCGGCTCAATCCCATGTATGCCGAGCGTTATTTACAAGACGAATTTTGGGAACGCCGAGCGATTGCCGCCCGTTACGCGCCAGTTAAAGCCTTAGTAGAATTAATTGACGATGAAGACGAAGTGGTACGCCGCGTTGCCGCCTATCGCTTGCCTGTGAGTTTATTAGAGCCGTTTTTTACCGACAGCGACCGCGAAGTACGCATGACCGTTGCCGATAGAATCCCGCTAGAAGACATTGAAAAACTCATCGATGATAAAGACTACATCGTGCGTTTAACTATCGCCAAACGCTTACCGCAAGGGCGTTTATTTCGCTTAATTCGTGATAAAGATTTGCAAGTACGCATGATGGTGGCAAGACGCTTGCCCGAAGTCAGCTTAGGGCTAATGGCACATGACAACGAAGCCGAAGTGCGCCGTATTGTTGCCGAACGCATGAGTAGCGAAGACGTAGTAGTAATGCTAGGCGATAAAGACTGGTTAGTACGCTACACCGCAGTACAAAAAGCCAGCCTTGAAGCCATTGCTAATTTGAGCGATGACCCAGAACCCGATGTACGCGCAATCGTACACGACAGATTAAAAGCCAACGTGCAGGGGTAATACCATGACTACCGCCCTTATCGAGTTAGACGGACAAAAATTAGTCAAAATTTGTAAAAACACCCTACCCACGCCCAGTGATGACTTATTAATCAGTAAATTACAACAATTAATCCCTGATAATCCCATTCATTTAAGCCGTGTTGGGCATGAGTGGTACAAATTGGGCGGCGTGGTTGATAGTCACGGCTCACGCATTGCCAGCAACTTAATTGAATGGTCAGAGCGTACTTATATTGAATGCGGACAAAACCTACAAACCCTAATTGAACACACCCAAGAACAAAATCTAATCGCCACGCGGCAAACAGGCAGAACCTTATATTTTGTGATTGCCACAGGCGATAAAGCTGAAGATTTTATTCAAATTGAAATCGACAAAACTCACGAACAGGCCGACCGCTGGCTGGTCAGTCCCAAACAGCCGCCTGAGGATTTAGAAGAATTTATTGATCCACTCGAGCCAGATTGCCTAGAAGCTTTTGGCATTGGAACGCCGCGTTACACTTATCGACGTAAAACTAACGTGGCGATTTTCATGGACGAAATCAATAAACGCCACGCCACTGAGCAACCCGTACAACGTTTTATGGACGATTGGAATCGTAGCACCGCCAAAGAAAAAGCCGTGTTTTGCCACGATTGGCTGATTCGTCCTTATCAAAATACAGGGCGTTTTGGTGAACAAATTATTCATGTGGATATTGTTGCCAGTGAACGCAAAGCTTTATTACCGCTAGACGATATAGGCGGTAAAAAAGGTAATAGTTTGCATAATTTATTAACGCGTTTTGATAGGCAGGCGGGTTATTCCTTTGCGTGGTTTTTTCACATGGTCGCTAAAAACTTAGTCAGTGCAGAAGTGGGCAAAGCGGTTTATCGGGATTATAAAGACCATTTTACTTATTTAGCCCAAGCTGACGTTGCGATATTAAAAGATTGGATTAGCACACCTTATAACGTGTGAATAATATCCACGAAAAGCACTAAAAACACGAAAGAAAAAATAATGGAGTACAAAGCTAGCAAAGCTAGCTTTGTAGTAGCGTTAAATAACATTAACTATTGATAGTGCCTCAAAAGAGTAGGTTTTAACAAAACGCCATTTTAGTTGGAGTTCAAACCTAGGTTTGAACTCCGAAGGTTTTGATATTAACTAGCCTACTTTTTGATATACCACCTAGCTATTTAATTAAATTATTTTCGTGCCTTTAGTGCTTTTCGTGGACAAAAATAGTTTTACCTTTAATTAAACCAAAAAAACAGGAGTCATTATGGCAGTTTCAACAATAAAAGCTTTTTCTGAACAAGCAAAAGTAGACGAGGAGTTAAAAGAAAAACTCAAAGCCTGCATGAAAATCAGAGAAATTATTAAACTCGGTGCAGAATACGGTTTTGAATTAGATGAAGTGGAATTATATCCACCCAATGAACCACAATTTACCGATGAACAATTATCAGAAAAAATGGCAAAAGCCTTATTGAGAGTGTAAGGAAAACCATTATTAGGTTGGTCTGATAATTATCAGACCAACCTAGCAATTAAAAACTACAACATGCGTGGAATCTGTGAAGAATGGTGCTGAATAATCGGACGTTCTAAATTCAAATTTAACAGATAACTAAAACGCGCTTCAAAACTAAATAACTCCCCATCAATGGCAAATCGCCAGCAATAAATCCCACATAAAGCATAAGTCTCATCAGCCAATGGCTGAGTAATTAAGGTATTTTGATGCAAAGCAATACTTAATTCTTCACGGCTGGTTAATTTTTCAAAATACTCTTGAATTTTTTGTGGATTGTTCAATATTCTATTAGAAAATGTTGGAATTAATACTGCTTGCTCATCATATAAAGCCAACAAATCTTTAATACTGCCTTCATTAACAGCTGTCATCCATTTTTTAAGAATTTCTTCTGGGTTTTTCATTTTATTAGCTCCTGATTTTATATTATATGTAAATCTGTATTGATTGAGTGGTTTTAATAAAAGCAATTATTACTCACTTTTATGGTTTTATGATTAGCATTTAAATTGGCTAATGGCGAACTTTTTTAAAAAAATTAGCTCTATGGTGGTGCATGAGTTCTGCGTTACAATAAATTAGTCGAAGTTTTTTAGAGTTCGACTTTTTAAATAACGTATCTTTTAACTATTGAGGCTTCTAATGAAACAATTAACACAGGCATTATTATTTTTAGCGTTGGCTTGTCCTTTAAGCAGTTTCGCCGCAGAACCCGCTAAAATGGGTGAACCGCCCATGCAACACGAAGGTGGTATGGCAGGGATGCAACAGGGTGGAATGCAAGGCGGTATGCAGCACGGTGGCGGCGGTATGCAACACGGCGGCGGAATGGGCATGATGGACGATCAACATATTGCCGCTATGCAAGAACATATTTTAAAAATGCACGATTTATCCAATCAAATTTTGGCAGAAAAAGACCCCGCTAAAAAAGAACAACTCAAACAACAACAACGCGATGTTATGAAAGCGCATCATGAAGAAATGATGGCACGTCATGGCGGTATGAAATAGTTTTATATAGAGACGTTGCGGTGCAACGTCTCTACGATAAGTTTTAATTTTGGCTTAAATAATTACTCAATTGTGCAAATTGCGCCAAACTAATATTTTCTGCTCGTAAAGTGGGATTAATACCTAATTCAAGCATTATTTCTTCAGGAATTAATTTCTTTAAAGAATTACGCAAAGTTTTACGCCGCTGACAAAAAGCTTCTGTTACTACGCGATTTAATAATTTAATATCATTGACCTGCACGGGCGGGGTTTTATGTGGAATTAAACGAATCACCGCCGAAGTTACTTGAGGCGCGGGGAAAAAACTTTCAGGCGGCACAATTAATAATAACTCAGTTTCGCAATGATACTGCATCATAATACTGAGCCTACCATAATGACTACTATTAGGCTCAGCACATAATCTATCAACCACCTCTTTTTGCAACATAAAGTGCATATCTTCAATACACGCCGCGTTTTCTAATAAATGAAATAATAACGGTGTAGAAATATTATAAGGTAAATTACCAATAACGCGTAATTTTCTGTCATCGGTCATTAATGAACTAAAATCAAAACGCAAAGCATCCGCGCTATGCAGGGTTACTTTTTCATTGCCTTCAAATTTAGCTTCTAATAACTTCACTAAATCACGGTCTAATTCAACTATGTCTAATTGAATATCATGTTTTAATAACGGCTCAGTTAATGCCCCTTGCCCTGGGCCTATTTCAACTAAATGTTGCTTGGCAATAATACCAATACTGGCAATAATATGATGAATAATAGAATGGTCTTGAAGAAAATTTTGTCCAAAACGTTTGCGTGGGGTGTGGCTCATAATAATTTTTAGGGTTTGAGTAATTATAAATCGGAGTTCAATAGCTATTGCTATAACAAGCTAAAGCTTTTGGGTGGTGTATCAAAAAAGTAGGCTAGTTAATATCAAAACCTTCGGAGTTCAAACCTAGGTTTGAACGCCAACTAAAATGGCGTTTTGTTAAAACCTACTTTTTTGAAACACTAGCAGCTATTTAGTAATAGAAAAGTGTGAATGCTAATAAATAATCATAATTATGTAGAGACGTTGCACTGCAACGTCTTTGCAAACGAAACGCTTATAAATATCACTCAATTTTTCCCATTATTATTAACTGAAGTTATCAATGTAGGGGCAAATCATATTTGCCCTTTAATAACAAACGACTGTTACTAAAGGGCAAAAAATATTTTGCCCCTACATTTTTATTAGCAGTGCGTAATATCAGTTACTAAGCTTTCACACCAAAGCGGGTAATTAAGCAATCATCTCTAAAGCGGTTTGCAAAGCATATAACAAACTGCCAATATCGGCTTTGCCAGTACCTGCTAAATCTAAAGCCGTGCCGTGGTCAACCGAAGTGCGAATAATGGGTAATCCTAAAGTGATATTTACTGCATTACCAAAACCTTTATATTTTAAAACAGGCAAACCTTGGTCATGATACATTGCCAATACCGCATCGGCAGTATTTAAATATTTAGGCGTAAATACCGTATCAGCGGGTAACGCACCGATTAAATCAAAGCCCTGCATTCTTAATTCATTTAATACAGGATTAATCGTGTCTATTTCTTCGCGTCCTAAATGTCCATCTTCACCCGCATGAGGATTTAAACCACACACAATTATTTTAGGATTAGGGCAATGAAAACGGGTTTTTAAATCGTGATGTAAAAGTTTAATAACTGTTGTTAAGGTTTCTTTAGTAATGGCTTGACTGATTTCAATTAAAGGTAAATGGGTAGTCACTAATGCCACGCGTAGCCCTTCAGTGGCTAACATCATCACAGGATGACCGCCTGTAATTCCTGCAATAAATTCAGTATGTCCACTAAAATTAAACCCTGCGTTATTAATAACCGCTTTATGCACGGGTGCTGTCACCATTGCATCAAATAATCCCGATAAACAGCCTTTCGTGGCAATGGTTAATAATTCTAAAACATACGCGCTATTGGCTATGTTTAATTGCCCTGTTATTACAGGCTCTATTACTTTAACAGGTAATACCGTTAAATAACCCGTTTTTTGTGGTGTTGGCTGTAATTGCGGATTAAATACATCAATAATTAAAGGTAGATTTAATAGTTTAGCGCGTTCTACTAATAATTCAGGGTCAGCAAGAACTATTAATTGATACGGTAAATTATAGTGGGCTAATTGCACACATAAATCAATTCCTATGCCAGCGGGTTCACCTGAGGTTAATGCAATTCTGGGTATTTTCATGAGTATTTTTGGGCAAGCGATAATTGATTTAAAAACTGTAGGCTATAATCAAAAAAAAAGGTTAGTCCATCTCAAATGGATTAACCCTTTTTTAGCCTAATAATAGCAATCAAATAATGAAAGCTTATAATACTTGTATAAGCTTATTCAGAAGCTTTAGGCTTGGCTCTTGTTGAAGTTGAGCTTATGCGTTTTTTGCTTTTATCAACAGGTCTACGCTCACGTTCACCGCTGTCAATTCTGCCGCCTTCAACTTTAGTAATACTTAATAATTGACCCACCACACGCACTTTTTTTAATTCAGCAATTAATTCTTTGGGCATACCTGCGGGTAATTCCACGGTGCTGTAGTTTTCTTCAATTTTAATTCTAGCAATATGGTCGCCGTCAATACCTGTTTCATTAGCAATTGCACCGACAATATTACCCGGTTTTACGCCATGCGCGTGACCGACTTCAATGCGGAATAATTCCATTTCAACGTCACTACTGCGGCGTGGTTTGCGCTCTCTTGCACCACGGTCTGCATTGCTACGCTCAGAGCGTTCAGGACGGTCACTGCGTTCACGACCCCGTCTACTATCACGCTCACCGCCACGGTCTGATTCTTCATCACGACTGCTACGTTTAGGCAAGTTAGCAATTAATAATGGGGTTTCACCTTGCACTAATTTTGCCAAAGCGGCGGCAATTTCTAAAGCACTGACATTATGTTCTTGCTGATATTGTTCTAATAACTGCACAAAGAAACTTAATTCTTCTTTGGCTAAAGTATCAGTAATATTTTGTTTAAAACGAGAAATACGCTTGTTATTAATGACTTCAGTTGAAGGTAAGCCCATTTCTTCAATTTTTTGTTTAGTGGCTTTTTCAATGTTCATTAATAATCGACGCTCACGCGGCGCAATAAATAATATTGCATCACCTGTACGACCCGCTCTGCCTGTTCTACCAATACGATGAATATAAGATTCAGTATCGTAGGGAATATCGTAATTAACAACGTGGGTAATTCTATCTACGTCTAAACCACGCGCGGCAACGTCAGTGGCAATTAATATATCTAATTTACCATTTTTTAAATGATTAATAGCACGCTCACGCAAAGCTTGCGACATATCGCCATTAATTGCAGAGGCTGAATAACCACGCGCTTCTAATTTCTCGGCTAATTCAATCGTCGCGGTTTTAGTGCGCACGAATATAATCATGCCATCAAAGGTTTCAGCTTCTAAAATACGCGTTAAAGCGTCTAATTTATGAACACCGCTGACTACCCAAAAACGCTGGCGGATATTTTCAGCCGAAGCGGTAGTAACTTTAATGGTGATTTGCTGGGGTTCGTGCAGATATTCTTGAGCAATTTTGCGAATTTCCGAAGGCATAGTTGCCGAAAATAACGCAATTTGAATATCGTCTGGGGTTTGTTCTAACACCCATTCCACATCGTCAATAAAGCCCATACGCAACATTTCATCGGCTTCATCTAAAACTAAGACTTTTAAGTTATCTAAGTTCAACGTGCCTTTACGCATGTGATCCATGACGCGGCCGGGTGTACCGACAACAACGTGTGCGCCACGTTTTAATTGACGTAATTGAGTGCTGTAATCTTGACCGCCGTAAATGGGCAGAACGTGAAAACCTTTTAAATGCGCGGCGTAGCGTTGAAACGCTTCGGCTACTTGAATCGCTAATTCGCGTGTTGGTGCTAGCACCAATACTTGTGGGTCTTTCTCTTTTAAATCAATGCGCGAAAGAATCGGTAGCGCGAAAGCGGCGGTTTTACCCGTACCTGTTTGCGCCTGACCTAAGACATCTTTGCCTTGCATCATGTGAGGAATAACTTGAGCCTGAATTGGCGATGGTGTTTCATAACCGACATCATCGAGAGCTTTTAGCAAAGGTTCTATGAGTGCTAAATCACGGAAAGTGGTTAATGGTGAAACATCATTGGACATGAACTAACCTTTAATTAAGTAAAAAAAAGCGCGTAACGCGCTGGGGAACTATTTGTTTATACGAGCATTATACTGTATTGCAACTCAGTTTGTTTGACAAAATACAAAAAAGCTAGCACAAATACCGCCAACTTTTTAAAAGTCTTTTAAATCAATGGATTGAAAATAAATATTTTGGTCTCTAGTGTTTTACTTGCTTGATTTTAAATAAAAATACGGCATTGTGAGGGCGAATTTAGCCCTGCCCATAAGGCGAATGAATTTGCCCCTACTATAATTATTTTTCATTCAATGATTTATTATGAGTATAAAAACGTGAAAACTTTATTTATCGGCGGCGTTAAAAGTGGTAAATCAAAACTCGCTGAGGCTTATCTATTGCAACAAGCCTTAACAATAAAACCTTATTATTTAGCTACTAATGAAGTATTCGATACTGAAATGCGTGAACGCATCATTATTCATCAACAACGTCGCCAAGATTATTTTGAAACTATTGAAGAGCCACGTTATTTATTAAAAACCCTGCAACAATACCAAAAACCTGTGTTAGTTGAATGCGTGACACTGTGGCTTAATAATATGTTGTATTATCAAATAGCCCCAGAATTAATTTTAGATGAATTAAAGCAAGTATTAAGCTTGGATATTGATTTAGTATTGGTACACAATGAGGTGGGGTTTGGTATTATTCCTGATAATCCTTTGGCGCGGCAATTTGTGGATTTATCAGGTAAAGCCGCGCAATTAATGGGGCATTATTGTGACAAGGTATTTTTTTGTAGTGCAGGTTTAAAAATCGCCATGAAATAAAGCTTTTTCATAAGCTTGTCATTGTGACCTTATAAAGTGAAGCTTGCCTTTAGGCGTTTCTTCAACCTTATAACTAGGAGACTACATGAAATTCCATTTAAATTATGTTTGTTTAGTGCTAGCGGCATTAAGCAGTTCAGCCAATGCTTTAACCTTGACCGATGTTAGCGTTGCCAACCCAAAAGTAGCGGGTTTTACAGCACCCAATATTTTATCGCCTGAATTGGATTTACGTTTACATGCTACAGGTTCTATGAAATTAGACGGCGCGACTGCTAATACACAATATTATGGTTATATCAATAACAGCGCAGGTACAAGCGCGATGGTTCCTGTTTTAGGCAGTGCGGCAAGCCCTTCAAGCCCTGCAAGTGAAGCGTCTAAAACTGAACCTGATAAAAATACTTATTTAGTGTTAGAAGGTCAAAAAGGCGCGGATGCTAACTATAACTACGGCTCGCATTTCTTATTCCAAGGTCATGAATCAGGTGCGCATGGTTATATTACGCGTATTAACTTAGATGCAGACGGTGCGCATCGCGTTACCTTAATGACAGACACCCTTGCCGATGGTAGCCTTGTGCCTGTTTTAGACGGTTCAACATGGTATCCATTTTCAGGACATTTATTATTTGCAGGTGAAGGCTCAGCGGCAAGTGGCATAGATGAAGGTGTGGTTTTACAAGCCACCACCGATTATCCTTCAACTGTCACTAAATTAGATGGCGTTATCGGTCACGCAGGCTGGGAAGGTATTCAAGCCGATTCATTGGGTAACTTGTGGTTAATTGCCGATCAAGGTGGCTCTATAGGTACTGTTAATAATAAAGCCAGACAAGCCAATAGCTTTGTGTATCGTTTTGTACCTAAAAACGTTAATAATTTAAGCGAAGGTGGACGTTTACAAGCGTTGCAAGTTTGGAATAATAAAGCACCTATCGTCTTCCACGCAGGTCAAGCCGATGCTGACATTTTGTCGCAAGATGCTAAAGATTTGCACACTTATAAAAAATCGTTCAAAACTGCTTGGGTCACTATTCATGATACCGACATCGACGGTTTTGTAGCGTTTGATGCCACAGCGGCGGCTAAAACCGCTAATGCAACACCGTTTAAACGCCCTGAAAATGGTGTGTTCCGTCCTTCAGCGGCAAATCCATTTACCCAGTTCTTCTTTACTGAAACAGGCGACACCAATAAAGACAGTCAAGCTGGCTCTGCTTATGGTGGTTATGGCGCGGTCTTTAGCTTGACACAAGTAAATCCAGCCGCTGATACAGGCACATTAAGACTGTTCTATTTAGGTGATTTAGAACACTCAGGTTTTGACAATATTGCCTTTTTAAGTACCAATCAACTCTTAGTTGTTGAAGATGCTAGCGATACCGTTCATGCACAAAGAAATGGTTTAGATTCAGGTTACGCTTTCAACTTAGCCGTTGATTACAGCACAGGCACAAAACCCGTGCGTTTCTTAGCCGAAGGTCGTGACGCATCGGCTACTTTAGACTCAGCGACTGCTGGTTTGAATGCTAATGGTGATAATGAAATCACAGGTATTCATGTTTCTAATGGTGATGCTAGCGTGGCGGGTTTATTAGGTTCACAAAATCCAACCCCCTTTAAAAAGGGCTGGCGCGTTTTTTGGACACAACAACACGGCGACAATAATACTTTTGAAATTGTGCCTAATAAATAAGGCATGAACTTTTATAATAAGACAGCGCTAAAAACGCGTTATTAATAATCGTTTTTTTATTTAAACAATCATAATGGCGAGATTTATCTCGCCATTTTTTTAAGCAAATAATAACTGACTACTGCCAAATAAGTTTTTATATAACTTAATATCGGCTTTATAACAATTATTAACGATTGTAATTAATTCATCGTTATATAACGACACAGGACTAGGACATTGACCTGCTTGTTTTAATTGTAAAATTTCAACAGCACTTAGCGTAGTAAAATCCCCCAGCCCACCTAATAACGTTAATTTATCAATACCATGATGGGTTAAATCTCGCGCATCTACTACTGATAAACCAATGACTTCTTTTAAACGTTTTATGGCTTGCGAAAAGTTTTCTAAAGCAAAATAATCGTCATAGTCTTGATAGACTAAAAAATCAATTTGTGGTCGCCAATGAATATTACTATTTTTAATTTTCGGTTTTTTTAATTGCTTAATAAAATACTCAAACGAGACGCTACTCACTTCACGCTCACGTTCTAAAGTGTCATATAATTGCCACGCTTCTGAAGTATGTCCAGCTAATTTATCTAAAAAGGCGCTGGCTAAACGTGCATAAGGACAACGCAACACCACAAAAGTATACTCAGCCGTTAATAAACTGGCTAAATCAGCGACAAAAGTCGCATTATTTTGGTGAATCCAATTAAAATCCTTTTTATGTTGCACACAACCATTTGCCATCGCTAAAGATAGGCGTAAAGTAGAACAGGCGTTTTTAGGAATAAAACTATAAATTGCATTAGCTTTATAAAGGCGTAAAGCATGATGCTGAGCAAATAAATGTGTTGAATTATCGCGTAATAAAGATTGATAATTAGCCGTTGAGTAACGTAAGATTCTATTCATCATATAACCTTAAATAGGAGTGAATTTGATAAAAATTGAGTTTAGGTATTTACAACTATTATTTCATATTAAAAAACTTTATATTTAAATACCATGCAGCCTACAGAATTACCCTTAAGAGATATTCATTTACCCGATGCAATTAGCTGGTTTCCACCCGCATTGGGTTGGTGGTTATTGGCAATTACTTTGCCTTTATTGGTTTTATTTTTAGTGAAATATTATCAACGACTCACCCGTCAAACCGCCTTAAAAACAGCTAAAAAACAATTGACTGAAATTAGTACCCGTTCTGCTAATAATACGGAAAAATTGCGCGAGCTTTCAGTATTATTACGCCGCGTGGCAATAACACTTGTGCCACGCCATGAAGTGGCGAGTTTAACAGGACAGGCGTGGTTGCAGTTTTTAGACAGTTCATTAAAAGACGCTCCCTTTAGTAGCGGTGCGGGGCGTTGTTTGCTCGACGCGCCTTATCGTAATAGCCCACTGAGCGATAGCGAACTCAATACTTTACTGCAATTATCGGCGCAATGGCTGAAAGTGCAAAAAGCACCATGAACAAGTTTCATTGTAAGAGTGAATCTGCCGCTCTTACAATTAATAACTCAAGTTACGCAAGCCAATATTATCAAGCAATAAAAGGGATAAATTCCCCCCTTTGGAAAAGGGGGGGTTAGGGGGGGATTTATTAAATAATGTTTTTTCTTTTCTTTGATTTTAAAAGGTTTTGCTAGGACTATTTTTAAAATCCCCCTCAATCCCCCTTTTTCTAAGGGGGAGGTAGTGCGTAATTTGAGTTATTAATTAGCATTCAATTAAGCAATTCCCAAATCGGTTTAATGTTATTAGGTAATTGCGCCAACCTGCCCAATTCCACCCATTGATTATTCGGATTATGAAAATCAGACCCCACCGAACCTGCTAATTCAAATTGCTGAGCATAATGAGTAATTAAACGTAATTCATCGGGATTCATGCGACTAGTAATGACTTCAATACCTAAACCACCCATGGTTTTAAATTCGCCCAATAACCAACGCATCCATTTAGCACTTAAACCATAACGCAGAGGATGCGCCAAAACCGCCACGCCACCCGCCTCATTAATCCATGCAATCGCTTGGGCTAAATCCACCCAAGTGGTTGCCACATAAGCAGATTTTCCTTTAGCTAAATAATAATCAAAGGCTTCTTGTTGACTACGGACATAACCTTGTGCCACTAAAAAATCAGCAAAATGGGTGCGCGTAATCATGCCTTCACCTGCGGCTTTACTGACTGCATCCCATACGCCCACAATACGTTTTTTTTCTAATTTCTCGGCAATTTTAAAGGCGCGTTCATAACGAGTTTGTTGTAATTGCTCACTTAATTGCACCAAGGGTTCATAACTGGAATTGATATTTAAGCCCACAATATGAAAACAACGCATTTGCCAAGTCACTGATAATTCAATGCCATGAATTAAACGTAGATTTAATTGATTGGCACATGCTCGCGCTTCTGCTAAGCCAGCAACAGTATCATGATCGGTTAAGGCTAAAGTAGTCACACCTTGTTGCACGGCACGCTGTATTAATTGAGTAGGGGATAATGAGCCGTCTGAAACAGTAGAATGGCTATGTAAATCGTAGCAATCGGGCATAATAATGAGGTAAATAAAACGGCAGATTAAGCTTAAAAATAAATTGGCGTTCAAATTGAATATTTGAACGCCGATCGTGGGTATTACTAGGTGCGTTAATTATTGATATTCGCCATATAACTTAGCATATAAGCCTTCTTGCTGAATTAAGTTTTCATGTCGTCCTTGTTGACATATTTGCCCTTGTTCAAATACATAAACATGATTGGCTTGTTTTACTGCACTTAAACGATGGGCAATAATAATAGTAGTCCTGCCTTTTAAAAACTCAGTTAATGCCGCATGTAATTTATATTCAGTTTCAGTATCTAATGCCGAAGTCGCCTCATCTAATATTACCACTTTAGGATTAGCGACAATCATTCTCGCCAGTGCCATGCGTTGCCTTTGACCACCTGATAATCGCATACCTTGCCGACCAATTAAAGTATCTAAACCATTAGTTAATTGCTCAATAACATCACTTAATTGAGCAATTTCTAACGCTTGCCATAATTGTTTATCGCTTGCAGTTTTTCCTAAAGTTAAATTAGCACGAACAGTATCGTTAAATAAGACAGGATGTTGTAATACCGTGACCACATTTTCACGCACTATATCTAAGCCAATTTTATTAATGGCGATATTATCAAAATAAATCTGTCCTGAACTGACAGGATATAAGCCAATTAAGGCTTGAATTAAAGTGGATTTACCACCACCACTCGCACCCACTAAAGCGACTTTTTCACCTGCTTTAATAGTCAGATTAATGCCATTTAATATAGGCTCTTCACCATAACTAAAATTTAGATTTTCTACGCGCACTGAAACAGTTTTTTTATTTGAAAAGGGATTTTTTTCATGAGGATAATGCGGTTCTTGACGCAAGTTTTTTAAACGATTAATGCGCATTAATGCCGCTTTAGCCGAATAAAACGCATATTGAATCGATAATATTTCCTGCACAGGCCCCATCATAAACCATAAATAACCAAATACCGCTAGCATTTGTCCAATGGTTAACGTGGAATAAAATACCATGAGCATCGCACCTGCTCTAAATATATCAAAGCCGAATAAAAAAATTAAAAAACTAAAACGATTAGCCGCATCACTTTTCCACGCAAAGGCAATAGAATTTTCTTTGACTTTAAAGGCGGCATTAATTAATTGTGCGCAATAATGTTGTTCACGATTACTGGCTCTAATTTGATGAATGGCTTCTAAGGTTTCGGTTAAAGATTGTTGAAAAATTTCGTAAGCCGAATTTTCTTTGGCTTTTAAGTGTTTGACTTTTGAACCCACAGAGCGGGTTAAATAAATTACAAAAGGATTTAATAATAAAATAAATAAGCCTAATTGCCAGTGCATCCACAATAATATCACCGCTGTTCCTAAAACAGTTAATAAGGCGATTAATAGTTTGCTAATGGTATTACCAATAAAATTATCAATCGTATCTAAATCAGTGACTAAATGGGTGACTACTGTACCTGTACCTAGGCTTTCATATTCAACTAAGGAAATATTTTGTAATTGGGCAATTAAATCACTGCGTAATCTAAAAATAATTTCTTTGGCAATAATGGAAAATTGGCGGGATTGAATAATATTAAAAGTGATTGCAATGATGCGTAATAATACGCTGATAATTAAAACCACTGAAATATATAACAGCGGTTGTTGCCACTCTTGAGGAAAGAAAAGATTAATAACAGCCACCGTGGTGGCGGGTTTGTGCAGTAATACCTCATCGACTAATAAGGGCATTAATAATGGCACAGGGACGCTGGCAATAGTGGCTAATAGCGCAATAAAATGCGAATAGATTAAGGCTTTTTTATGTTGCAGGGCAATAGCTGCAATAAAACGCCAAGTATAATGGGGCGGTGTTTTGAGTGTGTCCACGGTTTTTTGGGGTTGGTTTAATAAATAAGAGCTGTTTATTAACAGCTCTTAACTATTATTATTTTAGAAATGAGCAAATATAATCAGTGGGGTTATGAACTTTTACCGTAAATTTAGCATGAGCGGGAATATTAAAGGATTGTCCTGCGCTAATTACTTGCCATTGTTCATTGTCGGGTAATAATACTTCAAGATCGCCTGCGAGAATTTCCATAATTTCGGCATCGGCAGTATTGAAGGTATATTCACCATTGAGCATAAAACCTAAAGTTTTCACTGAACCATCGGCAAATTTGAGAGTACGGCTATTAACATTACCACCGAAATAAACATTGGCTTGTTTAACAACGGTGACATTAGAAAAATCTGACATAGTGTGTCCTTTATATGAGTGAATTGCACCGCAATGATAGCAGATTGGCAGTCGCTGAGCTGAATTTAGTCGCCATCTGAGTACCCTTATTTTTTTAATTGCGCTATGCTAAGGACTCTGTTTACTTATGTTTTAGGAAATTTATTGATATGTCACAAAACTTTGATGCGTTCGTGGCTAACGCCAAATCACTGTCTGGCTTGACCCCAGAATTGGAAAGCTGTCTGCAAGAAATTGCCCCTAGAATTGTTCCGCAATTAGTCAAAGTCACTGATGCCTTTTATGTAAGACTAATTACCCTACCTATTACTTCTATATTTTTAGAAAAACACGGCGTGTCGATAAACGCTTTAAAAGAAACGCATACCCGCTGGCTTAATAGTTTATTTACTCAAGCCATTAATGATGAATTTGCCCAGAATATGGCAAAAGTAGGTGATGTACATGCCGCGATTCAATTACCGCTGAGTTTTATGGCAGGGGCGATGAGTTTAATTAATAAGGAATTAATTAGTATTATTGTGACAGAGTTTGGCACTGATTCAAGTCAATGTACTAAAGCCCTGCAAGCCGTTAGTGCGGTGACGGGTTTTGCTTTAATTATTATGCAACAATCTTATCAATTGTGGGAATAAATCCAGTATTTAACAAGACGCTGTAAGGTTAATAAAAATAAGAAAAATAAGAGGGTATTAAAATGATACTTGCGGGTGATATAGGTGGCACTAAAACCGTATTGGCTTTATTAAATAAAACCACTAACGGCACATTAAATTATATTAAAGAACAAAGTTTTGCCAGTTCTGCTTTTAGCAGTTTTGACGCATTATTGGATGATTTTTTACCCGCAGGTGTTAATTTAAGCTCAGCCTGTTTTGGGGTAGCAGGGCCTGTGGTCAATCAGCGTTGTCAAACCACTAATTTGCCTTGGCTTCTTGATGCTCAAGCATTAAAAGAAAAACTCGGCACGTCCCACGTTAAATTATTAAATGATTTAGAAGCGATGGCTTTAGGTATGTTAAGGCTTGAATCTGCTGATTTAATTGAATTAAATCCCAATGCGCAAAAGCAAACAGGCAATATTGCTGTACTCGCCGCAGGTACAGGTTTGGGTGAGGCAATACTGTATTGGGACGGCAAGCACCACCACGCAATGGCAACCGAAGGCGGACACAGTGATTTTGCCGCCCAAAATGAATTACAAGATAAGTTGCTGGTTTATTTGAGAACCCTTTATCCCGACCACGTCAGTTATGAACGCATCATTTCAGGAATTGGTTTTAGTCATCTTTATGATTTCTTAGCCCTGCAACAAATCGCGCCTTTATGTGCGCAAGTCACTGAATTAGCAGAAGGCGAAGATAGAAATGCTTTGATTTCACAGCTAGGTATGAGTGGACAAGACGCTTTATGTAGCGTGGTGGTGGCGTTATTTGTTGAGCTTTATGGCGCGGAAGCGGGTAATTTAGCGTTGAAGTGTTTGGCAACAGGGGGGGTATTTATTGGTGGTGGCATTGCACCGAAAATTTTACCTGCTTTACAAACAGGTCAGTTTTTACAGGCTTTTAAAGCCAAAGGGCGATTTGAAACTTTATTATCTGGTATTTCAATTAAAGTATCGCTTAATCCACGCACCCCATTATTAGGCGCGATTTATTATTTTGATAATAATTAATTATGGTAGTGCTTCAAAAGAGTAGGTTTTAACAAAATGTTCTTTTAGTTGGAGTTCAAACCTAGGTTTGAATTCCGAAAGGTTTGATATTAACTGGCCTACTTTTTTGAGGCACTACCTTAATTAGCTAAATAACAGATTAACTCATAATAATTAAAATTACCATGATTGATAAATTATTTGCTCAGCAATTTGCTAAAGAATGGATAACGGGCTGGAATAATCATGATATAGCACAAGTATTGGCGCATTATAGTGATGATTTTGAAATGACCTCCCCGATGATTATTCAATTTGCTAATCAACAAAGTGGCGTATTATCAGGTAAAGCGGCAATTATGAATTATTGGACGCAAGCCTTGCAAGCTATGCCGCAATTACACTTTACATTACTAAATGTTTTAACAGGGGTTAATAGCATTACCTTGTATTACCAAGGTGTAAATGGATTAGTGGCTGAGGTTTTTCATTTTAATAATGAAAAGAAAGTCATAAAGGCTTATGCACATTACCAATCTTAAAACCTAATACTTAGGTTTTATTATCAAGCGGCTTGGCTAATACTACTATTAGAAAATAGTATTAGCGAAACCTCCTGTTTCTTATGTTTAGCGTTGCGACGATATTGTGTTTTATCTGCAAACACTAACGATTTATTAAATGAATGGGCAAACTTAGCCACAGGATTATGCTGAGGAATTTGGTCTTGTATAGCGGTTTTGTTACGTTTTTTCATGGTTTAGCTCCTATAATAGAGTGATTATCATAGCACTTTGGCACAAAAAAATTATGAAATTTGCAAAAGACTTTGACGTAATTGTCATTGGTGGCGGTCATGCTGGCACAGAGGCGGCGTTAGCGTCAGCGCGTTGTGGCGCGTCTACTTTATTACTGACCCAAAACATTGAAACCTTAGGACAAATGAGCTGTAACCCTGCCATTGGCGGCATTGGTAAAGGGCATTTAGTCAAAGAAATTGACGCGCTCGGCGGCATTATGGCGCGAGCCATTGATTTAGGCGGCATTCAATTCCGCACCTTAAATGCCAGCAAAGGCCCTGCGGTTCGTGCCACTCGCGCCCAAGCTGACCGTAAGTTATATAAACAAGCGGTGCGTTACGCTTTGGAAAATCAGCCTAACTTAATGTTATTTCAACAAACCGCCGCTGATTTAATAGTTGAAGGCACAAAAGTGGTCGGCGTTAAAACCCTTATGGGTTTGGATTTTAGAGCGCGCGCCGTGGTTTTAACCGCTGGGACATTTTTAGCGGGTAAAATCCACATCGGTTTAGAAAATTACAGCGGCGGCAGAGCAGGTGACGCGGCATCGATTGCTTTAGCTGAGCGTTTGCATGAATTACCGCTAACCATTGACCGCTTAAAAACAGGCACACCGCCGCGTATCGATGGACGCACCATTAATTTCAAAGTGTTAGATGAGCAACATGGCGATAATCCCACCCCTGTATTTTCATTTTTAGGCAGACGTGAGCAACACCCCCGCCAGATTCCCTGCTATATCACCCGCACCAATGAAAAAACCCACGATATTATCCGTGCTGGCTTAGACCGCTCACCCTTGTATTCAGGCATTATTGAAGGCATAGGCCCACGTTATTGTCCGTCTATTGAAGATAAAATCGTGCGTTTTGCCGACCGCGATAGTCATCAAATTTTCGTTGAACCCGAAGGACTCGACACCCACGAAGTCTATCCTAACGGCATTTCTACCAGCTTGCCCTTTGATGTGCAGTACGCTTTAGTACGTTCGATGCTAGGTTTTGAAAACGCTGAAATTTTGCGCCCCGGTTACGCCATTGAATATGACTTTTTTGACCCCCGCGATTTAAAATCCTCTTTAGAAAATAAACATTTAGATGGATTGTTCTTTGCGGGACAAATCAACGGCACTACAGGTTATGAAGAAGCCGCCGCGCAAGGTTTGATTGCAGGTTTAAATGCGGCTCTACTCACTAAAGGTTTAGAAAGCTGGTGTCCGCAACGTCATGAGGCTTATATCGGCGTGATGATTGATGATTTAATCACGCGTGGTACACAAGAACCGTATCGCATGTTCACCAGCCGCGCTGAATACCGTTTATCATTGCGCGAAGATAATGCTGATTTGCGTTTAACTGAAATCGGTCGTGAATTAGGTTTAGTCGATGATGAACGCTGGCAAGCTTTTGAAACTAAACGTGAAGCGATTGCGCGTCTGCAAGAGGATTTGAAAAAAGTCTGGTTGCGCGTTGATAGCCCAGAAGCAGAGCAAGCCCAAAACTATTGGGGAACGCCGATACAAAAAGAAGCCAATCTTTTAGAAATGTTGCGCCGCCCTGAGGTTGATGTCACACAGTTACTAAGCTTTTTGCCCGAAGGCGACAGCATTGCCGAAGACGTTGCCGAACAAGTTGCCATCCAAGCCAAATATGCAGGTTATATTACTCGCCAACAAACGGAAATTGATAAAACTGCGCGTTATGACCACCTCAAACTGCCCGATAATTTAGATTACAGCACGGTTTCGGGTTTATCGAATGAAGTCAGCGAAAAATTAAAACGCCAACGCCCAGAAACTCTAGGACAAGCCTCGCGTATTCAAGGTATTACCCCTGCTGCCATTTCATTATTATTAGTTTATTTAAAACGGAAGTCAGCGTAATGCAGCAGTGTCGAGAATTATTAATCCAAGGTTTAACTGAATTAAACTTAACACTTAGCGATAATCAAGTCGAGCAGTTATTGGCTTTTATACGCTTAATTGCCAAGTGGAATAAAAGTTATAATTTGACCGCGATTCGACAATTAGACGATATGGTAGGACTGCATTTAATAGACAGTTTAGCGATATTACCTTTTATTCAAGGACAACGAATTATAGATATAGGCACTGGCGCGGGTCTGCCCGGAATACCTTTAGCAATTGTTTTGCCCGATGTTGAATTTGTTTTATTGGATAGTAATAGTAAAAAAACCCGTTTTGTACAACAAGCTATTTTAGAATTAAAACTTAAAAATGTTAGCGTAGTACATAGTCGAGTCGAAGATTATCAACCCGCTATCGCTTTTAATACTGTTACCACGAGAGCTTTTGCCCGATTAATTGATATTGTCAATAGTTGCCAGCATTTATTAACCGATAATGGATTAATACTTGCCATGAAAGCGCAGATTAATGACGATGAATTAATAGAAATTAATTCGACTCCTCAAGTAACTGCATTAAATGTGCCTTTAATTCAGGCTGAGCGGTGTGTGGTTTGTATTAATAAATGAAATGATGTAAACCGCTTATGTGTCCACGAAAAGCACGAAAGACACGAAAATAAGTAATCAAATAGAATTCTTTATTTTTGTGCTTTTCGTGTTTTTCGTGGAAAAAATCAGTCTTCTGCATAATAATTAATAATAGCTTATGAAAATAAAACTACTTTTTATAATAATAACAATTCATTTATTATCAGCCTGCTCTGCTGAAAATCTATATACTCTAGCGCAAGGCTCAAGACAAAATACTTGTTATAAACTCGCTGATAATACTGAAAGAAATCACTGTCTGGATAATGCTAATAAAAATTATGGGCATTATAAACAAGAGCAACCTTAAAACAGCTACTTAATAATCATAGGTATAACAATGGCACAATTTACAGTTACAGGTGATGTTGACCCTTTCTTACATGTTAGTTTGCAACGCTGTGAAAAAATCTATTGCGAATCCAATGCAATGGTGATGATGGAAGATACTTTAGATTTAAAAGGTAAATTAACAGGTGGTATAGGCGCGGCATTAATGCGCCGTTTTGCTAATGAAGAATCGTTATTTCAAGAACATATTGAAGCGGTGCGCGGCAATGGCGATTGTTTATTATCACCTGTATTACCGGGCAGTATTGAAGTATTAAATGTCGGCACTAATACTTATATGCTAACCGATGGCGCATTTGTTGCCGCTGAAGATGGCGTTAATTTAAAAGTGCGAATGCAAAATATCGGTACAGCATTATTTGGTGATACGGGCGGTTTTTTTATTTGTGAAGCCACAGGTAAAGGTCAATTAGCAGTATCCGGTTTTGGCTCAAGTTTTATCATTGATGTAGAACCCAATAAAGAAGTGATTATTGATAATGCCCATGTAATTGCATGGGACTCGACTCTACGTCATGAAATATCGATGTCAACTTCACAAAGCAGTGGTTTTTTTGGACAAATGATTAATAGTGTCACCAGCGGTGAAGGCATGGTGTTACGTTTTTCGGGCAGAGGTAAAGTGATTGTTTGTTCGCGCAATCGTAAAAACTTTGTCTCTTGGTTGAGTAAATTAATTTATTCAAACGATAAATAAGCTAACGTATTAAATAAAGTTAAGAAAACAAATGTTGTAGGGGCGAATTTATTCGCGCCTACAACAATAAATTTAAGTCAATGAGATAACAAATGATACCACTGCGTCCCAATTACACTTTATTTTTACTTAAAGAACTACAAAAAAAATCTATTAATGCTTATGGTAATCGTGAACAAGGACAATGGCGTTTATTGCAAGATATAAAAGTATTAGCCCGGGCCCAAGGTAATATTGTATTTTTATTGGACATGAAACTCTATGTTGATAATTACAAAGGCTTTATTAAAGAAATTAGAAAGCAACTGTATAGTTATCTGCCCGATGCTAAAGAAGAATCAATGGATGGTCTAGCGCACATTGTTATTGCTATAGACGAGTTGACCGTGAATAGACATATTATTTTTCTCTTTCACGATTTTGATGCTTTATTTGACAATCCGCTTGTCGATAAACATTATGATAATGAGTTTTTTGATACCATTAATACTTTAACTGCTCGAGGCGAACGGTTTATTGCCACCACAGTATTACCACACAGCTACTCTAAAATTCATATTACGCATAAAACTCAACAATATGAACAAGAGAAAAAAGAACAAAAACTTTCATGGTTAGTGTGTGAAGAAGTCGTATTACCCGATTTAACCACTAAAGAAATTAACGATGAATTAGTCCAGCATAATTTAACCTTATCATCCAAACAAATTGCGTTTTTGATTCTCCTTGTTAGACAACATTCTCGTCCTTATTTACTTTTAGAGTTTTTAATTACTAAATTAAGATTAAATGATCCTGTTAAAGTTAAATTTAGACAGCGTGTCAAAAAATGGCGGGATTTATTTGATACACTTGAAAAAATACCTTGGTATAAACGCCAGTATTACGTTAAAGAAATACTGCGCTCTTTACAATTTAAACTGAAAAATTTATTTAAGCGCATTGCTAATAAATTTAAAAAATCTAGTGCTATTGTTTGATTTAAGTATTAATGTGTAGGGGCGAATTATATTCGCCCTTGTACGACAGTTCGTTATTAGCTGGGGGCAAATATGATTTGCCCCTACATTGATACTACTGCGTAACTTCAAATAGTAATTAATTTTGAAAATTCTGTACTTTTTTGAAGCACTACCTAAAATTTTAAATTAACGCTATCATTACGCGTTGCCTTAATGACTGCCTCACCTGTTAATAAACTCAAAACCACTTCTGCTACATTAATCCCTGTCGCTTGATAAATACCCACAAAAGAACTAGTCAAACGTGGATTAATTTCTAAGACAAAAATAGCATTGTCAGTTTCAATTAAATCAATACCTACATAACCCCATAACTCAGGGAAAGCTGTGGCAATTTGTGCTAATAACTGCTCATAATGCTTTGCTTTGGCAATACTATTAACGCTAATGCTTTTAAGTTGATAAGCATTATTAATAATTTTAAAATGTTGTTCATTAACGCATAATAACCACGCTTTGCCTTGTTTAAATACAGCAGATAAGCTAGTTTTTTTACCCAAGAGATGTGGCTGAATAAGCGTGTGATTTATTTTTAAAGGCAAGCTCTTTAATTGTTGCCAATCATTAAGTACATAAGTATCACTACAACCCACGCCGTCAATGGGTTTAATAATCCATTCTGAGGTGTTCTTAATTGAATTTTTTAATGGATTATGCACAGTATTTTTTAAAATAGCAGTAGCGACTGTGTTAATAGCATACTGTTTTAAACGTAGATAACTCAGCCATTTATTGGCGGTAATGGCGACTGCACTAGCGGGTGAATTGAGTAAAATTTTATTAGCTGATGTTACTATATGGCTTAGGTTTTCTAAAATATTATCAAACTCAGGAGCTATTAACCAAACGGCATCACTTTGATTAATTAATTGTTTAAATATGTCTAAGGTATTATCAGTGGCGGTAATATTAATAATGGTGCAATCACTTGTTAAGTTTACACGATAATCCAGCATCACTACACTATGAATATTATTTAATACTTGTAGATTAGCTAATAAGGCAGATAGCATTAACTGCCCTTCGTTTAATAATGAATCGGGCAGAGTTTGCCGATTAAAGCCACCGCCTGTGATATATTCAAATATTAATAATTGCATTTACTTTTTTAAAGTTGTACCCGCAGGTTTGAAGGTATGTAAATCGATTTCGCTGTTATGGCTTTGGGTGGCGCAACCCCATGTTAAAGCTTGGTCTTGGGTGAATCGTTTGCCCAATTGCCACGCAATTTGCGCCCGCGCCAGTTCTACTCCTAAATAAAAGGCATGACCGCCATCATTTGCCACGCCTAACTGAGGATAGAGTTCAAAGGGGTCAGTGGCTGTATGCAAGCCGTCACGATTAAAAATATGCAGTCCTTGCTCGCTGGTTTGAATCCGAAAACTAGGGTCACGAATTTGGCTATAGGTTTCATGAATTTCAGCAAAGCTATAAGGAAACGGCGCAGTTTCATGCAGCGCCAACAAGCTGGCATCGATGTGTTTGGGCAAGGTGTTGTGTTGTTTGGCGGCAAAGAGAATGCGCCGCGCCACATCGGCTTCTTTCACCGCTCGGCAGGCATGTCCGCTGACTTGGGTGGCTAAGATGTTGTTAATGTTTAGTTCTGAACATATCCCCAATAATAACGCGTTCATGCCTGCGGTATCAGCGTGGGTGAGTTCGGTGATATTACCAACACCTAACATCATTTCAACTTCAGGGTGAGCAGTTCTTACCCTGTGATAGCGCACGATGGAATTAGTAAAACCAAAATGTATCGGGTCTAAAATCGGGTCAACAATAAAAGGACGATTTTTGGCTTGCATTCCTGCAATAGCGCGGTCTAGTGAAGCGAGGTCTTCGTGTTTTTCAGGAATTAAAATTGGAATGGAGGCGACTTCATCGGCTATCCATAAACTGTTTTCATGCAGACTCAGCAAATAATCCGCCCCTGCTTTGCCGCCGCGTAATAGGTCTTCTGGCACGAGCGAATCAATACTAACGCGAAAACCGCCAGCTTTAAGACTTTGAATAACCGCTTCTAAATGCGGAAAATCGGTGCTGGGCAAACAGCCAATATCGATAACATCCGCGCCTTGCTCACGGTAATACTGAGCGCGTTGCAATACTTGTTCTATGCTCAAATGCGGCGCGTCGGTGATTTCAGCAAAAATATTGACCGCATAGTGGCTTAAATCATAGCGATAGGCTTTTTTGCCAAAATATTGGGGCAGGTCTTTTAATTCTTCCGGGCCGCGCAATACAGGGATGCCCAGTTGCGCTGATAAAGCGTCTAAATCACCGCGACAACGGCCAGGAATGATAATTTTATCCGCGCCAAAAGTATCGCTTAAACGCCGCGCTATCATTTCAGTAGTCATTAAGGCGGCAACTTTTACGCCGATATTATGCACGGTGTAGCTAAACTGCGGTTGCATTGCCTTAAGAATGCCATGCAGTTGTTTTTCGGCGAGTCTGCCTGTTAAAAAAAGGATATGTTCGCTCATGACAGTTGTTTTAAACGTTCAGTGACGCTAGTAATTAAGCTTTCGGCACTATCGACCACAGTGGTGTATTCAAAACCACGCAAGCTGTCAGTGGCGGCTAAATCAATTTTGCGCGGATACACCATGAATTTACCACTAGGCGCGGTTGTTTCCATTTCTGGCGCGGTGTCACAAGGATAAATAATACTAGGAACACGGCATTTGCCCGCTTGGGCATAAAGATTGGTGACTAAATTATCGGCAATCCCCAACACACATTTAGCCACGGTGTTAGAAGTGGTAGGTGCTATGACTAAGGTGTGATAGTAGCCTTTATAAAAATGTCCCACAGGCGGTGAGGAGGCAGTTTTATCGCGGTACACGGGCATTTTGTCGCGTAAATCATTAAGGTTAATGCCATACATGCGTAGCACTTCTTCACCCGCTTGACTGATATAACAATCCGCCGCATCTAGGGTTAATAAAAAATCTAAGCATTCTTTGATGTAATGACCTGAGCCTGTGATTGCCCACGCCAAGCGAGGTTGGTTCATAGTGTTAATGTGTGGTTATTAATTTTTCAAGAACAGTCATATTATCAATAAAAAACAATTCCAATTCTTTATTAAAGCCCGTGCCATTACAAAAAGGACAAGCTGAATGATTAATAGAATGAGTAATTGCTTTGCCTAGTGATTTTTCAAAACGCGAAATATTATCCTGAATATAAAAATACAGCCCTTTCCATACAATATAATCAGCTTTTGTATTTTTACCGCCTTTAGGCTTTAAAAACTTTTTATGAATAAAACCATGTAAAAACATGTTTTTTTCATCAATAGTGAATTGATTAAATGGTTTAGCAAAATCAAACAAACCCTCTTCTTTAAATTTCTTAATCGCAGGTTTTATTTCAGTTCGCATCACTGATTTTAAATGATTGGCAACTGCTTTACATAAAAAATCATCATCTAATAAAGATAACGTTTTATTATTAATAACTAGATTATCATCAAGATACAATAACAAACCATTACCATAACATTCTTTACACGCGTTTAAATACCGATTAAATGTTGCTGTAGTAACATTAGCTGAACCAATAACTTGATGTTTTATGGAAACTAAACGGGTGCTAAGTTCTATTATTTCGTTATCTAATAATAAAGACACCCAGCCATTACCGTAATTATAAGCTTGTTCTATATTATCAGTAATGATTTTAAAATCCCAAGGATTTTGTAATATTATTTTTTTTAAATCTTTTTTAATTGAATAATGCTCACCTGATAAATAAAGCTTATCAAAACCAATAGCTGATAATTTTAATAATCTAGTTTTTATATCAGTTAAAGCGATTTTTTTGTAAATAAAAAAATCGGTAACCAATGGATTAAATGCGTAATATTGAATGGGTTTTATTGTTTTCGCAAAAGAAAAAAGAGCATTTTTTTCATTGAAAAAATTAAAGTTATTATCTTTAAATAATGAGTAATTGGCCAGTATATAGCGTTCAAGTTCAAAGGCTTGACCCTTTAAATAAATGCACTGACAGTTACTAATATCTTTGTGACTTTTTACAGTAGCGTAATTTTTTTCTTGCAATGGCGATGTATTTTCCAAAACAGACTCATGTAAATAGGTTTTTTCTTTAAATGCTTTGGCAGTTATTGATGTTTCGTGTTCCAATAACTCTAAGTATTGCCCCGAAAATATATTATAGCCGCCTAATTTCCCCGCGCCTAAACCCATATCAATAATATAGTCGCTGTGTTTAATAATATCTAAATTGTGTTCAATGACAATAATGCTATTATTGTATTGCAATATTTCATCAAACAAAGAAAATAGCCGATTTATATCTTTGTAATTTAAACCTGTAGTGGGTTCGTCCAAAATATAAACAAAGTTACCCGCTTTTATTTTAGTTTTCGATTCAATTAAACTCTTAGCCAATTTTAAACGCTGTCCTTCGCCGCCACTTAACGTAGGTGTACTACGCCCTAAAGTTAAATGCCCCAAACCTAAATCAACTAAAATACTGAGCTCTACATTAAGCTCTTCTTCAAAAATTAATGTTGCTTCATCTAGGGTTAAATTTAATACCTCAGCAATTGATAAATTTTTATATTTAACTTCTAAGACTTGCGGCATATAACGATTACCTAAACAACTAGGACAGATAATCGAATCTTTTTCACCTAAACCAGCGCAGTATTCACATTGACCTTGAGTTGAATTAAAACTAAAAGACGATGCTGACAAATCAAAACTTGTCGCTATAGTTGCAAACAAAGCACGAATTTTATCAAAACAACCAATATAGGTAGCAATAATAGAGTGTGAGTTAATAGCAATCTGAGACTGGTTTAATTCAACTAAACTTTTTATAGTATCAAGATTTTTAACAGATGAAACGTGCGTAGTATTAATTGATTTATCAGCCAAATATTGTTTAATAATAGGGGACAATACTTGATGAATTAATGAAGATTTACCGCTACCTGAAACGCCCGATATAACGACTAAGGCATTAAGCGGGATAATAAAGTTTTGGTTTGCAATATTATTACAACAAACATTTTCTAAAATAATTGCTTTAGTTAAATCTATTGGACGATATTTTCTGTGTATTTCAAATTGAGGTAATGAATAAGTGTCAATATCACCACTGGCTATTATCTCACCACCATTAATACCTCCGCCTATACCCAGCTCTATAAAATAATCAGCATTTTTTATATAATCGCTATTATGTTCTGAAATAATAACGGTATTGCCCTGTTGTTTTAATGATTTAATTAGGCTGATAAATTTTGTATTATCGTAAGCATGTAAGCCAATTGACGGTTCATCAATAATATAAAGCAAATTTTTATAATGGCTATTGAGTTGTGTCGCCACTTTAATGCGTTGTAATTCACCACCGCTAAATGTGTTTGTTGAACGTTCTAAGCTTAAATAAGCCACACTTGCTGTTATTAAAGAATGCAAAATAGTTAAAACTTTTGGATGATGCAGTTTTTTATCTTCAAAAAAATCTAATAATTCAGTAACTGTTTTTGTTAATAATTCACTAATACTATGTTGATACAGTTTTACTGCATTTGCTTTATAGTTGAGTCTGCTACCCTGACAAGTTGGGCATACTTTTGTTTTAATAAATTTAGTAATTTTTATATGCGTTTTAGTTAATAGTTTTTCTTCTATATAGTGTTTTATTTTTTCTTGATTTTCATGGGTTAAAGCAAAAAAACTGACATCACTATTAATAGCATTTTCTTTACAAAATTTTCTAAAAGAATCATCACAAAGTGCCGTATGTTTATAGCAATTGCCATTATGTTCTAAATTTAAAAACGGTGTGTTAATAGGTTTGTCGGCAATAATAAGCTGCTTATAATCAAGGGTTTTTATGTCACCTTGTCCATCACAAACTGTGCATAAGCCAGAAGTTTTTGTCGGTGCAGTTGTATTAAAAGAAAGCAAACTAGTTGTAATAGGGTGATAAAGCAGATGACAGTTAGGACAAATATAATCATATTTAAAATGATAACTTTGCTGATTTATCTTAACTTGAAAACTATCTAAGGCGATAATTTGGTAAGTTTCTAATGATTTTTTCAGTTCTACTAAATTGCTAAAACAACCTAAATGAATTTTAATGGTATTAGCATAATTAGCATTTAATGGTTTTAAGCTTTTAACTTTTTTTAGGATTTCTTTTTCATTATAGCTACTATAAATAATCACTTCTGTTATATTTTGTTGCTTTAATAAAGTAATTTCTTTTTCACAATCGCTGTATTTTTCATAAGCGACTACTGCAAATAATTCTATGGTTTGTGTTGAATAATTTTTCGCTAAAAAATCGACTATATTAGTTATAGTAGGCGGTAAAACTTCTGCGTTGCATTGACAGATAATTTTGCCTTGTTTTATAAACTCGTCTCTGAGTAATTCGTGCAAGCCTGTAATCGTGGCTAAAGTAGAAGAATGGCTTTGTTGCAAGCCGCGTTGTTTAATGACAAGGCAATAAGGTAGGTTTTCTATGTTAGTGAATTTAGGTCTAATTGCGTAATCTCGGCATTGGGCAAAGCCGCTATCAATTTTTTCTTTTCTTTGTGATTCTGCGGCAATGACGTTATAAATTAAGCTTGATTTACCTGAACCACTCACACCAATTAGTGCGGTAATTTTTTGTAAAGGAATTTCGACATTAATTTGTTTTAAATTATGCTCTGCCGCACCTTGAATAATGAGTTTATTTTTAGTCATACTTAATTTAAAACATATGTGTCTTTAAAATGTTCATATTCTTCTAAACTCTTAAAACAATTCGATTTTCCCTTATAAATAATACCAAATTCCAGTTGTTCATTTCGTTTAGTATCTAAACTAAATTTTGCAAATTCCCCGTTGTTATTGCTTAAAAATAACATGCTATTAATTTGAGAGTGTTTAATTGCAGTATCAATAAAATTAACACCTTCGCATTCTGCTTGATTGAATTTTGTGTTAATTAAATTACATTTTTCAAATGTAGTCCCCCAGAGATTTGAATAAGAGAAATTACAACCTTTTAGATTGCAGTTAATAAAAGCAGAAAAACCAATATCCATTCTGCCTTCAACGCCTTTTTTACTTAAGGTAATTAATCTTGAATACCAATAGCCAGTTGAAAAATCAACTTCTTTCTTATGAGACGTGGAAAAATTACAACATAAAAAGGCTATTCTTGGCGAATGTTTAGTAATGTCAAATAGTTTTAATTTTTTATTAAACAAATTATTTGAAAGGTCTTTTTCTATATCAAAATCAAAAATGATAACATCAAGCAAGTTAATTTTAAAACCCTTTTCAAGCGCATGAACAAATAATTTTTTATTTAACTCTAATGCTGTAGATGCAACTCTTTGGTATGCTTCGCCATATTCTCTCCATTCATTAATTGTTTTTCTATTATCAACAATATTTTTTGCCTTATTGAAATTTTTAGTATAAGTATATTTTAAATCCTTTTTATCATAAATAGCGGGAGTGGCATACTTATTCAATACTTTAATCACTTTTTCCAAGTTATTTTTAGGATATTTCTTAGCGAAATCATAAAGCAAATACATTGCTGATATTTGTGCTGTGACATTATTTGCATTTTCGACAGAAGTAAGCATTTTTGTTGCTTCTAAAAAATTTTTAAATTCACTATCTTTATGGTAATGTTCTTCCTGTTTATTTATTTGCTCTGCCAAAGCGGACACTTGAAAAACAACAAAAAGAAATCCAAGCGCAGTTATCATGAACCCAACAATAGAAACAATATAATTGACTACAGTTCCATTGGGAATTTGTATATAGTTAGTTATTTTATTTACTATATCTTGCACACTTTGTGGAGCTATAAATTGTAAAATACTATTGTCGGGTTTACTAAAACCAACATCGATACTATTAGTTGTTAAAAAGCTAATAATAGTAATTTCAAGTAGTAAGAAAACAAAAAAATAAGCTAAAACATTAAATAATAACTTAATTATCTTTTTCATAATCAACTACTCTTCTTTCCAAAACAAAAATAACATTTTATGTTCATAAATACTATTAACCAAATCCAAATATGATTTAGAAAATGATTTAGTCATTTCAGGGTGATAAATAATAAAGTATTCAACTGGCAAACGTTTTAAACCCACTTCAAAACCCGCATCAAAAAAGATATTGGCAACCTCTTCTAAAGAATAATCACATACTGGATAAGTTTCTTCGCGTCTAATAATGTCGCGTCTATGCGCCCATAAAGGATTTTGAATATGTGAACCCATAGTCGCAAAATAATACCCGCCTTTTTTAAGACATAAAAACATCTCTTCAGCGTGTTTCTTTAAATCGGGTAAGGTATATAAAACTTCTTGAGAATAAGCCACATCAAAATAATCGTGATAATTAGCAAATTCATTATAATGTGCATAACTAATGTTATTAGTGCTGTTTTGCTGAGCAGAAATTAATAACTTATCGTCAATTTCAATACCGACCCCCGTTTTTAAATTATCCATTAAATCAAAAACTGGTAAAAACTTACCCTCTCCGCAACCAAAATCCAACACAACTTTTTCAGTGTCGGGTGTAATAACCCGCTGTGAGGCTTCTATCATTGAAATCCAAAAAGGCAAATTAGAATGTGTGCCAATTCGATTATGGGCTTGTGAAATGTGAAACTTATTCATACGCAAAACTCACTAATATTTCTCTGGAAATTAAATGACCGTGTTCAGTTAATTCTAGGGTTGTTTGTTCACGGTCGTGCAGGGTTCTGTGGTTATCGACAATTAAAATATCGCCTTTAGCTAAATAATAACGTTGACGGAATTTTTGGCAAACTGTTAAAAACTTATCTACTATTATTTTTTCTTCATCGGGCATTACTATTTCTTTTTTAAAATAAAAATGCTTGATTCTCGATAAATCAAAACGAACTCTGAGTTTATCTTTATAATAACTAAAAATAGGCTCTCTTAAAATCATTTCTTCGCGATTATTTGAATAGGCAGAAACTCCAAAAGAAAGCATCGGAAAAGGATAATTAAATAAGTTATCTAATAACTCTTTATCGTGCAGACTGAGATATTCAAAGACATCATCTATTTTCACAACCCCATTCCAACCAAAAGTATTACCATTGGGGTCTTCTGTTAGCACTTGAATAAACGTATATTTGGGATTATTTAAATCAATGGCATCATCATTATGCAGCGTTAAAGCGTTATAATTGCATCCTGTATAATTACAATCTAATTTTATGCCTGTATATTCTACCACACCATAAAAACGACCAAATTGTTTAATAAAGGCTTCAAAAACGGCTTTATTTCTACAAAAGCCAATACTTTTTAATACTACAAAACAATTTTTGCTTAATATTTTCTCGGCGGCTTGATGAATTAAAGAAAAATGCGGGTCTTGTTGAATAAAAGCATCAATGTCTGTTTGTACAAATACACTAATATGTTCTACTTTGGTGTTAATTTGTGTTTGTAATTCTTTAGAAAAAGAGAGTAAAGTCATTTTATTAAGGCATATAATAAAAAACGTATGCCTCAATAAAGAGACATACGTTTTAAAGAGAATAATGTTAGCGGCAAGAAGTAGAGCTACAACGATTAGACACGCCAATTAAATCATGTCTAAAATGTTGGCTAAATAAATCCCGACTTAATTGAAAAGCAGTTTCTAAATCCATCGCGGTTTCTGCGTCACTCAAACCAAAATAAGGATAATGATGCAGATAACAACCAAAAATAAAATCACAATCTTGCATGTATTTTCTGGTATCTAAGATATGAAAATGCCAATATTCATCGAGTTGTTTATTAGGCGCGATAACAATTTCTTGATTGTAGACTTTATGTAAAACCAACCATTTTCTATAAATGGCTTCAGTGGCTAATACCTTTTCTTTTTCCCAACCATGATAAGAAATTAATGTTGCATTCTGGTCGGTAAAATCAAGTTGATTAATTAATTCCATTGCTTGGGCAATTTGAGCATCATTTACAAATCCATTTTGTCCTAAAGGCAAAGAATGTGGAAATGAGGTTTTTTCTGAGAGTGAATGTAAGTGCATTTATTATCTCCTAGGTTGTGAAATTATTTTTTGTACTAACAGATTCATTTTAATGCAACATTTTATTTAAATCAAAAAAAACCAAAATAATAACCTTGTTTATTTTGAATACGATAAAATATTAATGTTGTTTTACTTGAAAAAATAAAAAAGTATTATACTCGAAAGCTTTTGACACCAACCGATACCATGTCTAAACCACAATTAATGGGCATTTTAAATGTCACCCCCGATAGTTTTTCCGATGGCGGACGTTATAGCGACATCGACTTAGCCGTAAAGCAAGCCCAAAAAATGATAAGCGAAGGTGCGGATATTATTGATGTGGGTGGCGAATCGACCCGCCCAAACGCAGAGCCAGTAGAAGCTGAAGAGCAGATTCGCAGAGTTGTCCCCGTGATTGAAGCCATTAGGCAATACAGTTCCATCGCCATTAGCATTGACACCACCTCCGCCCAAGTGGCACAAGCGGCTTTAAAAGCTGGCGCGACTATGATTAATGATGTCTCAGGCGGTCTAGCCGACGCGACAATCTTACCTTTAGCCGCGCAAGCCCAAGTACCCATTGTCTTGATGCACAGCCAAGGTACACCAAAAACCATGCAGGATAATCCGTATTATGATGACGTAGTGCAAGAAGTTTTAGCTATTTTACAACAACGCATTAACGCCGCATTAGACGCAGGTATTGCCCAAGAGCAGATTATTATTGATGTCGGCATCGGCTTTGGTAAGCGCAAACAAGATAATTTAGATTTATTGGCGCACTTAGATAAGTTTGTTGCCTTAGGTAATCGGGTATTATTAGGGACAAGTCGCAAACGCTTTATGGGTAGCATTTGTCATGTTGACCAGCCTTGTGAATTAGTCACCGCCACTGCTGTGACCACCGCTTTAGGTGTTATGGCAGGGGTACAATTATTTAGAGTTCACGATGTCAAAGAAAACCGTCAGGCGATTGATGTCGCTTGGGCTATTAAACAAAGCATTAAGGCGATTTAAATCGCCCTTACAAATACACACCTACTATGACCCAAACTTATTTCGATGCAAACTGCACACAATGCCCACGCTTAGCCAATTTTCTGTGCGAAGTTAAAACAAAATACCCCGACTATTACGCCAAACCAGTGCCGCCTTTTGGCGACAGTGCGGCGCGTTTATTAGTAGTAGGACTCGCTCCGGGAATGCACGGCGCAAATGCTTCAGGACGACCTTTTACGGGTGATTATGCGGGACTATTACTCTATCAAGCCTTATATGATTTTGGTTATAGCAACAAACCCACTTCAGCATCAGTCGATGATGGTTTAGAACTTAACAATTGCCGTATTACCAATGCCGTTAAATGCCTGCCACCACAAAACAAACCCACAGGTGATGAAATCAAACAATGCAACGCTTTTTTAGAGGCAGAACTAAAAACCTTGCCCCAAAACGCGGTGATTTTGACTTTAGGTTCAATTGCCCATCAAGCGGTATTACGGGCTTACCAGTTAAAAGCCAGTAGTGCTAAATTTGCTCATAACGCGGTGCATGTTCTACCCAATGGCAAGACCTTGATTAATTCCTATCACACCAGCCGCTATAATGTGCAGACCAAACGCTTGACTACTCAACAATTTAATCTAGTTTTTCAAAGCATTGAACAATTATTAAACGCTAACTTGGATGACTCAAAACAAAGCGCGTAAAGCATTAGCGGCATTCACAGCAAACAGTGATATGATAACTCGCTTTTGCACAACATAACGACTTTGGCTGTTACGCGCTTACGCTACCTTTCATCTTTTCCGATGACTATAGAATTTAATTTACCAACACATATCACCCTACTCAGAATCGCTTTGATTCCATTATTAGTGGTGGTTTTTTACTTGCCGTGGCAGTACGCTAACCTCGCTTGCACCCTGATTTTTATTCTTGCAGGTGTTACCGATTGGTTAGATGGCTATTTAGCAAGAAAAATGCAATTAGAAACCGCTTTTGGCGCGTTTTTAGACCCAGTTGCGGATAAATTAATGGTCGCTATGGTATTAGTGTTAATCGTACAACAACAAGCCAGCCCTTATTTAGCCATTCCAGCCGCGATTATTATTGGTAGGGAAATCACCATAGCCTCGCTCAGAGAATGGATGGCAGAAATAGGACAACGCGCCAAAGTAAAAGTATCGCATTTAGGAAAATGGAAAACCACCGTGCAGATGCTCTCGATTACCTTATTGTTATACCGCGAAGATATTTTGGGACTGCCCATCAATTTAATAGGCTCGGTATTATTATATCTCGCCGCTATTTTGACCTTATGGTCAATGATTAATTATTTAATCGCCGCATTTAATGTAATAAAAAAAGGGTAGTAAATTTTAAGTGATAAACCCAAACAGGCAATGGACAGCCCTTACTACCAAAAATAACTATAATCAAAGGGTTGAATAACACCTTTGGATTTTACTCACACTTTATAGAATACAGCCAATTGAATTAGCTGTGTAAGACGAACATGGAACAAGAAAAAGAAACTACTCAAACAAAGTCTGAAATTCAGAATGAAATACTCTTGGCCGCATTAAAATTATTTGTCGAAAAAGGTTATTTTTCTACCTCACTGACCGATATAAGTAATGCCGCTAATTTAAAAGGGGTGAGTATTATTTATCAGCACTTTAAAAATAAACAACAGATTGCCGCTGAATTATATGCCACTATTTTTGATAGCTTAAATATCTCTATTGATGATATAAGACGGCGTAATTCAAAAGCCTCTGAGCAACTGCATGGTATTGTGGATTTATTATTTAAGCTCAGTGAAGATGCACCTGATGTGATGCGTTTTTTATTACTGCTTAAATTCAATGAATTTCTCCCCCAAGAAAAACCCCTATTAGAAACTGCCGCTTTTACCAAAATCATTAAAATTATTCAGTCAGGTATTAAAGCGGGTGAAATCCGCAATATCGATGCTAAATTATGTTATAGCTATTTTTTTGGTATTGTTGATAATACTTTGCGTTTATCTTTACGCGGCGATTTAGAAAAGAAAATAGATGCCTATCAATCACAAACGTGGTTAATTGCTTGGAATACTATAGCTAAAAAATAATATTAATTAATTTAAGGCATAAAAAAACCGCCCACATTTTTAAATGTGGACGGTTTTTTTATGGGTGAAGCAAATTAATTACGATTGCCACTAAACGCGCCTAAAATTTGCAATAAGCTCAAGAACAAATTGTAAATTGAAATATATAATGAAATGGTATTCAAAATATAATTGCTTTCGCCACCATGAATCATTTCGCTGGTTTGATATAAAATCATCCCTGACATTAATAAAATAAACATGCCAGAAACGGCTAGCGATAACATAGGAATATGAAATAACATCGCGCCAATACTGCCTAAAAACGCAACCAGAATGCCCACCATTAAAAAGCCGCCGATAAAGCTAAAATCTTTTTTAGTGGTTAAAGCGTAACCTGATAAGCCTAAAAAGATAACGCCTGTGCCACCTAATGCGGTCATTACTAATTGATGTCCATTAGTAAATACTTTTAAGTACATGCTAATAATAGGGCCTAAGGTGAGTCCCATAAAACCTGTTAAAGCAAATACAAATACTAAACCCAAAGCGCGGTTACTAAATTTAGTAGTTAAAAATAATAAGCCAAAATAACCAATCATAGTCACAATTGGATTCATGGGTGGCATATTGGCAAGCATTGCCAAGCCAGCAGTGGCGGCACTAAATAATAGTGTCATTGATAATAACAAATAAGTATTTTTCAATACTTTATTACTTTCCAGTGTTCTGGTTTTAGTAATAGAAATTGTTGAATTTAAGCTCATAACATTTCTCCAAATAAATAAAAAATAACACGGTAATACATTTACATTAACACAAGTTTTATTAAAAATAACCATTGTATTTTTAATAGTTGAATAATTAAAAATTAGTTTTTTGCTTTTGGTGGTTGAACCGAAGGCATGGGTGGTATTTTTCTAGGTTCAGGAAGTTTTCTATCTTCAGCAAGACCACGACTTTTATTTATGTTAGTGGGTATATTATTTTCTAACATTTTTTTAATCTGAGAACTAATAAAAATAGTTTTCACACCAGTCTAATTCCATCTTCATCAATCACAATCAACTTTTGTTTATATAAAGCCCCAATCGCTTGTTTAAAGGCTTTTTTACTCACCCCAAAATGATGATAAATTAATTCAGGTGGGCTTTTATCACTTAAGTTTAACACGCCATTATTAAGTTTTAGCTTCTCTAAAATAGTATCGGTTAGCGATAACACTTTTTGTTTATAACCTATTGGATACAAGCTTAAATCTAATTTATTATCCTCACGCAAGGCTTTAATATAACCATCAATTGCTTGTCCTTTATGCAAGGGTTGAAACACTTCATTATTATACAATAAGCCCCAATACTGATTATTGACTATAGCTTTAATACCTAATTCGGTTTTATCAGCAATCATTAAAGAAACTTTATCACCTGCATTAAATTCAGTAGCTTCTTCTTCAAGATATTTATCAATTTTAGTGGTTGCAACAAGACGATTTTTATCATCAAGTAATACTTTAACTAAATAAGACCTACCCACTTCCACTTCATGATGTTGTTCACCGAAGGGTAATAATAAATTCTTAGGCAAACCCCAGTCTAAAAACGCACCTGTATAATTTAACGCGACTACTTTTAAATAAGCAATATCATCCACTTGAGCTAAAGGAATAATCGTGGTCGCCGCTAAATGTCCTTCACTGTCAACATAGACAAATACCTCTAAACTATCGCCTATTTGCGGGTTAGTAGACAAATGTTTATCCACTAATAATACATTAGCCGAAGTAGCGGAGGCTAAATAAAACCCGCCGCCATGTTGTTTGACGATATTTAAAGTATTGACTTGTCCTATTTTTAACATGGTGACTTTTTCAAAGGGTTAATTAAAATTTCGCAGTGAGTAATTTTCCACGAAAAACACAAAAAGCACGAACTTTTTTAAAAAAAGTCAGCCCTAATTTTAATCAATTATTTTTCGTGTTTTTAGTGCTTTTCGTGGACGAATTAACGAGTAATAATAAATCGCACCGCATCAAGTCTTAATTGCGCAGCTTGAATATTATCATGCACTAGCATAGTCATATCTTTTAAATACTCAATCTCTTCGGATTTAATAGTCGGATTGACTTTTTGCAAGCGCACTAAGCGTTTTATTTCAGCGGCTAAACTCGCTAACATGGTTTGACTAGCCGTTTCTATTACTTGCTGTTTTTGAATAGTAGCGCGTTGCTCGGCTATATTTAATAATTTAGTAATCGCAGGGCGTTGTTTATTTAAAAAATTAACAATTTGTTGTTTATCAAAACTTGTCCCAGATTCAATTAAACTACTGTGCGCAATACTCGCTGTTAAATCTTGTTGCATTTGGTCTATTAATACTCTAATAGGCATATTAGGTAAAAACCGACCCACTTGTAATTCAGCAGGCGCGGAGGTTTCTATCACAAAAATACATTCTAATAAAAACTGTCCGCCGCGCAATTGCGCGTGTTTCACTACGCTAATAGTTGCATTACCTGTATCGCTGGATAATACTAAATCCATTGCCGCTCTAACTAAGGGGTGTTCCCACGTTAAAAACTGTAATTCTTCACGCGCTAATGCCATTGCTCTATTAGTGGTGACAGTCATACCGTCTTCGGATAAAAACGGAAAATGCGCCACGCGTAATTGGTCACTAGGATGCAAAATATGACACTCACTTGAATGATATTCAGTTTCTACACCATAGCATTCAAATATATCTTCCATATAAGGCCATAACGTGCCTTGAGTTTCATAATCGCTGAGCGTTTCAATTAAATCATCAGCGATTTCTTTGCGGCAGGAATTTAATTCTAATAACTGGTCACGACCTGCGTGTAATTGCGCTTCTATTTCAGCGTTTAATACTTGAGTTTTACTAATAAACTCATTAAAAGCGGTTTCAGCAGTATTATCGCCTGATTCATAAAGGGCGATAATGTTATTTAATTCGGCTTCTAATTTATCGGCTACAGGTTGCGCCGCTGAACTATTACAACGCAAAGCATTTAAGCCCTCATCATACCAACGATATAACACCGCTTGCTGGCTGTTTTTTAAATAAGGAATATGCAGTTGAATCACATGCTTTTGTCCAATTCTATCTAATCGTCCAATGCGTTGTTGTAATAAGTCAGGATTACTAGGCAAATCCCATAATACTAAATGATGTACAAATTGAAAATTACGCCCTTCACTGCCAATTTCTGAACAAATTAATAATCGTGCATTGCTATCGGTATCGGCAAAATAGGCCGCCGCTCTATCGCGTTCAATAATAGTCATGCCTTCATGAAATACTGCTGAATTAATACCGCCTTTAGCTTTTAAAGTTTGTTCTAAGGCAATTGCTGTGCTGGCTAATTTACAAATTAATAATAACTTTTGCCCTTTGAGTTTTTTAACTTTAGTAATTAACCATGTCGTGCGCGGGTCTTGGCTTAAATCGGTTTCATTAGCTACGCCTTCTAATGGATAAGCATGGCGTTCACGTTCTGGAAAACCTTGTACGGTTTGACGGGAATTTCTAAATAATATCCGTCCTGTTCCGTGTGAATCTAATAATACATTAATTAAACTTTGCCGCGCTTGCGCTGATTTTGCGGGTTGATTTAATTGTTTTAATAAACCATCGACATTATCATCTTTTAATAAAGTCGTTAATGATTGTTGCGCTTCATTGGTTAATTCATTACCCGCTAATAATAATTTAGCGGCTTCTGCCACAGGTTCAAAAGACTGTTCTTCTTTAACAAACTGGGCAAAGCTATAAAATCTATCGGGGTCTAATAATCGTAATCGCGCAAAATGGCTTTCTTTGCCTAATTGCTCAGGCGTTGCGGTTAATAGTATTAAACTAGGGGTTCTTTGCGCTAATTGTTCAACAAATAAATAATCATCACTAGGCGCGTTTTCACTCCACTGCAAATGATGCGCCTCGTCAATGATTACCATATCCCAGCCTGCTAATATGGCTTGTTTTTGCCGTTGCGGATAATAAGAAAAGAATTGCTGACTACATAAAATTAATTGTTCACTTAAAAACGGATTATTATCGTTATTAAGCGCGTCATCATCTTCAAAGCCGTCTTTATCTAATTCCCCCAAACAACGCGCTTCATCAAAAATACTAAAGCGCAAATTAAAACGCCGTAGCATTTCTACTAGCCATTGATGTAATAAACTCTCAGGGACAATAATTAAAATTCTATTACTCAAGCCATTTAATAAACGCGAATGCAGTATTAATCCCGCTTCAATGGTTTTACCCAAACCCACCTCATCAGCGAGCATTATGCGCGGCGCGACTCTACTGGCGGCTTCGTGGGCGATAAATAATTGATGTGGAATCAGCGAAGTTCTCGCGCCCATTAAGCCTTTTACGGGCGACTGCGCGTGTTGTTGCAAACGCCGCCATGTTTCATAGCGCAATAAAAACCAAGAAGGGCTGTCGGTTTGCCCTGCAAATAAGCGGTCTTGGGGTTTGTTGAATTGGCTGTGGTGATTGAGTTCGACTTCTTCTAGTTCGACTTGCTCGCCATCTTCGTTTTTGCAGATATAGGTAATTAAGCCTTTATTTTCACGCAAGCCAATGACGATGAGTTGCTCTTCGTCTACCGATTCGATTTTATCGCCCACTGAAAACTGCACCCGCGTTAAGGGCGCGTTGTCTTGGGCGTAGATGCGCCGCTGGTCACAGGCTAAAAATAATACGGTGACACGTTTGAAATTGACTTCGAGAATAAGCCCAAGACCCAATTCGGATTCGGTATTGCTAATCCAGCGTTGTCCGGGAATGAATGTTTCCATAGTTTGCATAAGCACTCTGTAGTTCAAGAATTAAGCCTATTATAAGCGTTGCTACACTTTAATCATGCGCTAAGCATACGCGTTACTTGCATAAATTCCATTAGCTTTGTTTTAAAGATTCCACAAGGGATATTCTTCTTCACGCAAGGTTAAAATATCAAAGCCATCGGCGGTGACTAAAATGGTGTGTTCAAATTGCGCGGATAGGCTGTGATCTTTTGTTACCGCCGTCCAACCATCACTTAAAGTCTTAGACTCTTTTTTGCCTAAATTAATCATCGGTTCAATGGTAAAAATCATGTTTTCCACTAAGACTTCACCCGTATTGGGTTTGCCATAATGCAACACTTGCGGCTCTTCATGAAAATCTTTGCCGATGCCATGACCGCAAAATTCACGCACTACTGAGTAACGATTGCTTTCAGCGTGTTTTTGAATGGCATGACCAATATCACCCAGTCTTGCGCCCGGTTTGACTTGTTTAATGGATAAATTTAACGCTTCTTGGGTAACGTTAATCAGGCGTTTGGCAAAAGGGGTCACGTCACCTATACAAAACATTTTACTAGTATCGCCATGATAGCCATTTTTCAAGACGGTAATGTCGATATTGACAATATCGCCAGACTTTAATTTTTTATCATTAGGAATGCCGTGGCAGATTTGTTGATTGACCGAAGTACATATCGATTTAGGAAAGCCACGATAATTCAATGGCGAAGGAATGGCGTGTTGCACATTGACAATATAATCGTGGCAGATTCTATCTAATTCGTTGGTCGTCACGCCTACCACAACATGCGGGGCTATCATGTCCAAAACTTCGGCGGCAAGGCGACAGGCGACGCGCATTTTTTCAATTTCAGCGGCGTTTTTTATAATAATGCTCATGAATAATTAATAGTAAAAGAAGATTAAGCGTACTCAAATCAAAGATTTTCTTATCACTTGGGTACTCAAGTGCTAGCGATTTTAACAGAGTGGTCATGATGGCTTTGAAAAAATTTCTAGCCCAGCACTTAAGCGTTAAAATTTCTAGTGCTTTTTCTAAAAAAATTCAAGGTGATTACAACTATTATATTCATCACTTATTAATTTTGGCTTAATTACTTGTTTTTTATTATAAAAATACTAAATATCACTAAGGCAACTTGCTCAAATACTTGCGGATTTTTCATTAAAAAAATATAAGCTCAGGGCAACGATTGTATTATTGGCTTTATGCCCCTAGAATATCGGCTTGAGTAGCACAATTGCCACTCATAACGCTAGCGTCTCTATGTTATTGAATAGCTGGGCGCATCATCTTTTTAAACACTACTCACATTTATCGTCACGTTGTCTAGGGTGCTTTGGTTTTAAACCAAGGTTAGCCAGCGGGATAAGTGGTCGCGTAACCCTCTCAAAACCTTAAGCGTTTTGAATTTAATCTTTAGGAGAAATAAATGGCAGCAGTATCCATGCGTCAAATGCTTGAAGCGGGTGTTCACTTTGGACATCAAACCCGTTATTGGAATCCCAAAATGGCAACTTACATTTTTGGTGCGCGTAATAAAATCCATATTATTAATTTGGAAAAAACGCTTCCAATGTTTAATGACGCAATGAATTATCTGGGTCAAATGACTGCAAATAAAGGCACAATTTTATTTGTTGGCACTAAAAAAGCGGCGCGTAAAGTCGTTGCAGAAGAAGCCATCCGTTGTGGTATGCCTTATGTCAATCATCGCTGGTTAGGCGGTATGTTGACCAATTTCAAAACCATTAAAAAATCCATTAACCGTCTTAAAGAATTGGAAGCGATGAAAGCTGACGGTACTTTATACCAACGCTTTGGTAAAAAAGAAGCTTTAGGTATTGAGCGTGAATTGGAAAAACTAGAACGGAGTCTGGGTGGTATTAAAGACATGAAAGGAATTCCTGACGTAATCTTCGTGTTAGACGTAGGTTATGAAAAGAATGCCATCATGGAAGCTAAAAAATTAGGTATTCCCGTTGTCGGTATTGTCGATACTAATAACTCACCCGAAGATGTTGATTATATTATTCCGGGTAACGATGACTCAATTCGCGCGGTAAAACTGTATGCTGAAAGCGTATCGGCTGCGGTATTAGAAGCCAAAGGCGCGGCACTGGGTTTATCTGCAAAAACAGCTGACGACTTTGTTGAAGAAGCAGTTGCTGAATAATTAACCACCAAAAACACCAAAGACACGAACCGTTTTTATCAAAAATTTCGTGTTTTTAGTGCCTTTCGTGGACAACAATAACGCCTCCATTACGGGGGCGTTTTTATAGTAACCAAACAAAGAGGTAAAAAATGAATGCAGTAACAATTAGTGCTGGCATGGTAAAGGAATTACGCGAACGCACAGGTTCGGGCATGATGGAATGTAAAAAAGCGTTAGTTGAAGCTAACGGTGATATGGAACTTGCCATTGATAACATGCGTAAAGCAGGTTTGGCTAAAGCTGACAAAAAATCAGGTCGCATTGCCGCTGAAGGTATTATTGGCGTTAAAACCAGTGAAGATGGCAAAGCAGTCGCCATTGTTGATATTAACTGCGAAACCGATTTCGTGGCTAAAGCCGATGACTTTGTAGGCTTTGTCAACAGTGTTACTGAAGGTTTATTAAACGCTGATATTCAAACTGAAGAAGAATTATTAGCTATGCCCCTAGAAGGCGGCGTGACTGTTGATGAAATGCGCCGTGGTTTAATTGCTAAATTAGGTGAAAATGTTACCGTTAGACGTTTTGAAAAATTCAAAACCAATGAAGGTGGCACAGCCTGTTATTTACATGGCAATAAAATCGGCGTAATTGTTGAATTAGCTTTAGCTGATAACGAATTAGGCAAAGACATTGCCATGCACATTGCCGCAAGCAAACCTGTGTGCGTGTCAGAAGAACAAGTAGCACCCGAAGCGATTGAAAAAGAAAAAGAAATTTTCTCTGCGCAAGCGGCTGAAAGTGGTAAACCTGCTGAAATCATTGAAAAAATGGTGATGGGCAGAATCAGCAAATTCTTAGCTGAAGTGACTTTAGTGGGTCAACCTTTCATTAAAGACGACAAAATCACTGTCGGTAAATTAGTGTCTTCAAAAGGCAATACTGTAGTGCGTTTTAGCCGTTTTGAAGTGGGCGAAGGTATTGAAAAGAAAGAAGAAAACTTTGCCGAAGAAGTAATGGCTTACGCTAAAACGTTTGAATAAGGTTTAATTAAAGTGAGTGCAATTATTGCACTCACTTTTTATTTTAAAGGGGAATCATTCATGCAATGGCAAGAGGTATTAGCAGATAAATCTTTGCAAAATTTACCTTATAAAATTGAATTAAATCAATACGGCAAAATTGAAATGTCGCCTAATAAGTTTTTGCATAGTTATCTACGCGGTGAATTAATTAGCTTATTATCTATGCAGTTGGATGGCAACGTATTTAGTAATTTAGCCATTAAAACAACGCAAGGTATTAAAGTAGCTGATATAGCTTGGAGCAGTGATAGTTATTATCAGCAACACAAACACGATATTGCCGCCAGTTCAGCACCTGAAATTTGTGTTGAAATTATTTCACCTTCTAATAGCAAAGGTGAAATGAAAACAAAAATTGATATTTATTTAAAAGCGGGAGCTATTGAAGTTTGGTTAGTGAACGAACAAGGACTGGTTAGTTTTTTTAATAAAACAGGTGAAATAGAAACAAGTAGTTTTAATATAAGTTTGCACGAACTCATTAAGCATTAGTTTAACAGTATCAATAATTATTAGGAGAATACTTAAGTTAATACACTAATTTCAAAAATAAATATCAAAAAACCTCAATTTCAATTAAATAAACCTTTTAAATAACTTATGACTACATTTATTTGCCAAAGAATACTACTTAAATTAAGCGGCGAAGCTTTAATGAGTGACACGGGTGGTAATATTGATGCCGCCATTGTTAATCGTTTAGCTAGCGAAATAAAAGAATTATGCGATGCTGGTATTCAAGTGGGGCTAGTCATTGGCGGCGGCAATATTTTGCGCGGCGCGGAAAAAGCCTCAGCGGGTTTAAATCGCGTTACTGGCGATCAAATGGGAATGCTAGCAACAGTAATTAATGCCCTCGCTATGCAAGACGCTTTAGAAGCACACGGACAACCAGTGCGTGTCATGTCAGCTTTAAAAATTAATCAAGTCTGTGAAGATTATATTTGCAGAAGAGCGGTGAGACATTTAGAAAAAGGACGCGTAGTAATATTTGCCGCAGGTACGGGTAATCCTTTCTTTACCACCGATTCAGCGGCAAGTTTGCGCGCTATTGAAATTAAAGCCGATTTAATGATTAAAGCCACTAAAGTCAAAGGCGTGTATTCAGCAGACCCTGAAAAAGTATCTGATGCGATATTTTATCCACATTTAACCTATGATGAGGCTTTAGATCAACGTTTAAATGTGATGGATACTACCGCATTAGTTTTATGTAGAGATAATAACGTGCCTATGCGAGTGATGAATATATTTGAACAAGGTGCAGTAATGCAATTATTATTAGGAGCTGATATTGGCTCTTTGATTGAACGAGGATAAAAAATGATTAATGATATTCATAAAGATGCTAATGTCCGTATGGGAAAAAGCATAGAGTCTTTAAAACATGAGTTTTCCAAAATAAGAACAGGACGGGCGCATCCGAGTTTATTAGATCAAGTAATGGTTTCTTATTATGGCTCAGAAACTTCTATTGCCCAAGTTGCCAATATTTCAGTCGAAGATGCACGGACTTTAAGTATTAGTCCTTGGGAAAAGAATATGATTTCAGCCATAGAAAAAGCCATTTTAAAATCAGACTTAGGTTTAAATCCCAATAATAATGGTATTGTGATTCGTATTCCTTTGCCTGCATTAACTGAAGAACGCCGTAAATCTTTAGTTAAAATAGTAAAAGGTGAAGCAGAAAATGGCAGAGTTGCGGTGCGTAATATTCGTCGTGATGCCAATGCTGAAATTAAAGAAGCTTTAAAAGCGAAATTAATCTCAGAAGATGAAGCGCGTGGCGGTGAAGAAAAAATCCAAAAATTAACCGACCAGTACGTTAAAGAAATTGAAGTATTACTTGAAGCCAAAGAAAAAGATTTATTAACCATGTAAGTTAATAACCTGTTGCGATGAACACGCCATTAAGGGATTATCATTAATCCCTCATTGCAATGTCTTAAAATCCCCCCATTAATAGAGTCATCACCATGCCGACTACTGGCAGTAATACCTTAAGTTTTAATCATGATAAACCCCGTCATATTGCCATTATTATGGATGGTAATGGACGTTGGGCGCAAAAACGCTTTATGCCCAGAGCTTTTGGTCATCAAGCGGGGGTTAAAACCGTAAGAGCTATTGTTGAACATTGCGCTAAACAAAATATAGAAGTATTAACCTTATTTGCTTTTAGTAGTGAAAATTGGCGCAGACCTGAGCAAGAAGTTTCATTATTAATGAGTTTATTTATGAAAACGCTACAGCGTGAAATCGATAAACTGCATAATAATAATATTCGTTTACGTTTTATTGGCGATAGATCAGCTTTCGCGCTTCAATTACAAGAAAAAATGAGCGAAGGTGAATTGAAAACTCAACATAATACGGCATTAACTTTAGTGATTGCCGCCAATTATGGGGGCCGTTGGGATTTAGTACAGGCAACACGCCAATTAGCGGATAAAGTCGCTTTAGGTGAATTAAAATCAACTGATATTACTGAGGAATTAATTAGTCAGTCTTTATCGATTGCGGATTTACCTGAACCTGATTTATTTATTCGCACAGGTGGCGAAGAGCGCATTAGTAATTTTTTATTATGGCAACTCGCTTATACCGAATTTTATTTTACGCCTGTGCTGTGGCCTGATTTTAATGCCCAAGAATTAGATAATGCAATTAACAGTTTTAAAACCCGTCAACGCCGTTTTGGTCATACGGGTGAACAAATACAAGCACTCACTCATAATAACAAATCAACATAAAGAGTAACCATGTTAGCACAGCGAATTATCACGGCTTTAATTCTAGCCGCTTTGATTACCGTAGCAGTTCTTTTATTGCCTGCGGAGTATTTTTCTTTATTAATGGCTATTATTGTTTGTATAGCCGCGCACGAATGGTGCAATTTAATTGGCTTAGATTCTGTCCTTAAAAAAGCATTATTCTTTATTGCCCTATTATTACCGATGCTGGGCTTACATTTTTGGACACAGATTTTAGAATTACTCGCGCAGATTTTCGATTATCCCGATATTAGAACTTATTCAGGGATATTAGAATGGCTAGTGATTATTCCTGTAGTCTTTTGGGTATTAGCGATGCTATTAATTCGCAATACGCCCACGCAACTTTTAGAATTACAATTAAAAACCCGTTATAAAGCCTTAATTGGCTGGATGGTATTATTAATGGTTTGGTTATTCTTTAATCGCTTACGCGCTTTTTATGGCGCGGAAATGGCGATGTACTTTTTAGTATTAATCTGGGTTGCCGATATTTCAGCCTTTTTTGCAGGTAGAAAATGGGGAACAACCAAATTATCACCCGATATTAGCCCCGGAAAAACCATTGCAGGGATGAAAGGCGCGTTATTATCAGCGGCGATTTGCGGAATTATATTAAGTATTATTTTAAGTCTGGCTTATCAGCCGATTAGTTTTATTGTGGCTTCTGATTTTGTTTTGTTATCAGTATTAACGGTATTAATCTCGATTTATGGCGATTTATTTTTTAGTTTAGTCAAACGCCAACGCGGTGTAAAAGACAGCGGTAATTTATTACCCGGTCATGGCGGCATGCTTGATAGAATTGATAGTATTATCGCCGCCGCGCCATTCTTTTATGCGGGTATTTTCTTAATTTATAGGTCATTAGAATGAAAGGCTTATGTATTCTCGGTGCGACTGGCTCGATAGGGGTTAGCACGCTTAACGTAGTGGCTTTGCATCCTCAGTTATACAAAGTCGTGGCATTGACAGCGCGGCACAATATTGAATTACTCTATGAGCAATGTTTAGCGCATCGCCCTGAAGTGGTAGTAGTAGTTGATGAGGCTAACGCGCAACGCTTTAAAGAAAAGTTAATTGATTCGCCTTTGGCTGAGTTGCGCGTGTTAGTAGGCGCGGATGCTTTAACCGAAGTGGCAACCCTTGAAGCTGTGGATTCAGTAATGGCGGCGATTGTCGGGGCGGCGGGTTTATTACCTACCTTAGCGGCGGCACAGGCGGGTAAAACCGTATTGCTTGCCAATAAAGAAGCTTTAGTGATGTCGGGTGATATTTTCATGCAGGCAGTGGCGCAATCGGGCGCGCAGTTACTGCCTATCGACAGCGAACATAATGCGATTTTTCAATGTATGCCCGCTAACTATCAAACAGGTAGTAAAGCCAAAACCGCGCGGCGTATTTTATTGACTGCCTCAGGTGGTCCATTTCGTGAATTACCCTTAGAACAATTACCCGCCGTGACTCCCGCGCAAGCAGTGGCGCATCCTAATTGGGATATGGGTAAAAAGATTTCAGTGGATTCTGCCACGATGATGAACAAAGGCTTAGAGATGATTGAGGCCTGTTTATTATTTGAGATGAAGCCTGAGCAGATTCAAGTGGTGATTCATCCGCAAAGTGTGATTCATTCAATGGTGGATTATGTTGACGGCACGGTGCTGGCGCAAATGGGTTGCCCTGATATGCGTATTCCTATCGCTCATGCCTTAGCGTATCCTGAGCGTTTTGATTCTGGCGCGGAGCAGTTAGATATTTTTGCCGTGCGCCACATGGATTTTACCGCGCCAGACCTGCAACGTTTCCCTTGTTTGCGTCTTGCTTATGAGGCGATAAGCACAGGCGGCATTATGCCAGCGGTACTCAATGCCGCTAATGAAATTGCCGTTGAAGCGTTTTTAAATGAACAGATTCGTTTTACCGATATTGCAGTTATTATTGAAAAAACCATGCAAGCCATCGCGCCACACGCGGCGGATAGTTTAGAAATTATTTTGTCATTTGATAGCCAAGCTAGAATACTGGCTACTCAATTCATCAATGAGCTAACAGGCTAATGAACTTTCTGCATACGCTGTTTTATTTTCTTTTATCCATTGGCATTTTGGTGTCCTTTCATGAGTTTGGACACTTTTGGGTGGCGCGGCGCGTGGGCGTTAAAGTGCTACGTTTTGCGGTAGGTTTTGGCAAAGTGCTGTGGTCACATCAAAAAAATGCGGACAGCACCGAATATGTATTATGCGCCATTCCTTTAGGCGGCTATGTCAAAATGGTCGATGAACGCGAAGGCGAAGTTAATGCGAAAGATTTAGCCTTTGCCTTTAATCGCCAGCCTTTATGGGCGCGATTTGCCATTGTTGCCGCAGGGCCGCTGTTTAACTTATTACTTGCTCTCGTTTTGTTTTGGAGCGTTTTAGTCATTGGCGAAACAGGCATGAAGCCCGTGCTGGGTAAAGTGCCAGCCAATACCCTAGCGTTTGCGGCAGGTTTTGTTGACGGCGATCAAATCATTGCAGTGAATGACAAACAAACGCCCACTTGGAGCGAGACCATGAGCCGTTTAATTGCTTTGGCATTAGATGGTGAAACTGAGATTAACGTTACCGTTCAAAACATTACCAGCTCAAAACAAAGCCTTAAAACCCTGCATTTAAGCGAAGAAGACGGCAAAAACCCAGACGCGCTTTATGAACATTTAGGCTTTAAACCGTGGTCGCCTACTTTGCCTGCCATTATTGGTAAAGTGCTACCCGATAGCGCGGCGCAATCTGCTGGACTGCAAGCTAACGATAAAATTATCAGTGCCGATGGCGTTGCCATTAATGATTGGCTACAGTGGGTGGATTACGTTAAAACCCGTCCAAACGTTGCCATTCAAGTCACCATTGAACGCCAAGAAGTTCGCGCGACTTTAACGCTCACGCCAAAGGCGGTGCAGGTTGGACAAGCCACCGAAGGTAAAATTGGCGCGGCGGTGTTTGTGCCTGAAAACCTGATGCAATCAATGACCGTTGAATACAGCCTTTCACCTTTAGAAGCCATTCCTGAGGCTTTAAATACCACTTATTATTATTCCATTACTACGTTGAAAATGATGGGTAAAATGTTTGTGGGTAAAGCCGATGTTAAAAACTTAAGCGGCCCTATTAGTATTGCCCAATATGCAGGACAATCAGCCAGTATGGGTTTAGTGCATTTTATTAAATTCATTGCCTTAATTAGTATTAGTTTAGGGGTGATTAATTTATTACCTATCCCCGTATTAGATGGTGGACATTTATTATTCTTTGCCATTGAAGGTATTAAAGGCAGTCCTGTTTCTGAAAAAATACAAATTTTGTTTCAACAAATCGGTATTGCCTTATTAGTATCACTGATGGCATTGGCAATGGTTTTAGATGTACAAAAGTTATTTAATTAAAAATGGCTCGTTATTCACTATTATGTTGTCTGAATGAAGATAATAAAGATTGAAAGATATTAAGATAAAACAAACCATCTTATAATCTTTACATCTCAATTATCTTCATTCAGACAACTATAAGTAATCGCAAAAAAATACCCCTCTCCACTATTAGAGAATTTCCATGAAAAAAATACTCTCCTTAACTGCGCTATTATTAAGTACAGTTATATTCAACCCCGCTCAAGCCGATGACCAAGCTATTAAAGACTCATTGGCTAAATCGATGCCCAAATTAAAAATTGATGCGATTAAACCGTCAGAAATGAAAGGCATCTCTGAAATTAGCGTGGGTAATAATACTTATTATGTCAGTGATGATGGTAAATACTTATTACAAGGTCATTTAATTGATGTCGCCGAGCGCATTGATTTAACTGAATTACGTTTAGGTAACTCTCGCAAAGAAGCCTTAGATAAATTAGGTGAAGATAAAATGATTATTTTCAAACCTAAAATCAGCAAATATATGGTGACTGTATTTACTGATATTGATTGCGGCTACTGCCGTAAATTACATTCCGAAATTGATAGTTATTTAGCGCAAGGTATTACCGTGCGTTATGTATTCTTCCCCAGAGCAGGTAAAGGCTCAGATTCTTACAAAAAAGCAGTAGCGGTATGGTGTGCTAAAGACCGTAATGAAGCTTTGACTAAAGCTAAAAAAGACCAAGCTTTAGAAATGAAAACTTGTGAAAATCCAGTGGATACACACATGCAATTAGGTGAAGAATTTGATGTAAAAGGCACACCTATGATTGTGACGCAAAAAGGTAATGTTTTCCCCGGTTATCTGCCCGCTAAAGAGTTATATGATGTTTTAGAAAGCGAAAGCAAACATAAATAAACGCGTATTTGTTTAGCATAAAAAAAGCCGTTGTATTTTTAAAATACAACGGCTTTTTTTTAATTATCAGAATCAGGATTTTCTATGCTTATGGGATTTTCAGGATAAATCCTGTAAATCCTGATTCAAAAATAATAATTAATTCTTTTCTACTTGGCGACCATTCAGTGCTTGTGGATGACGCGCATTATCAGCATATAAAGCTTCAAATTGGGCTAATTGCTCGCTTGATACTTCAATAGGACGGGTGAGTACATACCAATCAACGCCTTCAGTGCAAGGTGGCGTGGTTAATGAACCCGCGTAACTATAAAATTTTCGGCTTTGTGGTAATAATGCACTAGGGTCTATAGTTTCATTAGCAGGCGTATTAGTCACGCTAGCAAGGGTAGGCGCGTTATCGAGAATTTTTTGAAATTCTGCATTTGCCATACCTGCTTTTATTAATACCCCCAATACCGCTAATTTGCCATTAGGTGTGCCATGTACAAAATGCAGTTCTAAAGGAAATGTTTTACCATTAATAGTATGTTCGCTGGGTGCGTGGAAATGGAATTGTAATAACTCAAAACTTTCTCTGCCAATCATAGAATGATTAACATTGGCAACGCTGGGCATATTAACTTTAATAGTATGTCCATTATTACTAATAGAAAGTCCAGTAGCTGTATAATTGGTTTTAATTGGATTTAACTGCGTATTAGTGCTTAAACGACTAATATCAATCGGTGATTGTTTTTGTCCTAAACCGCACTGCGCAAACGGATAAAGTTCGGGGATTTTAGTCACAGTAGGATCAGCATTTTCTAACGCGCCCCAATCGAGTTGTTCGTCATAAGTCCAATGAGGGTCTGTGGCATAACTCGCAGTTGCTGTTAAAAACGCGCCGAGTAATACACCTTTTTGCAATAGTTTATTTAAATTCATGGTAATGACTCTTAATTATTATTAACAAGTGTGAATACGGCAATAATCAATAATAGGCGCGGGGGCAGGCGCGCTTGTTGAACTGCTACTAGAGCTAGTAGGTGCATCTGCTGAAAATGCGTAAGACGCTAATGACATTAATACAATGCCCATAATAAGTTTGTATTTCATCTGATTATGCTCCTAAAAATTGAAAGTGATTGTGCTTATGACCGCTATTTATTGGTCATAGTGAAGTGTAATACTATCTTTAAATAAAGCAAGTTTTTTGCTTTATAAGAAGTGCTTAAAATAAAAAAGATGTAACTACCTAGCTGATTTTAATTATTCTATTGTCTGAATCAGGATTTACAGAATTTACAAAATTAACAGAATTTATTTTGTAATTCTATAACCATAGAAAATTCTGATTCAATCGCAAGCAAGCTAGGTAGTTACAAAAAGGCTATTAAATTTAACTTAATTCTTAAATAAAGCGAGTATTTGTACTTAGTTACAATACGCGCTATATTACATAGCTAATGATATTTTATTATGTAGCAAGCGGAGAATTTTATGCAAAACCTGAAAGCATTTGTATTTACAGCTCTAGTATTATTGAGTATTCAGGTGCAAGCTGAACCTATGGTATATAAATGCAAAACTGAGCAGGGTGATTTGCATTATCAAAAATCCCCTTGTATTGATAGTGAAGCGGTAGCTTCGTGGACGGCAATTGCTAAACCTGTGCCAAAAGCGGAGGTGCAATCGTTAAGTATTCCTTTAGGTGTAGGTGGGCATTATTTTATTGATGGCGCGGTCAATAATAATGCTTTAACTTTTGTCGTGGATACAGGCGCGTCAGTGGTGGCATTACCTGCTAATTTATCCGCCGTTAATGGTTTGCACTGTCGTGGTTATGTGCAAATGAATACTGCCAATGGCTCAGCAAAAGTCTGTGTAGTCACTTTGGCTAAATTAGAATTTGGCAGTTTTAAATTAGAAAATGTCACTGCGGTATTAATGCCCAATTTATCTGAGGCATTATTGGGGATGAATGTTTTACAACAATTTGCAATGGAACAACGCGAAGGTGAATTACGCTTATCAAAACGCGATTAATGCGTTTTTATTTTAATAAAAATACTTTTGCCAGCCCTAAGAAAATAAAAAAGCCCATTGAATCAGTAATTGAAGTTAAGATAATACTCGTGCCAACAGCGGGGTCTTTACCGAATTTATAACGCAATAAGGGAATACTCAAACCAAATAATACTGCGACTTGCAAATTCATAAACATAGCCGTTGCCATAACAGCCGATAAGGCAATATCTTGATAGAGTAAGAAACTTAATAATCCAATAATTAAACCGATAAACGTACCGTTTAATACCGCTAAGGTTAATTCTTTTTTAATTAAACGATACACATTAGCAGGGGTTATTTGTCCTAAGGCTAAAGAGCGAATAATTAACATACTGGTTTGATTACCTGTATTACCACCCATTGCCGCGACTATGGGCATGAGTGAGGCTAGTGAGACTAATTGCAAGATCACATCTTCAAATACACCAATAATGCGGGTAGAGGCAAAAGCGGTGGCGACATTAATTAATAACCAACCCCAGCGATTGCGGACACTTTTCCAAACGCTAGAAAATAAATCTTCATCTTCGCCTACCCCCGCTTGGCTTAATAAATCTTCATCGGTTTTTTCGCGGATAAAATCCAAAATACTATCAATGCGCAAACGACCTTGTAATTTACCTTCATTATCAACTACGGGCGCGGAAATCAAATCATAACGCTCAAAAGCGCGTGAAGCCTCAGCGCAATCTTGCTCAACATGAAAATGCACAAAATCAGTGACCATGACTTGCGCAACTTGGCTTCTTGAGGAATAAGTGAGTAAGCGTTGCAACGGCAATACCCCTTTGACGTGATTATCTTGGTCAACTACGAATAATTTATCAGTATGACAAGGCAATTTGCCTAATTTGCGAATATAAGTTTTGACCGCTTTTAAGTTCAAATCCTCACGAATGGTAATCATGCCAAAATCCATTAACGCGCCCACTTGGTTTTCTTGATACGCCAAAATGGTGTCTAAATGTACCCGCTCTTGACTATTGAGTGAGCGCAACACTTTGAGCATGGCACTTTTAGGAATATCGGCGACTAGGTCGGCGATTTCGTCAGTATCTAATTTGCTGGCAACGCTGGCGAGTTCTTCGGCCGCCATGCCTGAAATCAGGGTTTGGCGCACCGCATCGGAGACTTCAAGCAATACTTGCCCGTCATCGTCTTGTTTGATGGCATCCCAGACCTGTTGCCGTTGATCGAGCGGCAGTGACTCTAAAATAAAAGCAATATCAGCGCGGTGTAGGGGTTCAAACTTTTCACGCAAACGGGCTTGCTGTTGTTTATGCAGCATGACCTCAACCAATTCATGATTGATAGAAGGCCCTCTATGCACCAGCGATTGTTCGATTTGCTGTTTTTCTAACAGCGTCATTACATCTTGTAATTGATGCTGTAAGAACTGTGCGGAATGAAGTTTGTCAGTGTTTTCCATTAGGCGTTGATAGTGAAGGTTTTTGGGTGGCACACTGTTTTGAGGAGGCTGTTAGCACAGACAAATGTTTTGCAACGGCTATTATAAACGGCTAGTTAAGTGAAGCTGGGATAATGTTTATCCGTAATCAAAATGTGAACGCACATTTTAGCTATTTAATTTGATGTCTTGATGAAAATAGAAATGGATAGGGTAAATCTAAAAAATTGAAAAGACTTATGGAATAGCTAAAAAGTAGTTTCTAAACCTGCCATTATCAGTGTTTTTTTACACGATTAACTAAGCCATATAAAACATCAATCATTACTATATCACTCTGTAAAGCATTCAATTTTTCGCTAAGAATTGTTTAACCTCGTGGCTTTTAAAACGCATTGATGGTTTAAATTGCTGTAATACCTTAAGGTTGCTATATTACTCATTGAAATTGCAACCGCTTAAAAGTTGTCAGATTTTAAAAGTCGGATAACGCGTAAGTTTTTTTAGGCGAGTAAGTTGTAGATAGTTACTATCAGTCCGCAATTTCAATAGGTTAGCTTTTAACCAAAACACAGTACGCGGCACTTGCTCTATTTAATAAAAACAGCTTAGTGCCACTTCCAAGGCTTAGCAGTGTTTTCTGCCAGAGCAAAATTCTCAGGTTATCGCTCAACCTACGACAACGAAGCGAACGCCTTTAGGCGTGTACTCTATTTAAGACTTAAGAGCGATTGAGAGCCTAGCAATCACTGTTTATGGCTGTTGTGGTGTCAAGCAGCCAGCACTATCACAACAACTGCTGACAATCCTGCTACTACCGCATATTTTCAAAGCCGCCAGTGATTTCTTATTACCTTAAGGTGTTGCAAAAACTTGCACACCAAAGCCTCAATCACCCCATGTCATGCCACTCATCACACCTGCTTTAGGAAGCGGGTCATGTAACAAGGATAAAAAATGAAAAGAATGCTTATCAACGCTACGCAAGCAGAAGAATTGCGAGTCGCCTTGGTAGACGGTCAAAAACTTTATGATTTTGACATTGAAATCCCTTCCAAAGAACAAAAAAAATCTAATATCTATAAAGGGATTATTACCCGTGTTGAACCCAGCCTAGAAGCGGCTTTTGTTAATTATGGCGCGGATAAACACGGCTTTTTACCGTTTAAAGAAATCGCACCGCTGTATCGCCAAGCCACAGACGGCGAAGGTGAAAATCAAAACCGTAGAGTTAATATCAAAGATGCCATTAAAGAAGGGCAGGAATTATTAGTTCAAATTGAAAAAGAAGAACGCGGCAGTAAAGGTGCGGCATTAACCACTTATATTAGTTTAGCAGGTACTTATTTAGTATTAATGCCTAATAATCCAAAAGCAGGTGGCATATCGCGGCGTATTGAAGGCGAAACCCGCAATGATTTACGCGAGGTGATGGCGACTTTAGAAATACCCGATAATATGGGTTTAATTGTGCGTACTGCGGGTTGTGGTAAAAATGCCGAAGAATTGCAATGGGATTTAAATTATTTATTGCAATTATGGGAAGCCATTGAACGTTCAGGACGTGAACAAAAAGCTCCCTTTTTAGTATTCCAAGAAAGTAATGTCATTATTAGAGCCTTGCGTGACCATTTACGCGGTAATATTGATGAGATATTAATTGACCACGAAGAATCTTATCAATTAGTTTTAAATTTTTTAAAACAAGTAATGCCGCATTTTTTACCGCGTGCTAAGTTATATCAAGATGCAGTTCCCTTATTTAATCGTTATCAAATTGAATCCCAAATTGAAATCGCTTATTCCAGAGAAGTATCATTACCCTCAGGCGGTTCAATTGTAATTGACCACACTGAAGCCTTAACTTCTATTGATATTAACTCAGCCAGAGCCACTAAAGGCAGTGATATTGAAGATACTGCCTTAAATACTAATTTAGAAGCCGCCGAAGAAATCGCGCGTCAATTACGTTTACGCGATTTAGGCGGTTTATTTGTGATTGATTTTATCGACATGATGTCCAGTAAAAATCAGCGGCAAGTAGAAAACTGTTTGCGTGACGCGCTTAAAATTGATAGAGCCAGAGTACAGACCAGCCGTATTTCACGTTTTGGTTTATTGGAAATGTCGCGGCAAAGAATGCGTCCGTCTTTAGGTGATAACACTCAATTACCGTGTCCACGTTGTAAAGGACAAGGCATGATTCGTAATGTGGAATCAGTGGCTTTATCGGTGTTGCGGGTTTTAGAAGAAGAGGCGATGAAAAAAGGCACTGAAAAAGTGATTGCTCATTTACCGATTGAATGCGCGACCTTTTTATTAAATGAAAAACGCAGTGTTATTGAACAAATTGAACAGCGTTTAAAAGTCGGTATTGTGATTTTACCGTCTAAACATTTAGAAACCCCCGCTTACGATATTGAACGCATTAAAGAAAAAGAAGGCGGCGACGATAGACCCAGTTATTCACAAATTAAAGCCGAAGAAATCAGCGTTCCTGATTTTGTGCAACAAGTTAAACATTATGTTGAAAAACCTGCCATTAAAGAGTTTTTGCATGATTGCCCCGCGCCTGTACAAAACAAAAGCGAAGCCATTAGTTTAATTAAACGCTTTTGGAATAAATTGGTGTCGCCCATACTTGAGCCAGAGTTGCCCAAAGAAGAAATAAAAGACGGCGATAATACCGCCGTGGCAACGCCTGCTACAGAAAAAAGCGCGACTTCTGAAACGCCAGCCCCTGCTAAGAAAAATCATAGAAACAATCGCAACAAAAACAAAAACCGTGAACGGGCGCAAAATCAAGCGCAAACAGTGCCAGCACCACCCGCTGAGCCTGTAAGTGAAAGCGATGAAAGTAGCGCAACCGCGCAAACGCCTGAAACTGAATCATCAGAGAACAATGCAACGCGTCCGCCACACCGTTATTTGCGTGGCACAGGACGTAATGTGCGCCGCAATCTCGCACCTGTTGAAACGAATAATGAAACCGTAGAAACCAACGAGCAAGAACTCAGTGATACTAGTAGTAGTGAAGTAGTTATCGCGCAAAGTAACGTTGAAGAGGCAGTGGTAGTTAGTCAGGAAGCAGTCACTGAAACGCCAGTGCTAGAAAAGACTGAATTAGCGATTGAAAAATCGAGCGAAACACAGGATTTAGCGATTACTGAGCCAAGCAATGATAATGAAAACAGCGAAGATGCCCCAGTAGTTACCGCGCCGCCTGCTAAACGCAATAACCGCAACACCCGCCGAGGGCCTAATCGTCGTCGTCCGCGTAATCCCAATTACAAAAAACCAGAAGTCAATCATGATGCTGACAGCGAAGTATTCATCGCGCATCAAGATGAAACAAGTCATGATACGAGCAATCAACTTGTTGAAACAGCGTATCAGCAAGCCCCCAGTGAAGTGGTTAGTTTCGCGCCAATTATTCACACTGAAAGCAAAACAGAAGACTAATTATTAAGTTTTACAGGGTCGATTGTAAGCGACCCTGTTATTCGATATAGATAAATATAAAAAAGGCAGATTTTAAATCTGCCTTTTTTATATTCTGAATCAGGATTTACAGGATTTTAAGATTCACAGGATTTATTCTGGAAATCTTATAATTCTGTAAATCCTGATTTCAGACACAAGCCAATTACTCATTTTTATTACTTCAAGCATTACGACAATGTTTACTTTAATTGCCCCCTACGCGCCCTCTATTGGACAGCAACACGCTATTAATGAATTAACCAGCAATTTTGCCCGCGCCCAAAAACAAACGCTATTAGGAATTACGGGCAGTGGTAAAACTTTTGTGATGGCAAATATCATTGCCAATATACAAAAGCCCACGTTAATTATTGCTCATAACAAAATCCTCGCCGCACAATTATTCACTGAATTAAAAGAATTATTCCCGCAAAACCGCGTTGAATATTTCATTTCTTATTATGATTATTATCAACCCGAATCTTATTTACCCACAACAGACACTTATATTGAAAAAGATTTAAGTGTTAATGCCACTATTGAAAAAATGCGTTTGCACGCAGTGTCTAGTTTAATTAGTAGACGCGATACTATTATTGTGGCAAGTATTAGTTGTATTTACAGCTTAGGTAATCCTGACGATTTTAGAAAAATGGCAGTGCCTTTAATTAAAGGAGCTCGTTTAAAACGTAATGACTTATTAAAAGCTTTAATTGATATTCAATACCAGCGTAATGATACCGCTTTAGCGGCGGGTAAATTTAGAGTACGCGGTGATGTTATTGATATTATTCCCGCTTATGAAAATAATATTTTAAGAGTCACTCTTGAAGAGGGGATTATTCAATCCGTTAAAGAAATTGACCCGCTTACAGGCAATTTAATTGCACAGATTGATAATACTGTTTTATATCCTGCTAAACAATATGTGATTCCTGAAGATAAAAAACAACGGGCTTTAGCCTTAATTAAACTTGAATTAAGCCAACGTTTACCACAATTAAAACCCCTAGAAGCGCAACGTTTAAAACAACGGGTTGAGTATGATATGGAAATGATTACTGAATTGGGTTATTGCTCAGGGATTGAAAACTATAGTCGTTGTTTTGAAGACAGACAAGCAGGTGAGCCGCCTTTTACTTTAATGGATTATTTTGATGATTATTTATTGATTATTGATGAAAGCCATCAAAGCATCCCACAATCTCGCGCTATGTATAATGGCGATTATGCGCGGAAAAAGAATTTAGTGGATTTTGGTTTTCGTTTACCTTCGGCTTTTGATAATAGACCGCTTAAATTTGCTGAATTTGAACAGCGTATGGCAATGACTTTATTTGTTTCAGCAACCCCTGCTGAATATGAATTAACTAATAGTCAGCACGTTGTTGAATTAATAACCCGTCCTACAGGTTTATTAGACCCGCAAATTGAATTGCATCCTATTACTGGGCAAATGCAACATTTAGTTGAGCAAATAAAACGAGTTATTGAACGTGATGAGCGGGTATTAATTACGACTTTAACTAAACGCATGGCTGAGGATTTAACCGATTATTTAGCCAAAGAAATGTTAAAAGTGCGTTATTTGCACAGTGACGTAGAAAGTTTGCAACGCATTGAATTAATCCGTCAATTAAGAGCGGGGGATTATGATGTATTGGTGGGTATTAATTTATTGCGTGAAGGGCTAGATATTCCCGAAGTGAGTTTAGTGGCAATTTTAGATGCTGATAAAGAAGGTTTTTTACGCGATGAACGCAGTTTAATTCAAACCATTGGTAGAGCGGCTCGAAATAGTAATGGCAGGGTGATTTTATATGCTGATAATTTTACGCAATCCATAGCCAAAGCAATTGCGATTACTGAATACCGTAGAGAACAACAAATTAAACATAATCAATTACACGGTATTACGCCGCAAACTATTATTAAATCAGTCAGTGATAAACAAACGTCTATTAAAGGGATTAAACATTTAAGCAAAGTCGATGTGGAGCGGCAATTAATTGAATTAGACGCGCAAATGCGGGTGTGTGCGGCAAATTTGGATTTTGAAAAGGCAATTGAATTGCGTGATACTATTGCACAATTAAAAAAGTCATTGTCTTTTAAATAGTCGTTATTAAAAATAATAGGCTATTTTGCGGTAGTGCTAAACTGTGAATGATAATAAATAATCATGATTATGTAGAGACGTTGCACTGCAACGTCTTTGCAAACGAAACTGTTGTAAATATCAATCAACTTTCCCACTACCTATTTTTGTCGCATTGTCAGAATCAAAATATTAAAATTAACAGGATACTATCTTGTTAATCTGGACTCCTGTAAATCCTGATTCTGACAGTATTAGAATTGATAATTAAGCTAAGTAGTTTATAAATAGACGTTTGTACAGACGTTGCAGTGCAACGTCTCTACGAAATAACGATGTAGGGGCAAATCATATTTGCCCTTAATAATAAGCCGTTGTGCAAGGGCGAATATAATTCGCCCCTACAATTACCCTATTTTTAGTAACGCATAGAATATAAAAACTCTGTATATTATCTTATAGGTTTTTTAGCGCGTTTATCAAATCCTGTGTATTTCGTTTTAAATACTTGTGACTTACTAGTAACCGCTTGCAAACCCGTACCTTTAGGTTGAAAACTAGGAATTAAATGATGCTTGCCATTACCAATTAAATCTGCTCTGCCCATTGCTTTTAATGCTTCGCGTAATAAAGGCCAATTTTCAGGATCGTGATAACGTAAAAACGCCTTATGTAAACGACGTTGTTTAAAACTTTTAGGAATCACTATATCAGGCGCAGAACGACTGACTTTTTGCAAAGTATCTTTACCACTATGATACATAGCACTCGCAATTGCCATCGGGGAGGGTAAAAAAGCTTGTACTTGATCAGCTCTAAAACCATTACGTTTTAACCACAACGCTAAATTCAACATATCCTCATCACGCGTTCCGGGGTGAGCGGCAATAAAATAAGGAATTAAATACTGTTCTTTACCCGCTTCTTTAGAATATTTATCAAATAATTCTTTGAATTTATCATAACTACCCATACCCGGTTTCATCATTTTTGATAATACATTCTGCTCAGTATGTTCAGGGGCAATTTTTAAATAACCGCCCACATGATGCGTTACTAATTCTTTGACATAGTCAGGTGAAGTGACTGCTAAATCATAACGCAAGCCAGAGGCGATAAATATTTTTTTAATACCTTTTAAAGCTCTAGCGCGTTTATATAAATTAATTAAAGGCGTGTGGTCAGTATTTAAATTCGGACAAATAACAGGATAAACACAAGAAGGTTTTCGACAAGCCGATTCAATAGTTTTATCTTTACACGCTAAACGATACATATTAGCAGTAGGGCCACCTAAATCAGAAATATGACCTGTAAAAGCAGGTGATGTATCTCTAATCGCTTCTATTTCTTTAATAATAGAATCTTCTGAACGACTTTGAATAATACGCCCTTCGTGTTCGGTAATAGAACAAAAACTACAACCCCCAAAACAACCGCGCATGATATTAACGGAATGCTGAATCATTTCAAAAGCGGGAATATGGACTTTGCCATAATCTTTATGCGGCAAACGCGCATAAGGTAGGGCAAAGATATAATCCATTTCTTTAGTTGATAAAGGTAATGGCGGGGGATTTATCCATACTTGTCTTTGCGCGTGTTTTTGAATTAAAGCTCTGGCATTATAAGGATTGGTTTCACCGTGCATGACCCTTGAAGCGTGGGCATATAATACCTTATCATCTTTTAATAATTCATAATCAGGCAAACGAATCACAGTTTTAGCGCGATTAATTTTATTATGCGTTAATACTTTAATCGTGGTCGATATTGTAATTGGCTCTTCGCTTAAAGTATTTATTTCGGCTTTATCACAAGCAGGCTGCTCTTGATAAGGATTTTGCGGCGGTGTTATTGCACCAATTTTATCAATTTCACTGGAATCTTTTAAAGCGTAATCATCGGGTATTTGTTTAACAAAATGCACTGTGCCGCGAATACCTGTTAAATCATGAATACTCTCGCCTTTGGCTAAACGATGGGCGATTTCTACAATTTGTCTTTCCGCATTGCCATAGACTAATAAATCCGCTTTGGCATCTAATAATACTGATTTTTTAACCGTATCTGACCAATAATCATAATGGGCAATACGGCGTAAACTGGCTTCAATGCCACCAATAATAATCGGCACATCTTTATAGGCTTCACGGCAACGGTGTGAATAAACATTAACAGCTCTATCGGGGCGTTTGCCTGCCACGCCGTCAGGGGTATAAGCGTCATTGGAGCGAATTTTTTTATCAGAAGTATAGCGATTCACCATTGAATCCATATTACCGCCCGTCACCCCAAAAAATAGATTGGGTTTTCCGAGTTTTTTAAAATCAGTCGCGCTTAACCAATCAGGCTGAGAAATAATACCCACTCTAAAACCTTGCGCTTCTAATAATCGCCCAATTAATGCCATACCAAAACTGGGATGGTCAATATAAGCGTCGCCTGTCACTAAAATAATATCGCACGAATCCCAGCCTAGGGTTTCCATTTCAGCGCGACTCATTGGTAATAAAGGTGCAGTACCAAAGCGTTGCGCCCAGTATTTGCGGTAATTAAATAAGGGAGTGGGGGTTTCAGTGGCTGTAGCAATAGCAGTCATGCGTGTGGTCATCGGCTAAGAAAAGAAAAAAACAAGCAACTAAGCCAATTGATAGGACTTAGCTGTTAAATATAACGCGCTATTCTACCGTTTTTAAAGAAAATATTTATCCCTTTTCTTTTTAAGGAAGAAATATTGGTGGTTTGTCGTGTTGATTGAGCTTTAAATACTTGTTAGTAATAACAGCTATTATTGAATAGTAACTACAGGGGTTTCAAAATTATTTAATTATTATCTAAAATTGCGCAGAGTTTATCAATGTAGGGGCAAATCATATTTGCCCTTGCACAACAGCTTGTTATTAAGGGTAAATAACCTTAGCCTCAATAACAAACGATTGTTGCCAAAGGGCAAATAATAATTTGCCCCTACAATTTAACGATTCTGTACACACAAATAATAATTTGCTCTTTTCTACTGTTTAACCTCAGTTAATAAATATAAAATTTATTTCCTACTTTGGTAAAAGAGGGTTAAGATTTTTTTAAATTGGATAACTTTAGTTTTTAATTAAAAACCGTAGTCTATTAAACAAAAAAAGGCATGAAGTTTTTACTTCATGCCTTTGAGGATTTTGAAATGGATTAGAGAAGGTTTATAACAATAACGATTTACTTGTCTGACTTACTGTGCAGTGCATCAGCACGATAAGCTGAATTACTTGCATCTTCGGCAATCGCTTTTTCAGCAGACGCATATTTACCATGTTCAGCACTTTTTACTGCAAACATAACACCTGCAAAAACTGCAACGACTAAAATAATATATACCCAAAAATTATCTTTTTCTTTAACTTCTTCAGACATGTTTTATTCCTCAGTTAATATAAAGTAACATCGCCTTAAATTCGATGCAAAATAATTGTAACAAAAAAAATAAAAAAGTCTTATAAAAATTAAGTTTATTTTATTTTAAATAGAAACACCATGCTAGTATCTAGTCGCTACAATACTTTATTGGCTTTATTAAATAATATGTTATGAAAGTTTAATACTAATTATTATTGATTAAATACTAAATTTTTTTGCAAAATTTTAATGCAACTCTTGCCTATCACTATTTTAAAAATAGTAGTTTGTCTAAACTACTATTTAAATTAAAAGCTGTTTTTACTATTAAAAAGAATCGACTCGATAAATATAAACCTAGTAATTAAGTTGCATAATAATTAATATCACTATGATTTATTTCAATTAATAATTTAAATACCTAGCTTATAACTCAATAATTATTAATCGCCTTAACATCGATTAAATAGATGTAACAATAAGTTATGACCATAAAAAAGGCTTAAGTTCGTGAACTTAAGCCTTTTTTGGTTTAACTATAGTTGCTGAGTAATTACGACAATAGCGTTTTCATTTGTGCAAATTGCGCTCTGCCCCGCTCTTTTTTAACTTCCACCGACAACGGAATTTTATTGCTCCACTCCAATTCCTGTGCGGGTAATTCTTCTAAAAAACGACTAGGCTGACAATTAACCAACTGACCATAACGATTACGTTTAAGACAATAACTAAAGGTGCAAGTCCTTTGCGCCCGAGTAATACCCACATAAGCCAATCTGCGCTCTTCTTCTAATGAACCCGATTCAATACTATTAGCATGAGGTAATAAACCCTCTTCCATACCAATTAAAAACACATGCGGAAATTCCAAACCTTTAGCCGCATGTAAGGTCATTAAACTCACGCTGTTTTCTTGTTTTTCTTCAGCATTGCGCTCAATAATATCCATTAATAATATTGCCGCCACTATTTCAGCTAAGGATTTTTTATTACCCAGTTCATCAATTTCCATGCGTTTTAACCACGCTAATAAATCACCAACATTGCGCCATTTACGCTCAGCCGATTCTTTAGTTTTATATTCCTCGCGTAAATACTGCTCATAACCAATATCATTTATTAATTGAGTAATTTCAGTAAACATATCGCCTTTTCTAACTTTTAAGGCACTACTCAAAATCCACGCATGAAAGTTTTTTAAACGTTGAATGGCTTTTTCAGATAAACGTTGCGTTAAGCCCAATTCCATACAAGCAGTAAATAAACTACAGTGTCTTTCATTGGCATAACTGCCTAGTTTTTGCAAAGTAGTAGGGCCAATTTCACGTTTTGGGGTATTCACTACGCGTAAAAATGCGGCATCATCATTGGGATTTACTAATAAACGCAAATAACTCAAAATATCTTTCACTTCAGCAAATGAAAAGAAAGAAGTTCCGCCGCTAATAGTATAAGGAATTTTATGTTCCATTAAGACTTGTTCAATTAAGCGTGCTTGATGATTACCCCGATATAATACCGCATAATCTTTATACTGATGTCCATGTTTAAAACGCTGATGAATAATCTCCATTGCCACTTGCCGTGCTTCGTCTTGCTCATCTTTATGACTTAATACTCTTAAAGCGTCACCATAACCCAAGGCACTCCATAATTTTTTTTCAAACTTATGGGGATTATTGGCAATTAATTGATTAGCCACTTTTAATATCCGACCCGTTGAGCGGTAATTCTGCTCTAATTTAATCACTTGTAAGCGTGGATAATCGTGTTGTAATTGCGCTAAATTCTCAGGTTGCGCCCCCCGCCACGCATAAATCGATTGGTCATCATCACCCACTACGGTAAAGCGTCCTAATTTTCCTGCTAATAATTTTACTAATTCATATTGTGTGCCATTAGTGTCTTGATATTCATCGACTAATAAATAACGAATAGTATTCTGCCACTTAGTTAATACCTCACTATTTTCTCTTAATAAGGTCACAGGTAATAATAACAAATCATCAAAATCTACTGCATTATAAGCTTTTAAACTGTCTTGATATTCAGCATATAATAATGCGGCATCGACTTGTTTGGCATTATTAGTAATACTTAACGCTTGCTGAGCGGTTATTAAAGTATTTTTCCATGAACCAATTTGATTAGCATAAAGTTCAACGGTTTGTTTATCACATTCTTTTGAGCCGTAATGTAATAAGTTTTTTAATAAACCGAGTTTATCTTGTTCATCAAATAAGGTAATGGCGGCTTTATAACCTAGGGTTTTATATTCACGGCGCAATATCTCTAAACCCAAAGAATGAAAAGTGGACACGCGCAAATCTTTTGTTTGTTCACTGGTTAATAATTTGGCAACACGGGTTTTCATTTCTCGCGCGGCTTTATTGGTAAAAGTAACAGCCGCTATATGTTTGGCAGGTGTGCCTTGGGCAATTAAATAAGCGATTTTTTCAGTAATCACGCGGGTTTTACCACTACCTGCACCCGCTAATACTAATAAGGGTTTATCAATGGCATAAATGGCGGCTTTTTGTTGCGGATTTAATGTAGACATAATTTCAACAAAGTAATAAAGAAAAAAACCTGCTAGATTTTTAAAATCTAGCAGGTTTTGATGTGCTAATACAATAAAACAGGAGGTCAGGCTTTGCCTGAGCTTCAGTTAATTACAAGTAAGACGTATTGAGACTTTTATATGATGGGTTAGTTTTTCTTGGCTGAAAGTAAGCAATAATGCAATTAGGATTAACAACGCATAATTGAATATGATTTTTCTCTCTAAATCCCGCCCCATTATATAATTCCTTTCCTTCTGGAAACATGCCTCTTACTGAATCTATAAACTGAGGATGTTGTTGGATTTTTCTTTCATTTTTACCCTCTGAAGTTGAAAGCTTTAATTCTTTCATAATAGCGGTATTATTTAGTTCTTGTAGCTTTTACATAACTGTACAATCCAAATGCCTATAAAAACTAATATCTAGCTTATAATTTGTATTTTCAGGCAACTTCACCCCTGTTTTTTGAGATTCATCCAATAATATATTATGCGCTAATTTAACTGTTTTTATGTGCTTAGAATCTAACAAATCTAAGCAATATCCCAATTTAATAAATGCGCCTATAACAGCAGGTTCATCGATTTTATTCGCTTCTTTTTTATTCCGCGCCCATTCCCAAGCACGCTCATAACTACCTTCCCAAAAATAAATACCATGACCTAGCCAGTCATAACTATTTTCACTTTTTGAAAGTTCTTTTCCTTCCTTAAAAACCGCATCTGCTACAAATTTATCACAGCCATGAAAACCGATAACAATTTCAGGCGTGATATACATCAAATAATATCTCGTTCAATTAATCTGCCTTTTTCGTCTAATATCCCTGCTCTTTGCCAAGATTTTTTAATATATTCCACCGATACGTCATTCAGCTCATTTTTACGCGCTTTTTTAGGTATTTTTTTACCTTCTAATGCTGCCAATCTTTCTTCAAGAATTTTTTGTAAATCAAACATGACTTACTCCTTAATAATTAGATTTAGCAGGTTTTAAAACCTGCTAAATCTATTGTTAATTAATCCCAACTATCACGCAAAGTAATAGTCCGATTAAATACTAAGTTATCAGGGCTACTATCTAAATCTAAACAAAAATAACCCGTGCGTTCAAATTGATAACGATGCTCTAAACTCGCATTGATTAAACTTTGTTCAACTCGACAATTATTTAAAATGGTTAATGAATGAGGATTGACCACGGATAAAAAGTTTTCTTCATTATTAGGTTGCGCTACGCTAAATAATCTATCGTATAAACGAATTTCTGCTGTAGCTGAATGCAGATCAGATACCCAATGAATTACGCCTTTGACTTTACGTCCTTCGGGGTTTTTACCTAAAGTGGTATCATCATAAGTGCAATGTAATTCAATAATATCGCCGTTATCATTTTTAATAACTTCATTACAACGAATCACATAAGAGCCGCGTAAACGTACTTCTTCACCTAAGCTTAAACGTTTATATTTAGGTGGTGGGATTTCGGCAAAATCATCACGTTCAATTAATAGCGTTTTAGCAAAAGGAACGTCTCTATGACCGAGTTCTGGTTTTTGTGGATGATTACTAATTATTAATTGCTCGACTTTATCATCGGGGTAATTGGTAATTACCACTTTTAATGGCTCTAATACTGCCATTGCGCGATAGGCACAATCATTTAAATCTTCACGCACACAGTATTCTAAAACTCCCATTTCAATCCATGAGTTTTGTTTAGTAATACCGATTTTTTCACAGAAGTTTCTAATCGCTTGCGGGGTAATACCTAAACGTTTTAAACCCGCAAGTGTGGGCAAACGTGGGTCATCCCAACCACGGACATGATTTTCTGTGACTAATTGATTTAATTTACGCTTACTGACAATGGTATATTCTAATTGCAAACGCGCAAATTCAATTTGTTGCGGATGACAGGGGGTTTTTAATTCATCTAATACCCAATCATATAATGGACGATGGTCTTCAAATTCTAAGGTACATAATGAGTGAGTTATTCCCTCAATGGCATCCGAAATGCAATGGGTATAATCATACATAGGATATATACACCAAGTATCTGCTGTGCGATGATGATGTACGCGTCTAATGCGATAAATAGTCGGGTCGCGCATATTCATATTAGGCGAACCCATATCTATTTTTGCGCGTAATACATATTCACCGTCAGCGAATTCACCCGCTCGCATTCTTCTAAATAAATCTAAATTTTCTTCAATTGAGCGACTACGGTCTGGGGTTTCTTTTCCCGCTTCAGTTAATGTGCCGCGATTGGCTCTTATTTGCTCAGGACTCGAACTATCAACATAAGCTAAATTTGCTTGTATTAATTGTTCGGCATATTGATATAACTGCTCGAAATAATCCGAAGCATAACACAACTCCTTCCAATTAAATCCTAACCAACTGACATCACGTTGAATTGAATTAACATATTCCACGCTTTCTTTTTCGGGATTAGTATCATCAAAACGTAAATTGCAACTACCATTATGTTCTAATGCCATGCCGAAATTTAAACAGATTGATTTAGCATGACCAATATGTAAATAGCCATTGGGTTCGGGTGGAAAACGGGTGGCGACTTTGCCATTATGTTTATTAGTTTTTAAATCATCGGCAATAATTTGTCGAATAAAATGTGCGGGGGTAGTTATTTCTTGTGTGGACATGGTGGTTTTATGTGGTTATGCGAGAGGAATAGTTAGATAATTAATCAAATAATAAATTAGTAAAAGGTTTAGTTTGTTTCCAGCGATAAGTATGAAAGTCGCGTTTATCGGTACTTAAAATTTTGCCATGTCCTAAATGTTCAGCTAATAATACCATTGAGGCATCGGCTAAATCCATTGGCAAATCAGCATAAAGGCTCATTAATTCAAATAATCTATTTTTATGATGATTTTCTATTTGAAAAACTTCAAATGCACCGCGCTGATAGGCTTGTATAAAATTCAATTGTGCTTTTACGCCATTGCGTTGTAATAAAATATGACAGACTTCAGTCATAACAGGAAAGGAGGTTATTAAATTGTCATTTAGACTTTTAATTTTTTGATTTGCTAAACTATGATATTTATCTCGATGGTCGGCTAAAGCAATCCAAAAACCGCTGTCGGCAATAATCACACTTTATGACTCCAATCTAAATAGTGTTTATAGTTTTCTGATAAATCACCATCACCTTCTATACAACCAATAAAACCCACTTCTTGTAATATTTGATAGGTTTTTTGTCCTTGGCTTTGTTGTTGTTTTTCGTATAAAACATCAATGGCTTTTTGAATAAGGGCATTATTTTCTAAACGTAACGCCGCTTTTAAAAAATCGAGTTTATCAGCATGGTGTGAATCTATGTCAGCGGTTATTTGCATGATTAATTATCTCTGATTTTATCAATTAGGGAGGTCAGGCTTTGCCTGACCTTATATTTAATTAGCAAGTAAAGCTTACATTCCATTAGTCGTATTAATTAATAATAATAAATAAGGCTCAAATATAAACTCTATTTATTAATTACTTCTCCAACCCAATAAAATCCCACAAACGATGTGAAAGTGTCGCATTTTGTTGTTCTTGTACAGGCGGGCCATTGGGGAAGTTTTGTTGATAGACGCGATTAGCATCACCTGCTAAATCTTTTAAACCCAATTGCGTATAAGCCTCTTGCATCACTTGTAAAGCATAAGGAATAGCAGGGGTGCGTTGATACTTTTCAATCACACTCGAAGCGCGATTAGCGGCGGCAATATAAGCGTGCCGTTTTAAATAATAACGTGCTACATGCACCTCGTGCATGGCAATATTATTTTTTAAAGAAATCATTCTCTGCCACGCGTCAGGAACATATTTACTTTGTGGGTATTTGCGTACTAATTCTTCAAAATTACTATAGGCATTTCTAGCACTTGTAGGGTCGCGTTGTGAAGTATCACTGGGTAAATACCGATCAATAAAACTTAAATCACGATTATAATTCACCAGCCCTTTTAAATAATAAGCATAATCAATAGCAGGGTCACGCGGATTGGCTTTTATAAAACGATCTGCTGAGGCAATTGCCGATTCAGAATCGTTATTTTTATAATAGGCATAAGCCACATCTAATTGAGTTTGCGCTGAAGACTCACCGAAGGGATAACGTGATTCTAAGGCTTCGTAAATTTTAATGCCTTTATCGAATGCCCCTTCGTCTACGGCTTTTTTGGCTTCTTGACGAAATTTATCCATCGTCCAGTTCGCATATTCATCTTCACTGTTCTTAGAATCCGAGCTGGAAAATAGGTCGCCTAAGGTTTCACAGCCTAAAAGGCTGAAACTTAAACAGACGATAAATAAAAACTTTATAAAAATAAATCGCATAGTCATGACGACACGTTGTAAGATTGTGGGATTGAAACTTTTTAGCCAGCTTTTGAGGTGTTAGAACCTGAAAAACCGTGTTAAAAAGACTTTAAAATGTATTTCTTGAGTATAACTTAACAAACGAATAACTAAAAAATTGTTTATGACTAAATTAATGGCACAAGTGCCTTATGACATGGCGGGTATGCGCCTTGACCAAGTGTTGGCAGAAGTATTTGCCGATTATTCACGCAGTAAATTACAAACATGGATTAAAGCTGGCAGAGTGCAAGTCAATGGTTTGCCTTTGAAAGCTAAGGATAAATTAGACGGCGGCGAAGAGATTTATCTCGATGCTGAGCCAGAAATTGTAGTGATTGCCCAAGCTGAACCGATACCACTAGAAATTATTTATGAAGACGACAGCATTTTAATTATCAATAAACCTGCAGGTTTAGTGGTACATCCTGCGGTGGGTAATTGGCACGGCACGTTAGTCAACGCTTTATTACATCATGATGCGAGTTTAGATACACTGCCCAGAGCAGGTATTGTGCATCGTTTAGATAAAGACACCTCAGGCTTATTGATGATTGCTAAAACTTTAGCCGCACACAATAGCCTAGTCGAACAGTTGCAAGCGCGAAACATTACCCGTGAATACTGGGCGATTGCTAAAGGACGCATGACCGCAGGTGGCACAGTCGATGAACCCATTGCACGGCATCCTAGCGACCGCAAACGCTATACTGTGCGCGAAGACGGTAAAGAAGCCGTAACGCATTACCGTGTGGTGGAACGCTTTAAACATCACACCTTTATTCGGGTGAAACTGGAAACAGGGCGCACCCATCAAATTCGGGTGCATTTAACCCACGTTCGTTTCCCTTTATTGGGCGACCCGATTTATGGCGGACGTTTTCAAATGCCGCCGCATTGCACTACCGAGCTTGAAGGACATTTACGCAGTTTTAAACGCCAAGCCCTACATGCGGCAAAATTAGGTTTAAAACATCCCGTCACAGGCGAGTATTTAGAATGGGAACAACCTTTGCCCGAAGACATGGCGCAATTATTACAAGCTTTGCGTCATAATGAATTAACTTAAGTTATTTTAATTAAGGAGTGCAAACCTAGGTTTGCATTGTCAGAATCAGGATTTTCAAGATTATAGGATTAGCAAGATATTATTATCCTGTTAATCCTGATTCAAACAATAGAATAACTACTTAGCCTAATTATCAGCATCAGAATTTTCAAAATTAAAAAATGAGCAAAAGTTATTATTCTGTTAATTCTACAATTCTGTAAATTCTGATTCTGATTCAGATTAAATTCAATTAAAAACTTTGAATGCAAAAAAACCAATTACCTCCCGCGATTTTTTTAATGGGCCCGACCGCTTCGGGTAAAACCGCTTTAGCTGTACAACTAGCGCAACAATTAAATGGCGAAATTATTAGCGTTGATTCGGCTTTAGTCTTTCGTGGCATGGATATAGGCACAGCCAAACCCACACTCAGCGAACGCGGCGGTATTACTCATCATCTCATCGATATATTAGACCCCAGCGAATCGTTTTCGACAGGACAATTCCGCAATCAAGCCTTAAGCTTAATGGACGATATAACAAAGCGCGGTAAATTACCGTTATTAGTAGGCGGTACCATGTTATATTTCAATGCCTTAAGCCAAGGTTTAGCCGTCTTACCGCCAGCAAATCCAGAAATCAGAGCGCGATTAGACGCAGAACTTATAAGTTTAGGCGGTGAGGCGTTGCATCAACGCTTAGCCAGCATCGACCCAGAAGCGGCGGCGCGAATTCATCCCAATGACCCGCAACGCATCCAACGCGCCCTAGAAGTATTTGAACTCAGCGGCAAAGCGATTAGCTCCTTTTTCGCCGACGCGCCCGAATTACCCTATCGCCTATTAAAACTCATCATCGCGCCCACCGACCGCGCCGTATTACATGCCAAAATCGCGCAACGTTTTGAGCAAATGTTAGCCAACGGTTTTTTAGACGAAGTGCAGACTTTATTTGCGCGGGGTGATTTAGATGAAACCCTGCCAGCGATTCGCGCCGTGGGTTATCGGCAAGCGTGGGCATATTTACGCGGCGAAGAAGATTTTAAAACCATGCGTGAAAAAGCCATTGCCGCCACCCGCCAATTAGCCAAACGTCAATTTACTTGGTTACGCAAAGAAACCGATGCCTTGCAATTGCTCAGCGATGATACGCATTTATTAATAAAAGCAAACAGCGCAATTAATCAATTTTGTCACTATGAATAATAACCCGTTATTAACTTTATCACCTCAATGGCGTGAATTAAGCATCGTCTTATTATTAATACTTATTAGCACACCATTATTTTGGTTGACTAATTTAGATCAATACATCTCAAGCTGGTTTTTTAATACAGACAATGGCGGCTCATGGTTAGGACAGCAATTAGCATGGTGTCGTTGGTTATTTAATTACGCGCCGCGCATTATAGTATCCATAGCAGTATTGGCTTTAATCATTGCTATTCTGAGTTATTGGCAAACGCAATTAAAACCCTTGCGCCGTCCTTGCGCTTATTTTGTCTTACTCATGCTATTAGGTCCGGGATTAATAGTTAATGTTATTTTCAAAGACCATTGGGGAAGACCACGACCTGTACATATTAGCCAATTTAATGGTAAATATGATTATATACCGCCCTTAAAACTGGGACATACTGAAGATAAATCCTTTAGCTGTGGACATTGCGCCGCAGTATTTAGCTTATTTGCTTTATACTTTTTAGCGCGGCGTAATAAACGTTATTATTTATTACTTGCCCTAAGTTTAGGCGCGATTATGGGTTTTGTGCGTTTATCGGCAGGCGGTCATTTTTTATCCGATATACTCTGGTCTGGGTATATTGTTTTTATCAGCGCGTGGCTATTATATTATTATTGGTATACGCGTGAATCATAACGCATTATTCCAAACCCGTGGCGTGAAAACTGAAATTTTCTAAATGGTATTTTTCAGTTAAATATAATTGTAACCACGTTTCTACATCCATTTTATCACGCGGCGTTTCATCTAATTTAGCAAGGCGTTGACGCAATAAATGTTGCGGCATTAATAATAATTCAATATCAGACATGGCAACATATTTATCAGGGTCAAAATTATTGCCATTAATAATTTTATTTAATTGATGCTTTTTTAATGCCAAAGTATGATTAATTTCAGCACGAATTTCTAATAACGCGGGTAATAAATCACTACCTGTACAATTTTCATCGGTTAAACACAGAAATCGATTTAATAAATAATTAATAGCAAAACGATAAATATCCGATTCACGCACACACAAACGTGCGGCAACTACCTGAACTGCGGCGCGGTCACTATCACCCAAACGCAGTGAAATAATTTGATTTAACTCACTCAAGACTGCATTCCTTCAAATTAAAGTGCGGTATTAGTTAAGCTAATACACGCTAATGTTCGCTTAAAATAGTAATAAAATAACGGATAAATGTTACAGAAATGAGACAACTGTCATAATTCTGTATCACTTAAAGCCTGTGGTATATTTAGATTTTAGATAGCCTAATTCAATTTACAACTATTGACTTTAGATTAAGCTATTCAATAATGATGACAAACAATGGAGTACAAACCTAGGTTTGTACCTCTTAAAACTTAAGTCGTAACAAATCTAATACTTATTCCTAATCAATAAAATAAACTGGTATTCATTGATGTTAAATTATCTGATTCGACGCATTTTATATGCCTTTCCCTTATTATTAGGGGTTAATATTTTAACCTTCGTATTATTTTTTATTGTCAATAGCCCCGACGATATGGCGCGAATGCAATTAGGACAAAAAAATATTACCCAAAAAGCCGTTGATAATTGGAAACAACAACACGGTTATGCTGACCCCTTATTATGGAATACACAAAAACAGGGCATAGACACGGTAACTGAAACTATTTTTTATAAAAAAACTATGAATTTATTTTTATTCAAATTCGGCGTTTCAGACAGTGGTCGCACTATTGGCAATGATATAAAAGAACGCGCAATGCCTAGTTTAGCTATCGCTTTGCCTTCTTTAATGATTGGCTTGGTTATTAATATCAGTTTTGCATTAATCATGGTCTTGTTTCGACAGAGTTATTTAGAACAAGTCGGCATGATTGTGTGTGTGATGTTATTATCAGTATCATCACTTTTTTATATTATTAGCGGACAATACTTAATTGGTAAAGTATTAAAACTTGTACCTATTTCAGGCTATGATGATGGCTTTGCGGCAATTAAATTTTTAATACTACCCGTATTAATAGGCGCAATATCAGGTATTGGCTCAGGTGTGCGTTGGTATCGCACTTTATTTTTAGAAGAAGTGGAAAAAGATTATGTGCGTACGGCTCGTGCCAAAGGTTTAAGCGAAACCCAAACCTTATTTAAACATGTCTTACGCAATGCCATGATTCCTATTTTAACAGGCGTAGTGGTAGTATTACCTTTATTATTCATGGGCAGTTTAATTATGGAATCCTTTTTTAGTATTCCGGGTTTGGGTAGTTATACAATTGACGCTATTAATAGCCAAGACTTCGCTGTGGTGCGTTCGATGGTATTTTTAGGTTCAGTGTTATATATTATTGGTTTATTACTGACCGATATTTCTTATACCTTAGTTGACCCTAGAGTGAGGCTGGCATGATTATTTTATGGACAGACGCGCTAATTTTTTTATTATCATCAACAATATTGGGCTTATGGTTTGTTTTTCGCAATAAAGATTATTTGCAACGCCCCCTGCAAAAAATCGCTCAAAACCAAACAGGTAAAGTTTCTTTAATGGTTTTATTATTCTTTATAATAATTGGTTTATTAGATTCAGTGCATTTCACTTTAAGCCAAGATAAAAATAATGAAGTGATAAGCGTATTAGATTATATTGCAGAGCCTTTGCGTGAACACAGTGAAAAAACTTATTCCGCACCCTTTGCTACCACTTTATACAGCAAAGAAATGTTAATTAATAAAGACGGTACTACGCAATGGACGTATCCACGCTTAAGCTTTGGTGGCAGTCATTTAAATAATCCTGACACTGAATTATTAGTTGATATTGCCTTAAAAACCGCGTGGGGTTTTGGGCAAGGCGTGATTTTATTTATAGTGTTAATACTCGCTTATAACTCGTTCCCACGCTCTAGCGGCGCAACGATAATAAGCATAACACGCACAAAACTCACTTTATTTATTTTAATTACCTTAAGTTATACCCTGTGTTATTTATCACTGTATTATCATGTTTTTGGCACAGATAAAGTCGGCGAAGATGTCTTTTATCAAAGTATTAAAAGTATTCGTACAGGACTTGTTATTGGCACATTAACCACCTTAATTATGTTACCGATGGCGATTATCTTTGGCATCTTAGCAGGCTTTTTTCGTGGCTGGGTCGATGATGCGATTCAATATATTTATACTACACTTAATGCCATTCCTAGTGTGTTATTAATTGCCGCTTCAATATTGATGGTACAAGTTTATATGGCAAATCATGAGCAGAATTTTACTAGTATTTTAGTGCGCTCAGATACCCGCTTATTATTCTTATGTTTAATTTTAGGTGTGACCAGTTGGACGGGTTTATGTCGCTTGTTACGCGCTGAAACTTTAAAACTACGAGAAATGGATTATGTGCAGGCCGCTTATGCTTTAGGGGTAAAACAACATACGATTTTAATTCGGCATATATTACCTAATGTAATGCACATTGTTATTTGTTCAGTGGTATTAGACTTTAGTGCTTTAGTATTAGCCGAGGCAGTATTATCGTATATTAATATAGGTGTTGACCCGACTACTTATAGCTGGGGCAATATGATTAATGGCGCACGTTTAGAAGTAGCGCGTGAGCCTATTGTGTGGTGGTCATTAACAGCGGCTTTTGTTTTTATGTTTGCTTTGGTATTAGCGGCGAATTTATTTGCCGATACTGTACAAAATGCCTTTAATCCACGGCGGGTGAGTTTATAATAATTGTTAGTAATGATTTATTTGCATATTTTCAATAAGTTTTACTACTTGAAGTAACAATAAGATAGTAGCTAATCCTTAGGTATAACGTATAGGAAAATATAGAAAACAATAGCAATGTATACCGATATTGTGTCAGATTATGCGAAAAAACACGGTATCACTTACGGGACAGCTTGGAATCATTACAAAGCTGGATTCATTATGCAAAAAAATTGAATCTGGAATAATTATTGTTGAAGAAGAAAATAATATTATTAATGAAATGACGGCTGTTTATACTTGAGTATCTTCACAACAAATTATCGCAATCAAAAAGAGTTCAAGAATTTTGCGAGGCTAAAGGATGGATAGTTTCAATTGTAATTGAATAATATGGAAGAGGATTAAATGATGAGAAAAAACCACAAACGTTATTTTTAGATAAAAGCATTACATGAATAGTTGTTAAATACAAAGATAGATTGACACGTTTTGAATTTAACTATTGTGAATTTTAAGTGCTGGGCAAAAAGTGGCAACTTTTAAAAACTAACGCGCAAAAAAAAGCCAGCAATTAAGCTGGCTTTTTTATTTAAAAATTCTTGGTGGGTCGCATGCGATTCGAACGCATGACCATCGCATTAAAAGTGCGGTGCTCTACCGGCTGAGCTAGCGACCCCAAAGACTGACTATTATAGGCATTTTTTTTGATTGTGCAAGTTTTTTCATTAAAAATTACCAATTTTTAGCAACATGGCACGACTATTGATTTATTTTTCTTTTATTTTCAATAATTTTTGAGCATTTCACTATTTATTGTTTTTGACTTGAAGCGGTCATATTAGTCCAGCATGAGAGCTAATAATTTTTGGTAGTGCATCAAAAAAGTAGGTTAGTTAATATTAAACCTTTCGGAGTTCAAACCTAGGTTTGAACTCCAGCTAAAATGGCGTTTTGTTAAAACCTACTCTTTTGAAGCACTACCTAATTTTGCTATTTTTTACTTTACTGGTAACAAATTCGCGTAAGACCTTATTTTCAGCGACAATATAGCTTGTTTGCCACAACCTACTCTCTTCATGAAGCTCGAAAAAATTAAACTCTACGGGTTTAAATCCTTTGTTGATAACACCGTCATTCCCTTAAACAGCAATTTGACCGCGATTGTAGGCCCCAATGGCTGTGGTAAATCCAATATTATCGATGCGGTGCGCTGGGTCATGGGCGAGAGTTCGGCAAAAAATTTGCGTGGCGGTAGCATGACCGATGTCATCTTTAACGGTTCATCAACGCGCAAACCCGTCAATACCGCCTCAGTGGAATTAGTGTTTGATAATTCAGACGGCAAGCTCACAGGCGAATTTGCCCAAACGCCCACCATTGCCATCAAACGCCAAGTCAGTCGTGATGGACAATCGCTTTATTTTCTTAACGGCGCACGCTGTCGGCGCAAAGATATTACTGATTTATTTTTAGGCACGGGGCTGGGTTCGCGCAGTTACGCCATTATTGAACAAGGCACAATTTCGCGCATGGTCGAAGCCAAGCCCGACGAGTTACGCATCACTATTGACGAGGCGGCGGGGCTTTCTAAATATAAAGAGCGGCGCAATGAAACCGAAGTGCATATTCGCCATACGCGTGAAAATCTTGAACGTTTGCAAGACGTGTGCGATGAAGTCGATAAACAATTAAAACATCTGCACAAACAAGCCGAAAAAGCTGAAAAATACACCACGCTCAAACAGCAAGAATATCAATTTAAAGTTGAATTATTGGCAATGCGTTGGAATAACCACGCCCAAGCCGCGCATTGGTTGGATAGTCAGTTACAAGACGTGACCAATGAACATTCTCGCGTGGTCACTGAATTGCAACTGGTGCAAGAGCGTATCGAACAAAAACGCGCTGAACATAAACGCCAGCAACAACTATTAAGTGCGGTGCAAGATGATTATTACGCCACAGCCGCTGAAATCAATCGTTTAGAGCAAACCATCAAACACGCGCAACGCAGTCACGAAGACACGGTGTTAGATATTGCCCGTTGCCAAGAACAAGTCCAGCAAGCAGATGAGCAACTGAATAGCGACCGTGAAACCTTAGAAAACGTTAAAACTGAATTAGTTGAAAGCCAAGAACAGGCTTTGCTAGCAGGGGAGCGTCAAGATGAGTTAGCCGAGGCGTATCACGAAGTGCAACGTGAACAACGCGCATGGCAAGCGCAATGGGAACACTACCGCAACGAAGCCGCGCAACATAAACAACAAAGCGAAGTGCAACGCGTCAAAATTTCCCAATTAGAGCAACAACAACGCGCTAATCAAAATCGCCTCGCTAAATTAGAGCAAGAGCGTGATGATTTATTAGAAACTGACTTGCGCGAAGAATTAGAGCAATTAAATGAGTTAATTGAACAATTAGAACAGCAACGCGAAAACGCGCATCATCAATTAACAAATCTGCATTCTCAAATTAAAGAATTACGTCAAACCGTAAAAACCAGCCATGATGCCCTGCATCATCTACGCGGTGAAAGTCATTCCATAAAAGGTAAAATAACATCGTTAGAATTATTACAACAACACGCCTTAGGTAAAGATAATAAAGCTTTAAATGAGTGGCTTAAAGCCAATAACTTAGAGAATAAAGCGCGTTTAGCACATTCATTAAAAGTCAGTAATGGTTGGGAATTAGCGGTTGAAACGGTTTTGGGGAATTATTTAGATGCTTTATGCGTAGATAATATAGAAAATCTAGTCCCTGCATTAAATAATTTAACGAATGAATCATTAGCGTTAATTAATACCACAGCTAATGAATTATTTAATACTGAGGCGAAAGAAAATGAATTTTATCCGAGTTTAACTTTATTAATAGATAAGGTCAGTGCTGATTGTGATTTGCGCCCACTATTAAATAATATTTATTGCGCCGCTGATAATGATACTGCTAATGCGTTTGTTGCTGAATTACAAGCCCATGAATCGATTATTACGCCGTCTGGCGCGTGGTTTGGCGCGAGTTGGCTTAAAATTGTGGCTAACAAAGATAATCAAGGCGGCTTATTACAACGTGAAACCCAATTACGCGCTTTAAAACAACGCGAAACCGAATTAATTTTAGAATTAGACCAATTTGAAAACCAATTAGATACCGCTGAAACGCAATTAAAACAAGCCGAATTTAATCGTGAACATTTGCAACAACAACATAATAAACTCAGCGCGGAATTATCCACTAAAACCTCAGAATATAGCGCGAATAGCGCACGCTTAGAACAACAACAAGAACGCTTACAATATACCATTGATGATATTGTTGAATTAGAATCTGAACTCGCTGAAATTGCCGAAAACTTAGCTGAATTAGTTTATTCGCAAGAAAATGCCGAAGAAATTAATGAACAATTAATAATTAAACGTGAGCAATTAGAAACGACTCAGCAAAACTTGCAACACAAACAACAACACAGTGAACAAGCCCTGCAAGAAGCACGGCAACAGCACTACCGTTTGCAAGCCAGTATTGAAAATTTAAAAACCACTGAGAATTTAACGCTAAAGCAAATCGAACGTTTACAATTACAAAAAGATAATAGTCAGCAACGTTTAACGCAATTAGAAAGTAAATTACACGATGCTTTGCCATCATTAGATGAAGAAAAAGAACAGTTATTAGAAAAGCTGGCAGAAAAGAATAGTTTAGAGCTAAAACTCAATGAACAAAAACAAGCCCAGCAAGCAATAGAAAATGATATTCAAAGCTTAGCCGAACAACATTCAGATAATCAAAAACGCATTGATGTTTTAAAAGATTCCTTAGATAAATTACGCTTTGATTTGCAAGAAAGTCATATTCGCCAGCAAACGGTGACTGAACAATTAGAAGAATTACAGGCTAATATTGAAGCGATTATTGCCCAGTTACCCGAAACCGCCGAAGAATCAAGCTGGAAACATAAAGTAGATAGCTTAACCCAACAAATCGAAAAACTGGGTAATATTAATTTAACGGCGATTGAAGAATATCAAGAACAGTCACAGCGTATGCAGTTTTTAAATGAACAGCATACTGATTTAATGGATGCTTTGCGTATTTTAGAACAAGCGATGGCTAAAATTGATAAAGAAAGTCGGCAACGTTTTAAAGAAACTTTTGATAAAATTAATACTGGACTGCAAGAAAAGTTTCCTAAATTATTCGGTGGCGGACAGGCGTATTTAGAATTAAATTCACCTGATATTTTAGAGGCGGGTGTGGCAATTATTGCCCGTCCACCCGGAAAGAAAAATAGTTCGATTCATTTATTATCAGGTGGTGAAAAAGCCTTAACGGCAATTGCATTGGTTTTTTCAATTTTTGAATTAAATCCCGCGCCCTTTTGTTTATTAGACGAAGTTGACGCGCCGCTTGATGATACTAACGTGGGACGCTTTTCGCAAATGGTGGCGGAAATGTCCAAAAGCGTACAGTTTTTATATATTTCGCATAATAAGGTGACTATGGAAATTGCTCAGCAATTAGCGGGCGTTACTATGAAAGAGCCGGGGGTATCGCGCATGGTCGCGGTAGATATTGATGAAGCAGTGAGTTTGGCGGAACACTAATGGACAAAGAAATTGTAAGAATTATTATTATTGCCACAGGCTTGCTTATTATTATGGGCATATTATTGTGGAGTTATTTAAAAGATAAACAACTGCGGCAGGCATTTGATTTTTTTGATGATGAAATGCCCATAAGACAGCGTAGAAAATCACCCGCAAATACAGAATTTGAAGCGGTAGAAAAACCCGAACCTATAGCAAAAGCGCATATTGTCGAAGAGTTTGAAGAAGAGTATGAAATCCCCCTAGAAGAAGACGAGGAGGACGATTATATCGAACCCAAGTCACGTCCTATCGCACCTGAAATTATTCAATTAACTTTAATTGCTAGAGCTGAAAAAGGGTTTAATGGCGCGGATTTAGTGAATGCCTTAGAAACGGCGGGATTGATTTATGGTAAATTGAAAATATTTGAGCGATTAGATAATAATCGTATGGTTGATTTTGGCGTAGCTTGTTTAACACCTCCCGGAACATTTCCTGATAAAAACTTAAAAACCTTTTATTGTTCAGGCGTAGTCTTTTTCATGCAGCCCAGTTTATTAGATGATCCTGTGAGTGTATTTGATGAATTAATTGAAGTGATTGGTTTATTGGCTACTGATTTGGATGGCAAGGTTTATGATAATGATAAACAATTATTAACTTTTGAAACTATGAAGGCAATCAGACGTAGTTTGTGAAAATAGCATAATAATGATTTATATTGCCAAGCTAGTTTTATTTTTATTTCTGTTGACACAATTGACATTAGTCAATAGCTGTTTTAAAGTTTGTCGATTCAATAATACTTATAATTAACGAACCTTATAGGAGTGCATCACTATGGCCCGTCCATTAATACAACTCGCATTAGATTCTTTAGATTTTAATGCTACTTTAAATCTTGCCGAGCAAACCGCTGAGCATGTCGATATTTTTGAAATAGGAACGCCGTGTATTAAACATAATGGCGTTGATTTAGTAAAAGCTTTGCGCGCTAAATTTCCCGATAAATTGATTTTAGTTGATTTAAAAACAATGGATGCTGGCGAATATGAAGCCGAACCTTTTTATGCCGCTGGCGCAGATATTTGTACGGTATTGGGCGTTTCAGGTTTAGCCACCATTGCAGGGGTTATTAAAGCCGCTAAAAAATATGCCGCTGAAGTACAAGTGGATTTAATTAATGTACCGAATAAAGTGGAATGCGCACTTGAAGCCGCTAAATTAGGGGCGCATATTATTGGCGTACACACAGGTTTAGATGCACAAGCCGCAGGTCAAACTCCTTTTGAAGATTTGCAAGCCATTGCCCAATTAGGTTTAAAAATGCGCCTCTCAGTTGCAGGGGGCATTAAAAAATCAACCATTAAACAAGTAGTCGATGCGGGCGCAAATATTATTGTAGTCGGCGCGGCAATTTATGGCGCAAGTTCGCCAGCTGATGCCGCTAAAGCAATTCGTTTAGCCTCAGAGGGTAAATCGAGTCATCAACAATTAATCGTTAATAAAATTCATTCGATTTTATCTGCCACCGATGACGCTCATGCGGTACGCTTAACCCGCATGTTAGATAATGCCAAACGGATTTTTGTTTCAGGTGCAGGACGCTCTGGGTTAATTACTAAATTCTTTGCTATGCGTTTAATGCACAGCGGTTATGACGTAAGCGTAGTGGGTGAAATTGTCACCCCTAGTATTAAACGCGGCGATTTATTAATTGTCATTTCAGGTTCTGGGGAAACTGAACAATTAATTGCCTTTACTAAACGTGCTAAAGAAGTGGGCGCGGATATTTTATTAATTACCTCAAAAGCCAGTTCGACTATTGGTGAGTTGGCAGACGGGGTTTTTCAAATTGGTGAAACTGCACAATATACTAAAGTGCAAGGTATGCCGATGGGAACAGTATTTGAATTATCGACTTTATTTTTCTTAGAAGCCTTGGTATCGCATTTAATTCATGAAAAAGGCATTGCCGAAGAAGAAATGCGTTATCGACATGCTAATTTAGAGTAATCGTGCTATTTACAAAAACGCATTAAAAAAGCCTGCTAGATTTTAAAAATCTAGCAGGCTTTTTTGTTTTTAAGCGTTACTTCTTAATTCATTATAGTTATAAACTTCTGCTTGTGCAGTAAAAAATTTCTTAAATACTGGCATAAAACTAATAGTGATTGGAATTGAATAAAAACAATAAATCGCCGCCGCCTCACCTGTTGTTACGCCAAAAATCCATTGGGGTACAAATAAAGTCATTATTGCCATACTAAAATGATAACTGGCAATGCGTTTATTATCTTTCCAAACAAAACCACTTAATGCCAAACCAAATAAAGAGCCGTGCGTTACAATTGAACCAAAGGCACTGGAGATATTATAAGCAATATGATAGGTACCGCTACGCAAACACGAAATCATATCGCCAATAAAATTAGGTTTATTGGCTGCATTTAATACTTCACTGGGTAAAAAATTAAATACGGGCAAGGAATTAAACAATTGTAATTCTTTAGGTAAAAAACTAAATATCAAAAATGAACCGCTTAAACCCACACCTAATAAAGTTGCTTTTTTTAAAGCCATTTTATCTGACGAATAAGTCGCTAATGCGGGCATAATTGCCAAGGCTTGCAAACAAATATGGTAAGTTGATAATTCACTTAAAAAGTAATTCGTGCCATAACCGCATTGATCGACCACAGGATAGGCAAAATATTGAATTAACTCCATTAAAGCAAAATGGAAAATGGCATAAGCACGCGCAAAACGTACCCAAAACGCTTCTTCTTTATCTAAAAAAGTAACAGCCGAGGCGGCAAATCCAACCACGCCCAGCCCTAATGACATAGTCGCACTAAAACACATAGTTATCCTATCGATTGATTAACATGAAAAATACCTAAAGCTAAACTAAAGGTGCTATTTTTTTAAATACCTACAAATTATAACAGTCGCGCCGTACTTTAATTTTGCATAAGCGCATTTTGCTTATCGCCTATTTTATGAATGTTCATTAGTTTTTACACAACATTTTGTTATACAACAGATTATTGCAAGTTTGAAAAGTAAATATCGCACATTTTATTCCCTTCTTTTTTGTACCTCTTTTAGACAAACTCAACCATAATAAACGCGCACTCAAGGTATTACTTTGATTTTAGTGTAAAACTGACTGGCAATTGCTGTGTTTAATTTTTTGGGAGTGAACGATGAAAAACTATGCTTACATTTTATGGGGTGTGTTGTTATTAAATAGCAACTTAGCGGTTGCCGATAATCATGCGGTGACTATTTCATTACGCGATTCGGATGACAAGGATGTTGCCGCAATACATCAAGTGGTTGCGCAAGCGGTAAGTAATGGCGTGGTTGATACCATGCTCACTTACAAGCCTAGCGAAATGGCATCTAATAAATTTTTCGCTTGTGTTGAAGCAACCACAGGGACGACACCAGAACAATTTACTAATTTTGTTAATGATTTGCACCGAGTCAGCATTAATGCCTCTAGCCATTATCAATTAAAAACCCAACCTAGTTGCGGCAAAAACGAGGCCTTAGCCTGTATTGCCGACCCACTCGCCTGTTTTAATAGCGCATTTATTACTACGACAGGTAAATACATGACTTATGTGGCAAAAGCGCAATTTGCCGCCAGTTTAGAAGAATTGTCGGTGGGTAAATACATGATTGACATGAAACTCAATGAAGGCTCGATGTATATGCCATCGACTTATGACATTGGTATGCAGTCATCGAGTAAAAACTGCTCTGCTATTTTTGTAGATAATTATGATGCGGGTGCTGGTACAGCGGCTATTAGTTGTATTATCCAAGGTAATTCAGCGGTAATTGGTAAAAACATCGTATGGACGCGTACTAATGATGGTAAATGGCAATGTACTACCGATGCTGATTCTAAATATAGCGCGGGCTGTAAAAATTAATACTTTAGTTTCTTAGTAATAGTTACAACTATTACTTTTTAAATTTACTTAGGAGTTAATCATGAAAAAACTAGCGTATTTATTGGCTATTATTAGCTTACTTACCACTCATTCAATAGCGTTTGCAGGACAGGCAATTAATATCTCAGTCAGTAATCCAGACGGTATAGCGATAACTGATAGCACGGATGCTATTCATCAAACAGTAGGTGATGCTATTAGTAAAGGCATTATTAAAAACTTTATTACTTATAACCACGGTTTTATCCAAACAGACAAATTTTATGCTTGCGCGGAAGCGGCTGATAATATTTCAACAACGGATTTTAATAGTTTTGTTGGACAATTACGCAATTTAGCCATTGGTAATTTTACTTTGAAATATGCAAAACAATGTCAACGCGATAATACTTTTGTTTGTTCTGACGACAGTGTTAATTGCTTAAGTAATGCTTTTGTGACTAGCGCGGCATATAGCATGTATATGGCAAGAAAACAATTTACCTCAGGTTTGGCTGATATAACCGCAGGTAAAGCCGCTTTAGAATTATTATTAGATAAAGGTGTCATGAATCAGCCCTCTGTTACCGATATTGGTTTGCAACCCAGCACTAAAAACTGCTCAGTAATTACTATTGATAGTTTTGATGCGGCGGGTGGTACGGCGGCTATTACTTGTACTATTCAAGGTAATTCGATAGTTTTAAATAAAAATATCACATGGACGCGTACTCCAGATGGTGCGTGGTCTTGTAGCTCAACTATAGTAGACACCAATTTTACGGCGGGTCAATGTAATTAAATAATTTGTAAGGGAGTATTTATTGTTTTAAACATTAAGTAATAAAAACTCCTTACATCTCTAATTTTAGAGGAATTAATCATGCAACAAAAGTTCCGTGTTTTATTATGTGGCTTATTATTAATAAGTCACTGTGTTATTGCTGATAATCGCGCCGTGAATATTTCAGTTACTAATAATAATAGTGCCGATAAATTAATCGATATTAACAGCATTCAAACAACAGTAGGACAAGCTGTTAGTACCAATATTGTTGATACTTTATTGATTTACCAGCCATTAGCGCGTGCGAAAAACAAGTTTTATGCTTGCGTTCAGGCAACTGATAATAGCAGTGCCGAACAATTTAAAACTTTTATTAATACCCTAAGAAATCTTTCACTCAGTGAAAACAGTCGTTATCAGCTAAAAGTAACTCAGCGTTGCATGGCAAATGAAACCCTTGCCTGTGTAGCGAATCCTAATGCCTGTTTTGATTCAGCCTTTATTCATTCAAACAGCCTTTATAATACTTATGTTGCTAAAGCACAATTTGCCGCGAGTTTAAACGATATTTCAAACGCTAAATTAAACCTTGAAATATTAGTAAATGAAGGTTTGTGGCTCATACCTACTGTTGCTGATATTGGTTTTGAAGCTTCTTCAGAAAACTGCTCAGCGATTAGTATTGATAATTTTGATGCTGGGGCGGGTAGTGCAACTATTAGTTGTATTATAAAAGGTAACGCACTTATTAATAATAAAGTGGTGACGTGGGCGCGTGATAATAGCGGCGTGTGGTCATGCACTACCAATGTTGCTACGCAATACAGCAATAAATTGTGTACGTATTAAAGCCTTTCTTTATTTTCCATTTATCAGGAATTTTTTATGAAAAACCACGCTTATAAATTAATAATTGTCCTGTTGTTTAGTATGCAAACTATGGCATTTGCTCATCAGGCTATTTATATTTCACTGAGTAATCCCGATGGCGTAGCGTTACAAACAAGCGATACACAAGCTATTAAAGACATTATTAGTAATAGCATTTATACAGGTATTATTAATAATTTTGTGACTTATAATCATGACAATAATGAAGTCAGTGAATATGCCGCCTGTGTTGAAGCCAATGATAATACTTCAACAGAGACTTTTAATGGTTTAGTCAATCAATTACACGCGATTAGTCCGCAAACAAATCTGCATTACACACTTAATTATGTTAAATACTGTAAGCGCGATAATAGTTTGGTTTGTTTGAATGATCTTAAATCTTGCTTGACGAGTGCTTTTGTGACCAGTGGCGCGGTATATAGTAACTATATTGCGCGAAGCCAATTTTTTGAAAGTTTAGCCGAAGTTAGTGCGGGAAAAGCAATATTGGAAATGATGCTCAATCAAGGACGCATAACAGCACCGAGTATTATCGATATTGGTTTGCAATCAAGTACCAAAAACTGTTCTTCGATAAGCGTTGATGATTTTGATGCGGCGGCTGGTACGGCGGCTATTACTTGTATTATTCAAGGTAATTCTTTTATTGTAGGTAAAAGTATTTCATGGATACGCAGCCCCGATGGCGTATGGGCATGTACCACAGCTGTAACCGATACCCAATATACATCGGGTAAATGCGGTTAAAAGTAAAATACCTGTGTAATAACGTTAGCTGATTTTTTAGAATAATTGACTTACAGAGTTTTCACATTCAATGAGAAACTCACTTTAATTGAAAACTCTGTAGTCAGAGCTTTAGAGTTTAAATACAATAACTATTCAAGCCTTATTAATCATAGTATTTATGACACTATAATGAGCGGTTTTATAATATATAGTTTAAAATCGCGCTATAAATACTCTCTGTATACGACAAAAAATATTTGTAAAATTTAAATTATATTGTTAGAGTGCAAAACATGTTTTGCACTCTACATTTAAGTTTTTGTTATGCTTTTAAAAGGTTTAAAATAATTTTATGCCACAAAATACCAATCAAATAACCATTTTAATCATTGAAGATGACCCTCAAATTCGATGTTTTTTACGCACCAGTTTAACTGTACGCGGTTTTAATATAATAGAAGCGGGTACGGGTGAAAAAGGCTTACAAGAAATTAATAATCATCAACCCGATTTAGTAATTTTAGATTTAGGATTGCCACGCATGGACGGTATTGCGGTCATTACTAAAATTCGGGAACATTACAATTTACCCATTATTGTATTATCAGCGCGTAGCATGGAAAACGATAAAATTGCCGCCTTAGATGCAGGTGCGGATGATTATTTAACCAAACCTTTTGGCATAGGTGAATTATCAGCAAGACTCAAGGTATCATTACGGCACGCGGCGCAATTTAATCAAGAAAGCAATAAAACAGAGTTTCATGTCGGTGAATTACATGTTGATTTAAATGCCCACTCAGTCTATGTTGGCGAGCGACGTATTCATTTAACTCCTATTGAATACCGTTTATTGGCAGTATTAATTCGTCATGCGGGTAAAGTATTAACCCATCGGCAATTATTATTATTAGTTTGGGGGGCGGCGTATAGTCAACAAACCCATTATATTCGTATTTATATGGGGCAGTTACGCCAAAAAATAGAACCCGATCCCGCGCATCCGTGTTATTTATTAACCGAAGTAGGTGTGGGGTATCGTTTAAGTATTTAATTCCAGTTATCGCGTTTAATTAAGAGGCGTACAAAATTATGATTTTGTACGCCTCTGTTTTTATTAAATACCTCAATACTTAGCTTGCTTGTATTTTATCTATGATGATAAGACTACAGGATAAAAAATTCTGTAAATCCTGATTCAGATAATAGACTAATTAATATATGCAACAATTTCTCTTTATTATTTTTCTTTCATTATATGATGACACTTTCTTATAAACACCTGCTGGTCTTTATTTTAGTATTACTCACCGCCTGTGATAAAAGTCCACCCTTACAAAAATTTAATGGTTATGCGCAAGGCACAACCTATCATATTAGTTTTTGGCAAGATAAAACTACAGCCCAAACTATTAATACCGAGTCTATTAAACAAATAGTCGATGCTGAATTTAAACGCCTCGATGAGCAATTATCCAATTATCGCCCCGATTCAGTGATTGAACAATTTAATGCCACTATTAGCAGTGAACCGTTAGTATTATCAGAAGAAATTATTGGCTTAATTAAAGAAGCCCAAAGCGTAAGTATTGCCAGTGAGGGTTGTTATGATTTAACTATTAAGCCCTTATTTGATTTATGGGGTTTTAAAGATGATAAATTATTTATTCCAAGCCAGCAGGCGTTAAAAACCGCTTTGCAACAAGTGGGTTTTAAACAAATAGAGATTATTGATAATAATCATATCCGCAAACGCAATCCCAATTTACGCATTGATTTATCATCAATTGCCCAAGGTTATAGTGTCAGTCGTATGTCTGAATTATTAGAAAAGCAGGGCATTACTAATTACTTAGTTGAAATTGGTGGTGAATTACAAACACGCGGAAAAAAACCCGATGGTATGCCGTGGCGCGTGGCAGTTGAAAAACCTTTATCGGGTGAACGCACTATGCAAAAAGTATTAACTATTAATAGAACTGAAGCATTAGTAGTCATGACTTCGGGGACGTATCGACATTTTTTTGATGCCAATGGCAAACGTTATAGTCATATATTAAATGCTACAACAGGTATTCCTGTCGATCATAATACGGTGTCAGTCACTGTATTACATCATAATCCCACACAGGCCGATGCGTGGTCGACGGCATTATTATGTTTGGGTCGTGAGCAGGGAATACTCGCGGCTAATAAAGCAGGTATTTCAGCTTTATTTATTGAAGCGCGAGGCGATAATTTTAATGAATTTAGTAGCGCGCCTTTACTGGCATTGACTGATGTAACTTTGAAATAATACCCGCCATGTAGGGGCAAAATATTTTTTGCCCTTTAGTAACAATCGGTTGTTATTAAGGGCAATAGTATTGCCCCTACATTGACAACCTTTGCGTAACTTGAGTTATTAACAAACCCGCTTATTAGGTTATATAACACAGCTTAAGCCAATAATTGTGTCAATTGACCTAAGTATATTAAAAAAACCGCAGTTTTATTGAATAATTTCAATAAAACTGCGGTTTTTTTATGTTTGGCGTATTTACTGCTAATTACTTTGATGACTATTACAGAAATAGTCATTTCCTCACAGGACAATTAAACAGTTAAATAGATATTAATCATCAATATCACTTGTATAAACTCCCATGAATTGCGTTATAACCATAAAGGATTGTAAACATGCTTTACCTTAGATTATTTTTTATTAGCTTTCTTACTTTGTTTTTTAATAATGCACAGGCATTAACGCCAACACAAATAGCCAATATAACTGCTTTTGTGAGTCAACAGCCTAATCCTAATGTAAAAACTAATGGCATTGGTATTTATGTGTATGACGGCGTGAATGCGATGGATGCTTTAGGACCTTATCAAGTTTTTAAAAGTGCGGGTTTAAATGTGTTTCTAATAGGACAACACGCAGGGACGATTACCACTAATAATAAATTAAAACTCGAAGTGGATAAAACCATAAATGACGTGACGCAACTCGATATATTAGTTATTCCGGGCGGTGCTTTTTCCACTTCAGCGCAAACTCAAGATACCACGGTACTGAATTGGATTAGACAAATAGACTCCACCACTATTTATACCACTAGCGTATGTACAGGTGCATGGATTTTAGGTGCGGCGGGATTATTAGAAGGTAAATTAGCGACCACCAATTGGTATAGAGCAGAGCAAATACTCGCTAAATATGGCGCGACTTTTAAACAAGAACGTTGGGTACAAGACGGTAAATATTGGACTTCAGCAGGTGTGACTGCGGGTATTGATATGGCATTAGCCATTGTTGTTAATTTATTTGGTGAAGAATATACCCAAGCTATTATGTTAGACCTTGAATATAATCCCAAACCCCCTATTAAAGGCGGTTCAATTAAAAACACCCCTCCAAAAGTAAAAAAAATGATGAGCGGTATGTATGATTATTACATGTTGCCCTTTGTTAATAGTATTCCCTAGTTAATGATTTACTGAAGTGACGCAGCAAAAAAGCAAATTATTATTTGCCCTTGTTGAACTTAGTGAAGCATATTTTTTTTAAACAACGCTTATAAAAACCGCCTTATTGATTGAACAGATAAGGCGGTTTTTTTTGTCCAACAAAAAGCTTTGTAGACAATATCTAAATTAAAGATATGTAAATCTAATAGTATCATTTTATTAAACCGAGGCTTTTATCTATTATTTAGCTAAAACAAACGCCGCTGTTGATTTTTACAGTACTATTTAATTATTAGAGGAATAAAAGTAATGAAAACTTTTCGTCCAAGTGTTTTAGCTTTAAATCTTGCCTTACTAGGATTGCCGACAGCACAAGCTGCTAATGTAGAAGCCTTAGAGCAACGTATTCGTGAATTAGAAAGTCGTTTAGAAAAACTAGAACCTAAAACCGCACCCACCGAACAAACCAATCCACAAGTCAATAAACTAACCCAAAAAGTTAATATTTTAGAGCGTAAATTAGAAGTACAAAACGAAGTTGCCACCGCCAATAGTAAAAAATCACCCAAAATAGAAGCCAGTAATAATGGTTTTAAAATCTCTTCACCCAATGATGATTTTTCAGTGCGCTTGCGCGGTTCAGTTCAAGGTGATGCCCGCTTTTTTGTCGATGATTTTCCGCATAATTCAGCAGGTTCTTCAGCCGCTACAGGTTTGCCTGATAAATTTGATTTAAAACAAGCGCGGGTTTGGGTAGAAGGGCGTTTATGGAAAGCCATTGATTATAAAATCATGCCCGACTTTGGTAGTGCGGGCAAAGTATTAGTCCAAGATGCGTATTTTGATATTCATTATTTACCTTTTGCCAGTATTAATGTCGGTAAACAAAAAACCCCTTTAAGTTTAGAACGCTTGCAAGGTGATGCGGACGGGATGTTTATTGAACGCGCTTATCCGACTTATTTAGCCAGTAATCGTGACGTGGGTATTATGTTGCACGGTGAATTTGCTAAAGCAGGTTATAAACCCGAATATGGCGGCGCGGTGGATTTTAAAAACTTTATGAGTTATCAAGTGGGCGTATTTAATGGCACGGGTGATAATGGTTCGGGCGATAGTGGTAGTTTTGATAATAAAGAAGTGATTGCCAGAGTATTTTCACATCCATTCCAACACAGCGGTATTGCATTATTAGAAGGTTTAGGTATTGGTATTGCAGGTTCTTATGAACATCCACAAGAACGCGCTGTACCTAATTTACCATCAGCTATTGGCAGTAATACTATTATTAATAATAACGCCCCTGCTTTGGCAAAAACCAATCCTAATACTGCCGCCTTATATGCTAACGGTGATCATTTTAGATTATATCCACAAGCTTATTGGTATAGTGGGCCATTTGGTTTAATGGGTGAATATGTTTGGTCATCACAACATTTATTAGGTAAAGAAATTGATGCCACTGACCCTAAGAAAACAGTGCGCTCGGTTAATTTCAAACAAGATAATAGTGCATGGCAAATTCAAGCCTCTTATGTGTTGACAGGTGAAGATAATACTTTTCAAAGCGTAAAACCTATTCGTGCTTTTGATCCGCTAAAAGGTAATTGGGGGGCATTACAAATAGCAACCCGCTGGTCTGAATTAAATATCGATCAAGGCAGTTTAGCGGATTTAGGCGGCTCTGGCGGTAAATTTTATTTATTAGACCCTAATAAATCGATTTATCACGCGCAAAGCTGGGCAGTGGGCGTTAATTGGTTTTTAAATAATAATGTGCGCATTATGGCAGATTATGAAGAAACTGATTTTGGTGGTGGCGCGAAAGTCGCTGATGGTGGTAATAGACCCCATGAGCGAGTATTTGCAACGCGTTTCCAATTAGTTTTCTAAATATTAAAGGATATACGCGATGAATAAAAGCTTATTACTCGCAACTGGTTTAGTGGCATTATTATCAATTAATAATAGCCATGCAGAAACCAGCTTGCTTAATGTTTCTTATGACCCTACCCGAGAGTTATATCAAGAATATAACAAAGCCTTTATTAAACACTGGCAAGAGACTAAACATGAAACCGTAAACATTAAACAATCTCACGGTGGTAGTGGTAAACAAGCGCGTGCGGTATTAGATGGTACAGAAGAAGCCGATATGGTAACTTTAGGTTTAGCCTATGACGTGGATTCTTTATATAAAAAACGTAAATTAATTCCTGAAAACTGGCAAAGTTTATTACCCCATAATAGTTCGCCTTATACTTCAACGGTAGTATTTGTAGTGCGTAAAGGTAATCCACAACATATTAAAGATTGGGATGATTTAATTAAGACCGATATTAGCGTGGTTACCCCTGACCCTAAAACTTCTGGCGGTGCGCGTTGGAATTATTTAGCCGCTTGGGGATACGCACTCAAGCATCATAATAATAATGAAGCCGCCGCCCAAGAATTTGTCAGTAAGTTATATAAAAATACTGCGGTTTTAAATACAGGGGCGCGGGGTTCTACGATTACTTTTGTAGAACGCAATATAGGCGATGTATTAGTCACTTGGGAAAATGAAGCCTTTTTAATACTGCATGATTATGGCGCGGAAAACTATGAAATTATTTCGCCTTCATTGAGTATTTTAGCCGAGCCGCCTGTTGCTGTAGTGGAAGATATTGCCAGAAAACACGGTACAACTGAGTTAGCAACTGAATATTTGCATTATTTATACAGTGAGCAAGGACAAGAAATTGTCGCTAAAAATTATTATCGTCCTGTGGATGCTAAAATAGCTAAAAAATATGCCGCTCAATTTCCTAAATTAGAATTAATTACTATTAATGATTTTGGCGGCTGGGATAAAGCCCAAGAAAAACATTTTTCCGATGAAGGGGTTTTTGATCAAATAATGGGGCATTAATTTGATATAAAAATGAATAGCTTCAATATTGGAGGTCAGGCTTTGCCTGACAGGTTCAGGCAAAGCCTGACCTCCAGTATTATTATTAATAATAAAAACCTGCAAATAGCTAAAGCTATTTGACTCCTGTTTATTTAAAAAAGCCGTCTTATTTTTAAAAAAAAAGACGGCTTTTTTTGTGTATATTAATGACTATCTAAAAATAAGATACTGTAATCTAATATTATCGTTTCATTATTCGCTGGCTTTTATCTATTATTTAGCTATCTCATCTCGTTATCATCTATGAATGCCTTAAAATTTAAAGGAAAGGTCATGAATATCACATTAAAATCATTAAGCAGTATCGCATTGGCATTATTAGCAATAGGCTCAGCCAGTGCCGATATTAATTTACTCAATGTTTCTTATGATCCAACGCGTGAATTATATAAAGACTATAACGAAGCCTTTGCTAAACATTGGCAAGAAATAAAACATGAAAAAGTCACTATTAATCAATCGCACGGCGGCAGTGGTAAACAAGCGCGTGCGGTATTAGATGGACTAGAAGCCGATGTGGTGACTTTGGCATTAGCCTACGATATTGATCAGCTTTATAAAAAACGCAAATTAATTCCTGAAAACTGGCAAAGTTTATTACCGAATAATAGCTCGCCTTATACCTCAACTATCGTATTTGTGGTGCGTAAAGGTAATCCTCAACATATTAAAGATTGGAATGATTTAGTGAAAGAAGGTATTAGCGTGGTCACACCTAATCCTAAAACTTCGGGTGGTGCGCGTTGGAATTATTTAGCCGCTTGGGGTTATGCTTTAAAAGCGAATAATAATAATGAAGCCGCCGCAAAAGAATTCGTTAATAAATTATATAAAAACGCCGCTGTATTAGATACAGGTGCGCGTGGTTCTACGACCAGTTTTGCTGAACGTGAAATTGGTGATGTTTTAATTACTTGGGAAAATGAAGCCTTTTTAGTATTACGTCAATTTGGCGCGGATAAATATGAAATTGTGTCGCCTTCATTGAGTATTTTAGCTGAGCCACCTGTTGCGGCGGTTGAAGATGTAGCGCGTAAGCATGGCACTTTAGATGCGGCACGCGAATATTTACAGTATTTATACAGCAAAGAAGGACAAGATATTGTGGCTAAAAACTTTTATCGCCCCGCCGATAAAGAAATTGCCGCTAAATATGCTAAACAATTTCCTGCTTTAGAATTAGTCAATATTAAAGACTTTGGTGGTTGGGAAGCCGCGCAAGAAAAACATTTTGCCGATGACGGCGTGTTTGATCAAATTATGTCAGGTCGCTAAGTTTTAAAACAGCGTAGAAATAAATAACTGTCATTTTTTGCTAAAGATAGGCGTAATTGTAGGGGCGAATTATATTCGCCCTTGTGCAACAGATTATTATGAAGGGCGTTTATAATTAATAAACGTTGTCATAAAAAAAGCAAATCATTATTAATGCGTACTTTGGTAGAGGCGTTGCACTGCAAGGTCTGTACAATCGTACGCTTAATAACATAAGTATTTAATGAGTTGAGCTGACTTATTAAATATTAAGATAGTATCATCGAATATTACCGTTTCATTAATAGAAAAGTTTTCTTTATGATTTAAATCACACACAAGGTTATGCTGTCACAGCTTTACCTTAGGTTTTAAGTGAATTAAATCCATTAAAAACTTTTCAGAAAACTAAATACCTTAGTTATTAAGTAGTATGAAAAGAAGGTTTAGTTGCAGTGTGTAAACTTTTATTTCTTCTATTTAAGTTAAACGAGGTACACGATGAAAAAGTTATTATTAGCCAGTGCAATTGGCATGGCTTTATTTAATAATGCAAGTTACGCGGCAATTACAGTAAATGCCGATGGTACACCCACAGCGGCTACTTTAGCCAATACCACTGAGGTTTATTTATCAGGTGCAGGGGCGTTACAAACCTTAATTGAAAAAGCTTTGTTAATTGGTACTAAAGACGGTCTTTGTAAAACAGGCACAGTGCGTAAATATCAAGACAGTGGCACTAATGGTAGTAATCAGGTCGCGTATTTATGTGAATTTAATAAAGGTACTGGGTTAAATGCGGTATTAAATACGTTATCGACGCATCCTAATACTTGGAAATCGAATTTATTATTATATAAACGTAATGAAGGCGGTTCTTTACCCGGATTAGTTCCCGTTGCTAATAATTTGCCATTAACTTTTTTAAACGTAAAAGCAAATCCTGGCGTATGTACACCCGTATCGGCGGGAATATTTGCGGCAACTGTATCGTGTGAATACAGCTCAACGAATAATAACAGTCATGTGCCTGACTTTGGGGTTTCTGATCAAGAACCGCGCTTATTTACGATTGCCAACGGTAATTCACCTGTAGGCACTCCTGCTATTTTGTCAAACTACAAAATAACTCCAGGGGTAGATGCGATTTTTGGTATTGCTGTCACCACTAAATTGCGTAACGCCTTACAAGAGGCGCAATTTGGTAGAACTAGTACTTGCGTAGGCGCAGAAACAGAAAGCTGTATGCCCAGCCTTTCAACTGGGCAGATTGCCGCCATTTTTGGCGCGTATAACGCACCTGTTGCCCCTGCTACTTTACCAGCGGTAGGCGCGGGCAAAATCCATGATTGGAAACAGTTGAAAATTGGTGCAACAGGCGATTTATGGACAAATGCCAGCTCTGCTAATCAAGCGACTAGCTCTAAAGTCCATATTTGTAGCAGAACCATTGGTGCGGGTGCGAAAGTTGCCTTTGGTACTGCCTTTTTAAGCACAGGCTGTAATCCTTCCGCACCAAAAGTAGTAGGGCAAGCTGATTATTTAGGAAAGGACGAAGTAGTGGGTTCTGCGCCTGTATTAGAAAGCGCGACGCGTCCTATAGTCCATGTCGCCGCATCATTATCTTCAGTTGATGAATGTTTGGATGAATTAGATTTAGATGCCAACAATACTACAGGGGCATTTGATAGTACCCAATATGTAGGAACACGTTGGGCAATTGGTTATACCGCCATTGAACGTAATGCGACTCGCTCTAAAGCTTATCGTTACATCAAAGTCGATGGCGCAGCCCCTACTTTAGAAAACGTAGCCAGCGGTAAATATAATTTCTGGTCAGAGGTGGTCTATGTATATCGTAATGCTACCAATCCATTAATTGGCGACAGACTAACTTTAATTAATGAATTTATTAATTCATTTGGCAGACCCGCTGTAGTGAGCTTGGCTAATACCGATGCCACCCATAGTTTTGGTGTTAGCGGACATTTAGCCGTACCTAATGCCGCGCATCCCGCACCTGCTAATGGTTTAGTGGATTTAGCCAACCCTATTAATACCTTAAGTTATGCTATTTATCCCGGAACTAGCACCAATTCAACCAATAACTGCCGCGTACCGTTAATTTATTCAACAACCAGTAATAATACGCAAGGGATTCAATTAAATCCTTAGCTTATGTTTGAATCAGAATTTTCTGAATTAAAGAATTAGCAAAATGGTGTTATTTATTAATTTCGTTAATTCTAAAATTTTATAAATTCTGATTCAGAAAAATAATACCCAATAACAGTTTTATGACTGTTATTGGGTGATTTTTAGCCCAAGGACACTAAAAGAGTTATGAGCCAAAGTCATATAATGCCAGGGTTTAAACCCGCAATTAGTTTTACACTACTCTATTTATGTTTGGTGGTATTAATTCCGCTTAGCACTTTAGTCTTTAAAAGCCTGCAACTAAGCCTTGATGATTATATTAATATAATCACTCATAAACGCGTCGTAGCCGCTTTTAAAGTCAGTTTTTTAACCGCTTTTATTGCGGCATTAATTGCCAGTGTTTTTGGTTTTATTATTGCATGGGTGTTAGTGCGTTATCCTTTTTCGGGCAAAAAAATAATCGACGCATTAATTGATTTACCTTTTGCCTTGCCCACCGCTGTAGCAGGGATTGTTTTAGCCACTATCTACCAGCCTACAGGCATTATCGGCAAATTCCTTATTGAAAACTTTGATTTAAAAATTGCTTACAAACCCTTAGGCATTGTGATTGCCTTAATATTTATTAGCATTCCCTTTGTAGTGCGTACCGTTGAACCCGTATTACAAGAATTTGATACTCGCATGGAAGAAGCTGCATCGAGTTTAGGTGCGACACGTCTGCAAGTATTTAGCAAAATTATTTTTCCCAATATTTTTCCCGCTTTATTAACAGGTTTTGCTTTAGCTTTTGCCAGAGGCGTAGGTGAATATGGCTCAGTTATATTTGTGGCAGGCAATATTCCTTATGTTTCAGAAATTGTGCCTTTATTAATTGTTACCAAATTAGAACAATACGATTATGCGGGTGCAACTGCAATTGCACTGACCATGTTAATTATTTCTTTTGTAATGTTGCTGGTTATTAATTTATTACAATTGTGGATACGCAAACGTTCAGGACAGCTTTAATAACAAGTAATGACAAAAGGAGTCCAATAGCTTTAGCTATTGGCTACAAACTACAAAAATAGCTAAAGCTATTTTACTCCTAACCAGTAAAAGTAATTATTATGGCAACGACTTCAAGATTACCTACCCATGCTCTGCAAGACCCTTTGTGGATACGCTGGAGTTTAACCTTTATTACCCTCGCTTTTATTGCTTTATTTTTATGCTTACCCTTAATACTGGTAATGACTGAAGCTTTTGCTAAAGGTTGGTTTGCTTACCTATCGGCATTAACACAGCCTGATACTTTATCGGCAATGCGCTTAACTTTATTAACTGCGTTAGTTACTGTACCGATAAATACCGTTTTTGGGGTTGCGGCGGCTTGGGCAATTACGCGTTTTGAATTTAAAGGTAAAAGTTTATTGACCACCTTAATTGATCTACCCTTCTCAGTATCGCCTGTGATTTCAGGATTAATATTTGTTTTATTATTCGGTATTCAAGGTTGGTTTGGTGAATTTTTAGCCGCACATAACATTAAAATTATTTTTGCCGTACCGGGAATTATTTTAGTGACTTTATTTATTACCTTTCCCTTTGTGGCAAGAGAATTAATTCCCTTAATGCAGGAAATGGGTAATGAAGAAGAAGAAGCGGCATTATCTTTGGGGGCAAGTGGCTGGAAAACCTTCTTTTTAATTACCCTGCCCAATATTAAATGGGCATTATTATATGGCGTATTATTATGTAATGCGCGGGCAATGGGAGAATTTGGCGCGGTATCGGTGGTATCGGGACATATTCGCGGTATGACCAATACCCTGCCTTTGCACGTTGAAGTGAGTTATAACGAATATGATAGCGTTGCCGCTTTTGCAAGTGCGTCTATTTTAGCAGGATTGGCAATTGTCACTTTAGTATTAAAAAGTTTTTTAGAATGGCGCATGAATCGTTCACAAAATGCTGAAATCACCGATACTGATAGTTATAAATTAAGTGATTTAGTCTATAAACTAGCCACGCAAATGTAATTATAGTGTGTCTGGATTAGAATTTTCAAAATTTTAGAATTAAAAAATAAATTCTAAAATTTTGTCAATTTTGATTCAGACAATATTTTAAACTTAATTAAATAAATATTCCCATGAGCATTTTACTTAGCAATATCAGCAAAAACTTTGGCTCATTTTCAGCCTTGCACAATATTAATTTAGAAATCCCTGAAGGGGAATTAGTCGCCTTATTAGGGCCTTCGGGTTGCGGTAAAACCACATTATTGCGCATTATTGCAGGTTTAGAAAAACCCGATGCAGGCAGAGTATTATTAAGCGGCGAAGATAAAACCGATCAACATGTGAGTAGTCGCGGGATTGGTTTTGTATTTCAACATTACGCTTTATTTAGACACATGACCGTATTTGATAATGTCGCTTTTGGTTTGCGTGTAAAAAAAGAACGTGATCGACCTAGTGAAACTAAAATTAAACAAAAAGTCCATGATTTATTAAATTTAGTGCAGTTAGATTGGTTACATAATCGGTATCCTGACCAATTATCAGGTGGTCAGCGGCAACGTATTGCTTTAGCGCGGGCATTAGCCGTTGAGCCTTCAGTTTTATTATTAGATGAGCCTTTTGGTGCATTAGATGCCAGTGTTAGAAAAGATTTACGGCAATGGTTGCGTAATTTACATTCTGAATTACACGTTACCAGTATTTTTGTAACTCACGATCAAGAAGAGGCAATGGAAGTTGCCAGTCAAGTAGTGGTTTTAAATAAAGGCAATATTGAACAACAAGGCGCGCCCAGTGATATTTACGATCATCCTGCTAATGCCTTTGTTTCTAAATTTATTGGACAAACTAATATCTTTGAAGTGGAAAATAACAGTGATTGGTTACAGGTTACAGGTTTACAAGCCAGTCATGACAGTCATATTGCCCATGTTCGTCCACATGATATTGAAATTATTAAAGCCGTTAATGAAAATAATGCCCCCGCTATTGTTAAAGATTGGCAACATTTAGGCGCGTTAATTCGTATTGAATTATTAAAAAATATTGTAGATGATGAGGCGCATACTATTGTCTATGCAGAAATGCCCAATGAGCAGTTTAAGAAATTACAATTAAACAAAGGCGATAAAGTTGATTTACGCATTCGTCAGGCGCATTGGTTTCATTAATAACTCAAGTTACGCAAGCCAGTATTATCAATCGATAAAAAGGATAGATTTCCCCCCTTAGAAAAAGGGGGGTAGGGGGGATTTTTAAAAAGGTTATTTTCCTTCTCTTTGTATTTAAAAGGTTTTGCTAAGACTATTTTTAAAATCCCCCTCAGTCCCCCTTTTTCTAAGGGGGAGGTAGTGCGTAACTTGAGTTAATAAGTAAAGTGCAGGGGCGTATTGATTCGCCCTTTAATAACAAACGATCGTTTAAAGGGCAAAACATTTTTTGCCCCTACATTTTTATTACCAGTGTTCCTAATAGAGATTGCAATTGTAGAAACGTTGCATTGCAACGTCTCTACCCAGAAAATATTATTATTAAAACTCATAAATAGGACTACCGCTTAATTCTTGCCCTGTATCAGCAAAGACAATTTGAATTTTATTCTGCACAGCTTTATTTAAGTTTAGAGTAATACTAAAACCGCAATATAAATAACAACCATAAACATGTTCGACATCACTGCGCGGTTGATCGGCCGTTAATGTAGTAACTAATTGACCATTAACTAAAATATTGACTTGTATTGAGGCATTTTTTTCAATATTGACTGCCCAACCTGTTAATTGTGAGTTTTGCCAACTATCAATATAGCCGATAAAACGGCGATTTTTAGTTTTACGATAACCCTGTATTAAACGTTTTATTTGCTCTGTGGGTTTTAAATGCCGATAAGTTTTAAAGTGTTCAATGATTTTAAGTAGATTGGATTTTTTATCGCTTACGCCTAATTGCAAAGCCGCCCATAAAAAACTGATTTCTTTATTTTCTAAACCATGCTCTTTTACTAAAGCGCGTAATATTGTTTTAGCCTCGGCAAGAAAATTTTTATTATATAAAGCTTTAGCTTTGGCTAATGCAGTGCTTTGCTCTGCTTTGGGATTATCGGTAAATTGTTGCATGACATTTGCCATAATATAATCCACAAAAACGCTATCGACATGGCGAAAATCAGTTTCGCTCCAAACAACAGCGGGATTACTTAAAGTAACAAATTCATAACTGGGAAAATAATTAACATTGGCTTTATTTAATAAAAATTCTTCAACAGCGGTTCTTAATACCGCTTTAGAATAGCTATTAGCCACTAATATATCTTGAGAGCGAAAAGTAAACGATAAGGGTACGGGTGAAACAGTAATTAATAATCTAAAATCAGGTTTTAAATAAGTATTGAGTAATTGGTAAATGCCTTCTAAATAATGCAAAGTTTCAGCATAATTAAAGACATGGACTTCAAAACGATCAGGATAACGTTTAATTATTTCAACAGGAATGGCAGTATTTAAATATAACTGGGTTTGTTTATCAAACCACGCCTCACTTAAACCCAAAGTAAGAATCACGACATCGGCTTGCGCTACGGTTTTAAAAGCTAAATTAAAAGCTTCTCTAAATTGTTTTGCCGCTTGTGGCTCATCGGCATAACGTCTACCTGCTAATTGGTAATCTTGCAAACGACCGCCGCTAGTTTCAATTAAAACTTGTTCGTGGCTGTAGGGGGTTTGTGGATTTAATGCCCAACTTAATTCATTATAAATAGTTGCCACATTATATTTATGAAACATACCGTCATCACCGCTGACGCGATTAATTGATTTAGGCAAGTCATGAAATACCGATAATACTTGATAATTAAGACGGTATAAGGCTCTACCTAATTCAGCGGCAAAACAAGAGCCAATACAAAATATTTTTTCATCTGGCTTAATTTTAAAACTAGGTTGACTTTGCGGTTGCGCAATTGGATATAAACGTTCTGGAGTCTGCCGTGAAGGCCAACGTCTATATTTATTTTCTTGTTGATTTATATTCCATGTTTTCTGAGCAGAAATAATTTCAATCGGCATATCAAGGCTCGCGTAAGGTTATTCTTTATAAAAAAGCGTGTATGATTCTATGAATTACGCGCTGAATTTCAATAGTGTACTATTTTATTAAACAGTTAGTTAATACCGCTTGTGGTATTCTATTACTAGCAAAAAGGAGTTTTCATGAACTTGAGTCAAATCGAATTATTGCGCGTGTTGCAAGAAACCAATTTGAATTTATCTAAAGCCGCTGAAAAAATGCACATTGTGCAATCAGCGGTTAGTCGGCAATTACAGCTTTTTGAAGCAGAAATTGGCTCGCCTTTATTTGAACGCCAAGGTAAAAAACTCGTTGGTATGACTTCATTGGGTAATCGTATCATGGAAGAGGTGAGCGCTATTAATCAAGCAAAAAATAATATTCAATTAATTGCGGCTGATTATTTAGATAGTAATCAAGGTACACTGCATATTGCCACTACCCACACGCAGGCGAAATATTTTTTGCCAAAACCGATTCAGCGTTTTAGGGCTAAATATCCTAATGTGAGTATTTATATGGTGCAGGCATCGCCTGAGCAATTAATTACCCAATTACATACGCGTAAAGCTGATATTGCCATCTGTACTGAAAAAGTCGATCAAGAAACCGATTTAGTTTTAGAACGTTGTTATGAATGGCATCATGCTGTTGTTATGCCTCAAGGACATCCTTTAAGTGAGGGTGAGATTACTTTACAACGTTTGGCGCAATATCCCATTTTAACTTATAGTTTTGGTTTTACGGGTAGGTCAACTATTGAAAAAGCATTTAAACCCACAGGTATTGAATTAGACATTATTCTAGCCGCCGCTGATACTGATGTCATTAAAACTTATGTACGCTTGGGTTTGGGCGTGGGTTTAATTGCAGGGATTGCTTATGATAGTATTATTGATCAAGATTTAGTGGTGCGTGATTTATCGCATTTAATTCCAAGTTCTTGCACTAAAATTGCTTATTTGAAACATAATTATTTGCCTTTGTATGGGCAACATTTTATTGATGAGTTATTAATTGCTGCTAAGGACTTTTCTTAAGCGGTAACTATTGTCTGAATCAGGATTTTCAAGATTATAGGATTTTCAGGATAAATCCTGTTAATCCTGATTCAGAAACGTATTACTCCGCCAATCGACCTTGCCACAGGGCAATCTTTTCTTTTAATGCTTTTAAATCAAAAGTCATTAATTGTCTTTGTTTGACCACTTGTTTTCCCGCCACCCAAACATCACTGACTTGATTACGCGAAGCCGCATAAACTATTTGCGAAATAGGATGATAAACAGGTTGCGTGGCTAAATCAGATAAATCCACCGCAATAATATCAGCGGCTTTGCCAATTATTAATGAACCAATTTCGGTTTCTAATCCTAAAGCTTTCGCGCCATTAATGGTTGCCATTTTTAAAGCGGTCATAGCAGGAATAGCACTGGCATTATTAGCCACCGCTTTGGCAAGTAATGCCGCTGTACGCATTTCACCAAACATATCTAAATCATTATTACTCGCCGCGCCATCTGTGCCTAAAGCCACATTAATACCTGCCGCTAAACAATTCGCAATCGGACAAAAACCACTGGCGAGTTTTAAATTGGATTCAGGGCAGTGAATAATACTAGAACCTGCTTGTGCTAATTGTTCAATTTCAGTTTGAGTTAGTTGGGTGGCATGAACTGCCATTAAGGATTGATTAATTAAGCCTAATTGCGTTAAACGTTCTAAAGGACGATTATCCTCAACTTCATGGGCTGTTTCATGAATATGGCAATGTACTTTTAAATGATATTGCTCAGCCAATTCATGTAATTTTTTAAAAGGTTCGTCAGATACGGTATAAGGTGCGTGTGGCGCGAAAGCGGTCGTTATTAATGGCTCTGATTTAAAACGCTCATATAAAGCTAATCCTTTATTAATATAATCATCGCTATCTTTTGCCCAACACGTCGGAAAATCAAACACAATTAAGCCAATACTGGCTCTAATGCCGCGTTGAATTGCCTGTTCAGCAGTTATTTCTGGAAAGAAATACATATCATTAAAACAAGTCGTGCCGCCTAATAACATTTCAGCAATGGCTAAATCTGTGCCATCTTTTACAAATTCTTCACTGACCCAACGTTGTTCTAAAGGCCAAATATGATTTTGTAGCCAATCCATTAAGGGTAAATCATCGGCAATACCGCGCAATAAAGTCATTGCCGCGTGAGTATGACTATTAATTAATCCGGGTAATAAAACATGCTCATTTAATTCTTGGCTATTAATAGCCTGATAGGTTTGTTTTGCCTGTTCGCTAGGTAATAAGTCAATAATTCTGCCCTTATTAATGGCTAGGCTGTAGTTTTCATAAACAGTATTTTCAGGTTCTATGGGAATAATCCAACGAGCATGTAATAGGGTATCGATTTGCATAATGTTTTAAAGTATTTAAGTGGTATTGGAAAGAATAATTTTAGCGTTTTAAGCTCTACATGGCTTGATTGCGTTGCTTACTTTATAATCTTTAAACGTGGGAAGGCGTTTTTTTCCTACGCCTCACATTTCTCTTTTTCCTGTTCTATTTCCTAGTCGCATAAGATGATGGTTTTGGAGTGTGATTAGAAGGGTGGAATAATAGCAAACCTACAGCAATCAACTAATAAACCTTATGAACTTTAAAAAATCACTTTTATACGCCGCGCTATTGCCTTTGATGAGTGCTAGCTTAACGGCTAAAGCGGAAATCACCGCCTTTGAAACCATGCAAGGCGTGACGCATGAATTTCATTTTGATTCGCAAACAGACGCGGCAAATAGTTTGTTTAGCAGTCAGGTGTTTAATGTATATCCCGCCATAACTGACGTGCGCAGAGCGATTGAAATCACCGATAGCAGTAATAGTCAATCATTTTATATTGTGCGGGCGGCTTCTGATACTTATGTAGTAGAACAGCTTGGCAGTGACGATAAACCAACTTTTACCACTATACAAAAACAAGGAGGGGTTCAAGCTGAGCTATACCATTATTTGCTAAGTGAGTCTTATACTTATGCTAAAAGTGGCCCGCTTGATAAAACCACGCAAGATAATGTTAATACTGTCATTAATAATGTGAGTTTATCAAAAGCAGGTTCTATTTTTAGTGGTAATCAGTTTAATAAAATAGGTTCACTGAGTAATACAGATAAAGCCGACTTTGCTAACAAATTAAGTGATAAGTTTAATTCAGGCACTGTTTCGTCCGATGCTAACATTGTCAGTCCTATTCCTAAAACAGCAATTGATAGTGCTATTACTGCCAATGCGCATAGCACCATTAATAACTATTTTAAAAACGGTGTGTTACAGGGTAATCCTGCCAGTTATATTGCACAAATGGCGTATTACGATCAAAACTTAGATTTAGGTGGCGTGTTGGCGGGTCATTTTGATAAAGAGGCAGATAGTCCGCAAAACAAAAGTCGCCTAGCAGTAAAAGCGCGTTTATCCAATTATAGTTTTAGTAATCAAGATGTACAGGTTTATACCGTAACGCCTAGTTATACCCATGAATTAGGTAAAGCGTGGGCGGTGTTGTTTGATGTGCCTTTAAGTTATGTCAATCGTAGCAATGGTGGCTCTACTTATAACGTGTCAATGGGTATGGGGATTCGTATTCCTGTAGCGCGTTATGATGTGCTTAATTGGGATTTAGTACCACTGGCGCGTATTGGCGGCGCGAATTTAGATTGTTTGCACAGCCATGATTTAAAATGCGCTGATAGTAGTTTTATTTATTCAGGCGGCGTTCAAAGTAATTTAGGCTTTGCTTTAGGTAAAGGTTATACCTTAATTTTACAAAATCAATATACTTATCAAACCATTAATGCCTTGGCAGGTTTGGTGAGCGTTAGCGGACAATTTGCCGAGATTAGTCGTAGCAGATTAATTAGTGTTGCCGATGGCAATGTTGATGTATATCGCAATGGCGCGCAATTGCTTAAAGAAACCGATTACAGCTTATTGGGGCGTAAAGTCAGTGCCAGCTTAAATTTTGCTGATACCCGTTTTGGCAGTAGCTATGGTTCTTTTATTGATAGCCAGCAAGAATACGGCTTCAATGTCAGTCTACGCGGCGTTACGCATAGCGGCATAGCAAATGATTTGAAAATTGGTATGAACTATACCACGGCTAAAAATATGAGTGATGCAATTGCAGGCACAATAGGCATGACTTTTTAAGTCGATTTGAAAGCGTGTGAACCTAGGGTTTACACGCTTTAATTTTAAAGTGATGAGTAGTAGGCGATTTAGATGGTTTTAAAATCAACCTCAATTATCAATTTTGATAGCGTAAAATAGCTAATTTTTAATTAGCTCTGACAAAATCCATGTATAAATACGAAGGACTCTTAATTTATCAAGCACATGATGATGACGGTATTATTGAAATTGTCGAATATGAGGGGGTGCGCTCACTGCATTTTGGAACTGAATCACGCCAAAGTGCCATGCGTTTAAATAGCCCGCAACGCTTAGAATTAGATTATGTTCGCGCCATGACCAGTTACTTATTATTTAAACCGCAATTAAATGATAAGGTACTTTTAATTGGTTTAGGTGGTGGTTCAATTAGTAAATTTTTATTGCATCATTTCCCCGATTGTCAACTTCAAGTCATTGAATATCGACAAAGCGTAGTTAAAATCGCCCGCAGTCATTTTGGTTTGCCTTTAGACCCACGTTTAAAAATTTTAATTGATGATGGTGCGGATTATATGCGTAGTCATCATGATAATTATCGTGGGCATTATGGTCTTGTTATTATCGATGCTTTTGATTCTGAAGGCATGGCAGAATCCTTGCGTAATAAAGCCTTTTTTGAACACTGCCAAGCGGTTTTAAAACAAGATGGCATGTTAGTGATTAATCTTTGGGGTGGTTTAACCGACCCTTTATTTATCGAAGTTTCTAATTGGATAGGACAAACTTTTAAATGGCATACTTTATTTTTAGCTGTACAAGGACGCGGCAATATTATTGTTTTAGCGTTTAATAGCAAACCCGCTATAACGCTAGAACAACTCAAAGAAAATGCGAATATGCTTACTGTAGATTATCACATCGATTTCCATTCTTTTCTGCACGATTTAAAAAAACATAATGCCAGCACCTTTAAGTATTTAATACGACATTAATCGTATTTTTATATTGCGCAATAACGGTAATATGTAGAGGTCGTTTCTAATACCGCCTCTACAATTGCTTAAAAATAAAAGTCCCTCGTTTTTTACGCTAAGAATCTAAAGCACTTGTTTCAATGGATAAAAAATGGTCTTTAAGCGATAATGAACCATCTAATTATTTGACTCTCAACGCAGTAACTTCATGAAACAAACGATAGAAACACTTCTTTTAAATGCCCTCAGCACCTTAAAATCCACTGGTGTTCTCGCACCAGAACTCGCGCCTGCCATCATTATTGAACGCAGCCGTGATAGTCAACACGGCGATTTTGCTTCTAATTTAGCCTTATTACTTGCCAAGCCTACGAAAACACCGCCGCGTGTTTTAGCCCAGCACATTATTGACGCTTTGCCCGCCCACGAGGCAATCACCCAAGTTGAATTGGCAGGGGCTGGCTTTATCAATTTTTTCGTTAATCCTGATTTTCAATATGCCGTGATTGCGCAAATTCATCAACAAGGCGCGAACTTTGGCTTAAGCACCGTGGGTGCGGGTAAAAAAGTACAAGTTGAATTTGTCTCCGCGAATCCCACAGGCCCGTTGCATGTGGGGCATGGTAGAGGCGCGGCGTATGGTTCTGTGTTAGCGGATTTATTGCAAGCGGTGGGTTTTGAAGTACAGCGCGAGTATTACGTTAATGATGCAGGTCGGCAAATGGATATTTTGGCGACTAGTATTTGGTTACGTTATTTAGAAGCCTGTGGTGAAACCATTGAATTTCCAAGCAATGGCTATCGGGGCGATTATGTACGCACTATTGCCGCAAACATTCACAGTCATGATAACAATGATTATCGCAGACCTGCCGAATTAGTGTTTGAAGCGATTCCTTTAGACGAACCCCAAGGTGGCGATAAAGAAATTCATATTGATGCCTTAATTGCCCGCACTAAAACCTTGTTAGGTTCTTCTTTATACAGAGATTTTTTTGATATTGGCTTAAAAACCATACTCGATGATATTAAAGACGATTTGCAAGAATTTGGCGTAACTTTTGAGCAATGGTTTTCTGAACGGCAATTAATGGATGATGGGTCAGTCGAAAAAGCCTTAGATCGTTTGCGTCAAGGTGGGCATTTATATGAACAAAATGGCGCAGTGTGGTTTGCCTCAAGTGCTTTGGGTGATGAAAAAGACCGCGTAGTGATTCGTGAAAATGGTTTATATACTTATTTTGCCTCCGATATTGCCTATCATTTCAATAAATTAGAACGTGGCTTTGATCAAATTATTGATATTTGGGGCGCGGATCATCACGGTTATATTCCACGCGTTCGCGCCGCTATAAAAGCCTTAGGTGCGGATGAAAGCAAATTAAAAGTATTGCTGGTGCAGTTTGCGACTTTGTATCGCGGTGAAGAAAAAATCCAAATGTCGACCCGTTCAGGTGAGTTTGTCACCTTGCGGCAATTGCGTGATGAAGTGGGCAAAGATGCCGCCAGATTCTTTTATGTGATGCGTCGCTCTGATCAACACATTGATTTTGATTTAAAATTAGCCACCTCAAAAACCAATGAGAATCCTGTGTTTTATGTGCAGTATGCTCACGCTCGGATTTGCAGTGTGTTACGCCAATTGGATGAAAAAGGTTTAGTCAGAGATATAGCTTTAGGTACAGCTGGCGTGAAACTATTAAGCGAAAGCCATGAACTGCATTTAGTGGCGACTTTAGCACGCTATGCAGAAATGTTGCAACGCGCCGCAGAGCAACACGAACCGCATCAAATTATTCAGTATTTACGCGATTTAGCGCACGAGTTTCATACTTATTACAACGCGCATCCGTTCTTGGTTGACGAGCCGCAGTTGCGTAATGCCCGTTTAAATTTAATTTGTGCAGTCAAACAAGTCTTAGCTAATGGCTTGAACTTATTGACAATTAATGCGCCTGAAATGATGTAATGGCAAAAGACTATAAATACCGTGTTCAAGGTAGAGACAAAAAACCACCGCCCCGAAAAAAACTGGCGCGGGGTTTAGTCAAATCAATGCTAGTGAGTGGAGCAATCATGGCGGTGGTTGTGGTGATTTTGGTCGCGATTAATTCGCGTCTAAAAAAACATCCGCCACCCGCAGAGGTAAATGTTACTAACCCTGAGAGTGTAAAAACCAATAAGCCACTCGAAATGAAAGCAGCCGAACCGACAGGGCCACAGTTTGATTTTTATACCATTTTGCCCGAAAGAGACATAGTCGTTCCTGATTATGAAATCAAAACGCGAGCGCGTGAAGAGGCAATAGGCAAGGTTAATACTAAACATTACACCATGCAGGCTGGCTCATTTAAAACCGCAAGTGAAGCTGAACAACTGGGCGCGAAACTCGCCACTATGGGCATTGAAACCACCGTGCAGAAAGCCAAAGTGGGCAATGTCACTTGGTATCGGGTCAAATTAGGGCCTTACACACAAATGAGCAGTGTCAGTACCTTGCGCACCCGACTGCGCCAAAACGGCATTGATGTTGTTGTCACTGAAGTAGGTAACTGAAGTTACGCAGAAAAATTAAATAAGCTCGAATCCAAGAGCTTTAGCTACCCACTATCGTGAATAGCTAAAGCTCTTCAACGCCTGTTCTTGTTAATCCTTTGCGTAAATTAAACAAGGTAAGTATTTATTTTTTAGACTGAAAACAGCCACACATTCACTTGAGAGAAAGGTCATGACAGCAAAGCCCCAATACCGAGTAGGACAAGGAAGTGAAACTGAACAAAAACAACACCTCAAACTCGATAAACATCAATTGATGTCGCGCCGTTTTCGACGCGTCTATTTACATCAGTACTTAGATGTTATTGATAGCCATAATAATGAATTATTAGGCTATTTAAGTGATTTTTCCACGACAGGTTTAATGTTTATTAGCCACCATCCCATTGCTAGGCAATCATTAAAAACGATTTGTATTAACAACAATTTTGTAGAACAAGCCATTAGAGTTCATGCAAAAATAGAAACCCTCTGGGTTAAACCCAATATTAACCCAAGCATGCACTGTATTGGCTGTCGATTTCACGGTATTGATGCCTATAATCGCAAATTACTTGAACATATAGGTAATACGCTAAGTTTTCCCGAAGAGATAGAAATAGCTAAAGTAAAACAGTATTGACATCAAAAAAATGGGCTTATAAATAATTAAGCATTTTAGCGGCATACCTAATCATAATTTTGTGCGCGACTCTTTTTATTTGATTGAATACTTAACGCATCGACATACACTACCTTATCTCTCAATTCAGATTAATTATAGTTAAAATTTATTACCCATACATAAAAGTAAATAAATTCATTTCTATAATTATGACTACCATCTAAAAAGAGACGCTTAATTGCATAGCGGTAGATTTACCAATCACCGTTAGCATTATTTTTATACTATCACGTTATTAATAGCATAAAAATACTTTACTTAGAGGCGATACCAATGAAATCAAAAACACAATGCTTAAATAAACAACAACTAAGTAAAGATAGCCAGCAATTATTAATCCCTAGAGAGGCGCGACGCGTTTATCTTTATCAATACTTAGATATTATCGATGCGCATAATCATGAATTATTAGGTTATTTAAGTGATTTTTCTTCAGAAGGATTGATGTTTATTAGTCCTCGTCCCTTTGCCCAAAATATCATAAGGGCGATTATTATAAAAAATAATTTTACAGATGAGCAAGTCGCTATTTATGCACAAATAGAAACGCTATGGTTAAAATATAATATTAATCCCAAAATGTATTGTGTTGGTTGTCGATTTCACTTTATTGATACCGCCAATAGACAATTACTTGAAAAAATAGGTCAGACTTTAAGTTTTGCTGATACTATAGAAATTTCCAGAGAATCCTCGAGTCCAGCGTATTATGTAATATAAAAGTTTGTCTCATTGCAACCCATCGTTAGAAATGGCAGTAATAGCTATTAGTTATATAAATTGCAGAGCTAATACTACTAATGATGATATGTCACTATTAACAACAGCGGCTATTCAGTTTATAACTAAAATAATAATCATCAACTACTATGTTAACTAGCAGTCATTCAACACGCGTAGAAAACAACACAGCGGCTCAAGAAAAAAAAGAACTCAAGCTTGTTTTTGTTGGTAATGTAGGTTCAGGAAAAACCACCAGTATTAGAGCGATTAGCGAAATACCCGTTATTGGTACAGAGGCTAAAGCGACAGAAAAAGATGCTTTACACCGAAAACCTGAAACCACAGTAGCTATGGAATATGGTATTTTGCATTTACATAATACTAAACTGCATATTTATGGCACACCTGGGCAACGACGTTTCGATTTTATGGCAAACTTATTGTGTAAAGGCGCGGCGGGAATGATAGTGATGATTGATAATGGTCATGAAAACCCATTATTGGAATTAGATTATTTTCTGCATTTTCATCATGAGTTTTTAAAAAAACATCCTACTATATTAGCCGTAACCCATTATGATGATAACGAGACCAATACCCATTTAGTGGAATATCATCAATATGCTAAAGAATATGGTTTTCATTTACCCGTAGTGCGTCTTGATGCTAGAGAAAAACATCAAGTTATTCGTATTGTGGAAAAATTAGTATTGGAAATAATACGTCGTAATACCGCTAAGTAAATTAAAAGTTTTCCAAAAAATTAACGCAAGTTACGCAAAGATAATAAAAAGGGTATTATGGGAGTGGGCGCGACAAATTCGCGCTGTTTGTTAATAAGTTGCGCGAATGAATTCGCGCCCACAATACGCTTTTTTAATCTCAGCATTAGATTCTTGAATCAATAATAGAGGAGTCCAAAGCTTGCTTTGTACTTTGTTGTTTTATGTCACAAAGCAAGCTTTGAACTCCTGCACTGCGTAACTTAAGTTATTAAATAGAGTGCCGCGCAACGTCTCTACAGCATTTATTATTAATTAGCAATTAACGCTACACCATTAAATTGAATTCCCGCCCAACCTGTTTGCATAAAGTTTCTAATATTTTGATGACCTGTGCCATTAGGTTCATTTAAAACATCCACGCGATAATAATCACCAAATAATTGCAAAGTTTGGGTTTCATTTAATTGCTGTGATTTCGCAAAGGCAAAAATTTTGCAAGAGCCTTCATTAATACCAGCGGCACTGGTTAAATCCCCATTAGTAAATTCGCTGGGTTGATACTGATAGTTTTCAGCAATAATTGCCATAGTATCGTTAAAACTAATAGATTGTGGATTAGTCGTTAATTGATTTAAAAAGTCGTGTAATGTCATAATTAATAAGTGTTGTGGAGGTCAGGCTTTGCCTGACCCTCTAGTGAAATTAAAATCAAGCAAAGCTTGACCTCCTGAAATTAGCCTTTTTTCATAATCCGCGCCCGTTCACGTTGCCAATCTTGGTCTTTGGCAGTGGCGCGTTTGTCGTGTAATTGCTTACCCTTGGCAAGACCGATTTCAATTTTAGCCCGACCCGCTTTCCAATACATCGACAGCGGTACAATGGTATAACCTTTGCGCTCGACTGCACCGATGAGTTTATTGATTTCATGACGATTGAGCAGTAATTTTTTATTGCGTATCGCGTCAGGATTCACATGGGTTGAGGCGGATAATAAAGCTGAAATATGCGCCCGTGACAGCCACGCCTCACCATTTTTCAAAATCACATAACTTTCTTTAAGCTGGACTTTACCTGAGCGCAGGCTTTTCACTTCCCAGCCTTGTAATACCATGCCCGCTTCAAAGCGTTCTTCAATAAAATACTCATGCGTGGCTTGGCGATTAACGGCAATGGTGCTATTGCCAGCGGATTTACTTTTTTTAGATTTTTTATCGGACATAGTTTGATTTTTAAACTGACGTAAGGGATTATTTTTGTTATTTTACTGAATTATTAAGCTTGCGTGGGCAAGTCTTTTATTAAAGCTCATAAATACCGCATTTAGCGGTTTCATCATCACTATAGGTTTTACATTATGACGGATACTAAAACAATAGCGCGTAATCAATGGTCTTCGCGTTTAGCGTTTATTTTAGCGGCTACAGGCTCAGCGGTGGGTTTGGGTAATATTTGGAAGTTTCCCTATATTACAGGTGAAAACGGCGGCGGCGCGTTTGTACTCATTTACCTGCTGTGCGTGGCGTTAATTGGTATTCCCTTAATGATGGCAGAGACCCTGCTAGGGCGGCGCGTCGGACGCAACCCCATTGAAACCATGCGGCAATTAACCAGCGAGGTGAATGCCCATCCCTATTGGCGTTATTTAGGCTGGCTTGGGGTATTGGCGGGTTTATTAATTCTGTCTTATTACAGCGTGATTGCAGGTTGGGCGAGTGCTTATACCTTAAAAGCTTTTTTTGGCAGTTTCTTTGGTGCAGACGCGCAAGCCACTAAAACCTTATTTAGTGATTTTGTCGGCAGTCCCATTAAACTCGCTTTTTGGCATACGGCATTTATGTTAGTGACTATGTTAATTGTTGAGCGCGGCGTTAATAAAGGTTTAGAAAAATTCGCTTTATTATTTATGCCATTATTATTTGTTTTAATGTTATTTTTAGTTGGTTATGCCATGACCACTTCTTATTATCAACAAGGCTTAGACTTTTTATTTACCCCCGACTTTAGCAAAATCAGCGGAAGAATGATATTAACAGCAATGGGACAAGCCTTTTTTAGTTTAGGTTTAAGCTGTGGCACGATTATGATTTATGGCGCGTATTTACCTAAAAACGTTTCTATTATGCAAACCTCAGTATGGATTGCAGTAGCCGATACTGTAATTGCCTTATTGGCAGGTATTGCCATTTTCCCCTTAGTTTTTATGCACGGCTTGCATCCCGCCTCAGGCCCGGGTTTAGTCTTTGAAACCTTACCGATTGCTTTTGGTAATATGACAGGCGGTTGGTTATTTGGGGTATTCTTTTTTGTAATGTTAGTATTTGCCGCATTAACTTCATCAATTGCTTTAATTGAACCTGCGGTGGCTTATTTAATTGAAAATAAAAACCTTGAACGCAAACAAGCGTGTATTTATGCAGGTCTTGTTACTTGGTTAATTGGTTTAGGCACAGTCTTTTCATTTAATACAGGTGCTAATTTTAAACTCTTTGGTTTAACCTTTTTTGCTTTTATTGATTATATAACCGCTAATTTAATGTTACCCATTGGTGGCTTTGGTATTGCGGTTTTTACAGGTTGGTATTTATATCAACATATCAGTCAAGACGAATTAGCCTTGCCTGAGCAGTATTATAAAATTTGGCAAGCTTTAATGCGTTATATTGTGCCTGCTACTTTATTTCTGGTATTTTTACATACTGTTGGAGTATTGTAGAATGACCACAGTCGTACAAAAAAGCGCGTTAGTTAAATACTCCGCTAAACAAATGTTTGATTTAGTCAATGATATTGAAGCTTATCCACAGTTTTTAACATGGTGCAGTAGTAGTCGAATATTAAAACGCGACGATACTATTATTGAAGCCGAATTAGTGATTGCTAAAAATGGTTTTCATAAAGCCTTTGCCACGCGTAATAAAATCGACCATGGCGGCAGTATTAGCATGTCACTATTAAATGGCCCGTTTTCACATTTAGAAGGTGTATGGCGATTTATGCCTTTGCGTGAAGATGCCAGTAAAATTTCTTTAGATTTAGAATTTGAAATGTCGGGTAAATTAACCAGCTTAGCCTTTGGCGCGTTATTTAATCAAATTTCAAATACCATGGTGAGTTCTTTTACCCAGCGAGCTAAAAGTATTTATGTCTGAGAGTATTGCAGTTGAAGTGGCTTATGCTACATCTGAAAATCAAATTATTATTGCCTTAGATATTGAACAAGGCTCTACTATTGTTCAAGTTATTAAGCAATCGGGTTTATTAAATCAAGTTGCATTAGATTTAAATACACTAGATGTGGGGATTTTTTCTGTATTACGACCTTTAGATTATAAGGTGCAAACGGGAGATAGAATTGAAATTTATCGTCCTTTAGCCAATGACCCTAAAGCGATTCGCCGTCACCGCGCTGAAATAAATCCCGTCAATTCAAGAAAAAAACGTTAGTGCTTCAAAAGAGTAGGTTTTAACAAAACGCCATTTTAGCTGGAGTTCAAACCTAGGTTTGAACTCCGAAAGGTTTAATATTAACTAACCTACTTTTTTGATGCACTACC